>DASTHV010000082.1:0-3733 GCA_035718045.1 Saccharimonadales bacterium (SeqCode) | reverse complement strand
CTCCCTGCTTAGCCTGTGGTTGAGCGGCAACTTCGTAGCCTTTAGCAATCGATTGGGCAACTTTAAGAACTTGATTATTTTGGGCGTCGGTAAGCTTGGCTCCTTTGTTTATCTCGGCTATCAACTTGGAATGTTTGGACTTCAGTTCAGCCAGCAAGGCCAGCTCGGCCGGCTTGATTTTTTCCAACGGTACCTTATCAAAGCAGCCGTTAGTAACGCTCAGCAACGAGCAGTACATCTCCCAAATAGCCTTCGGTGAGTATTGCGGTTGTTTTAATATTTCTGTCAGCCGCTGACCACGCTCAATTGTGCTACGAGTCTGGTCGTCCAAGTCGGTTGAGAACTGACTGAAGCTGGCCAACTCGCGGAACTGAGCCAGACTGAGCTTCAGACCGCTGGCGGCGGCTTTAATGGCCGGCGTCTGAGCATCACCGCCAACACGTGAAACACTAAGGCCTACCGAAATAGCCGGTCGGATACCCTGATAAAACAAGTTGGTTTCCAAGAAAATCTGGCCGTCAGTGATAGAGATAACATTGGTAGGGATGTAAGCGCTGATATCTCCGGCCTGGGTTTCAATAATCGGCAGGGCGGTCAGCGAACCAGCGCCAAGTTTGTCAGACAACTTAGCCGAACGTTCCAGCAAACGGGAGTGTAAATAGAACACGTCGCCAGGGTAAGCTTCGCGCCCTGGCGGGCGGCGCAGCAATAACGACATCTGACGGTATGCGACAGCATGTTTGGACAAGTCGTCATAAATAATTAAGGCATGGCCTTTGTTGTCACGGAAATATTCGGCCATGGCAGTAGCGGCATACGGAGCGACATAAAGCATGGCCGCCGGGTCGGACGGACTGGTTGCCACGATAATGGTTTGGTCCATGACTTTTTCGCGCTTCAAGCGCTCAGTCAGAGCGGCTATTTTGGAAAACTTCTGTCCGATCGCCACATAAATGTTAATAACACCAGATTTAGAGCGCGCCTGATTTATCATGGCGTCGACGGCAATGGCCGTTTTGCCGGTCTGGCGGTCCCCAATAATCAATTCACGCTGCCCCCGGCCAATCGGTACCAGCGCGTCTATGGCGGTCAAGCCCGTCATTAGTGGTTCATGGACGTGTTTACGGTCTAGTACGCCTGGCGCGGGACGTTCCACCCGGGCGGTTTGCTTGGATTTAATCGGCTCGCCGCCGTCCAGAGGTTGACCCAGCGGGTTCACTACCCGACCAACCAGCTCCGGACCCACCGGAACTTCCAGAACTTTGCCGGTTAAGCGGGCCTTAGCTCCGGCCTCAACTTTATCATCCTCACCTAGTAGCACCGCGCCGATTTCATCCTCGCCAAGGTTCAGCGCAAAAGCCGTAATTTTACCGCCGCCGACACCGTCAATTTCAATCATCTCGCTGTAGCCACAGCTTCTCAAACCGTAAATCCAGACTATGCCATCAGCCGCCCGGGTTACAACTCCTACCGACTCAACTTCCGGACGTTTTTTAAGATCGGTGATGGCCGTCCGGATATCTTTTGATAAGTCTTTGACTGCAAAATCTGTCGCCATATTAATTTCCTGCCGTTAATTGTTTAAGTTGGTTAAGCTTGCTCCTAAGCGTCAAGTCAAGCTGACGATCGGGTAGCTCTAGTCGCAGGCCGCCAATTTGCTCTTCGTCGATTCGCTGGTTGATAATAATCCTGCGAGCTTTAGGATAAATCTGCTTAACTTGGGACTTGACCTCGGTCAGAGCCGCCGATGAAAGTTGACGAGCGCTAACCACGGTAACTTCTACCAGACCACTCATAGCGCGGTAATTTACTAAATCTCGACCCAAGCTGTCCAGCTCGCCGGTACGGTTTTCGCTCAATAAGTAGCTGGCTACTTCTTGAGCGAATTTCTTGGCCGGCAGCTCTTGAGATAGCTTGGCTAGAATCAGAACTAATTCGTTCCTGGGTAATTTCATGCCCGTCCTTTCAGAGCTTTGTTGATCAACGCGGCATCTTTGCTGGCATCAACCTTTTCATCAATAATCGCTTCGGTCGCCTCGGCGACTAAGCCCGCCAATTCTTTCTCCAGTTTACTGCGGGCGAGTTTCATGTTTTGGTCGATGCGCTCCTCTGCGCCAGTGATTATGTTATCTGATTTTTCCTTAGCTTTAGCTTCGGCGTCAGCGATAACTTGGCGACCACGGTCAGAAGCGTCGGCAATTATTTTATCGGCTTCTTGCCTGGCCTGGTTCAAAGCTTGGACCACTTTTTGCTCCATCTCGGCTTGTTCTTTTTGCATTTTCTCACCTAGGCTCACGCCTTGCTCAATCGTTTCGCGGCGTTCGTTTAACACCTTAAGAATTGGTTTGAACGCCCATTTTCTAAGTACTAAAAAGGCAATAATAAAAGTACCTAACTGAATTAGAAACGAGCTAAGATTAAGCCCCAGAGCCCCAATCCCCGACGAGCTGTCTCCAAATTGCGTTATTACATTCATCATTCTATTTAACTCTGCCCTCGACTTTTAAAGAGCTACTTGATGATGAAGACGCTGGCGAAGGCCAAAAGCGCATAAAGCTCAATGATAGCGATAAACACCAGAGCTTGACCTAGCAATTTAGCTTCCGGGTTCCGGCCGGTAGCCTGAATGTAGCTACCACCGACAATACCCATACCGATGCCGGGTCCAATAAAGCCGCCCCCGATCATCAAGCCCTTACCGATAATATCTACGTTGGTTGCGTCAGCGATACTAATTAGATCCGCGGGTGCAATCATACCTTTATATTTACTCCTTATTAATTTACCAATCGTCGGACTTTTGCCCATCTCTTGCATTTTGCTCGCTAGAGCTCACTCAAGCGCCCAACGCTCTTTAGCGTCCGGCCGCCGCTTCAGCGAACAAATTGCAACGGGAAAGTCTTCTCAAACTTAAAGCAGCTAGCTCTTCTCCAACTCCTGTCTCTAAGTTCGTTCTTATTTTGTCAGATGAGTCTTCTTCGGTCAAGCTTTTTGTTCTTGCTGATGTTCATCCACGTGATTAACGGCTGTCGCCAGGTACATTACCCCAAGTAACGCGAAGATGAAAGCCTGTAGTACATCGTCAAATACGTCCAGGAAGTAAAACGGAGTAGCTGTCAGCGGCGCGATAAAATGACCCAGGTAGGCGAACACCACGACTATGGCTTCGACGATGGCCACATTGAGGAAAAGTCGTAGGCTCAGGGAAATAACTCGCACCAGGTCGGTGATCATCTCAATTAGACCGATGAACAGATAAAGCGGATTTTTGATACTGCCCATAAAGAAATGGCTGAAATAATCGCGCAGTCCAAGCTCGCGCAAAGAGCTGACGTAAACCAGCCCCATGGTTATAACCGCTATCGCCAATGTGGCGTTAAAATCGGCCGTCATCGGTCTAAATAAAGAGCTACCGTGTGACGTAAACGACTCACCGACACCAGGAATTATGCCCATCATGTTGTTAGCCAGCAGGAAAAAGAATACTGTGACAAAGTACAAAATATATTTATAGGAACGAGTTTTATCGGCAAAGGCGTCTTTGACAGTCTCGGACATGTAATCGGCTATAACCTCGATGAACTGTATAAAGCCACCTTTAGGGTGAATCGTAATCCGGCGGGCGGCGGCTATGAATAAAATAATCATAACTGCGACTGAAATCCAGCCGTATAAGATTGAATTGGTGATGGCCACCGGACCAAAGTGAAAGACAGTTTGCGGCGCGATATGA
>DASTHV010000081.1:0-4757 GCA_035718045.1 Saccharimonadales bacterium (SeqCode) | reverse complement strand
TGAAAAACCACGCCGATTTTGCGGCGCAGTAGCGGCACGTCTTTATCGCTAAGGTGTTCGTAATCAATCCCACCGACGATAATTTTGCCGCTGGTCGGCTTTTCTTCGCGGGTCAGCAGCTTGAAGATAGTCGTTTTGCCTGAGCCGGACGGCCCCACGATTATCACGAACTCCTTGGGCTCTACATGCAGACTAATACGTTCCAACGCCGGTCCGCGCCGGTTATAGGTTTTGGTAACCCGGTCCAGAAGAATCATCGTAAATATTATAACAGAAAGCTAGTGCTTAATTTCCAGCCAAGCGTCTATCAGCGGATCTAGATTTCCATCTAAGACTTTTTCCACATCGCTGGACTCGTAACCGCTGCGGTTATCTTTGACCTGCTTATACGGATGCAGTACGTAGTTCCTGATTTGGTTGCCGAACTGGGCCGATTGGCTGGGGCCTTTGACGTCGGCCAGAGTTTTGGCGTGCTGCTCTAGCTGCAATTGGGCCAGCCGCGAACGTAGGACTGTCAAGGCCGTTTCGCGGTTTTGCAATTGTGAGCGCTCATTTTGGATCGAAACGGTTACGCCGGTCGGTAAGTGAGTTACCCGCACGGCGCTGTCGGTAGTATTGACGCTTTGACCGCCGTGGCCGCCGGCTCGGTATACATCGATTTTCAAATCTTTCTCGTCCACTTGGACTTCGTCCGGTTTATCAATAACCGGCAATACTTCTACTTTGGCAAAGCTGGTTTCGCGGCTGGCTGCCGAATTAAACGGACTTAGGCGCACCAGCCGATGAACACCATGCTCGCCGGACAACTTGCCGTATAAATAGCTGCCGCCGGTCAGCTCCAGACTGGCGCTTTTGATGCCGGCTTCCTCGCCAGCACTTTCATCTAAAACTTGAGCATTTAGCCTTTGGGTCTCCGCCCAGCGCAGATACATCCGCTCCAACATCTGGGCCCAGTCCTGGGCGTCGGTGCCACCAGCGCCGGCGTAAATGCTCAAAATCACATCATGATCGTCATACTGGCCCTGAAAACGTAAGTCTTTCTTAAGTTCGTTAAAACGCTTTTCGAGTTCATCGATTTGTTTTGTAATCTCTTCGCTCATCGAATCATCGCCAAGGCCAATCAGCTCACTTAATTCGTCGAGGGACACTCCAAAATTCCGCCAAGGATCGATTCGCCGCGTCAAATCGGCTTCTTGCTTGCTAACTTCTTGAGCGTGTTTGTTGTCTTGCCAGAAATCGGCTTTAGCCATTTCGGCTTGCAACTTGGCGCGATCAGCTAACTGTCCAGAAAGATTTAAACGATCCGTGACTTGCTGGACTTGACGGCTTAGTTGAGCTAGGCGGACTTTTAGGTGTTCCATAGCGGCTGGATTTGCTGATTTAGGGCTTCGGCTAGGGTGCGGCTGCGGCTAGCGCCGCCCAGTACGCCCAGCCCGCCGATCTTATCAGTGAACATCCGCTGTGATACCTGCCCGATGCATTCGGAGCTGACGGCCCTGATACGCTCGGGGATAGCCTCGTAATCATTAACTACCTCGTCAAAATAATACCGACCAGTGTAGCCGGCCATCGTACCGGCCACGGTCTGAGCGCTGCGTTGGTGCCGCCCCAACCAATATTGCTTTGCCGCTTCCAGATCTTCACTGCCAATATCGCCTTGCTTGACTCTCTCGACTTCGCGAATAATGATTTCAAATAATGCCGAGGCGTTGCGGGCGATTACCTGGGCTGAGAACCACCAGCCAGTAACGTTCTTCATTACGTCTATGCCGGAGCCCATGCTGTATACCAGCCCACGCTCACGGGCCTCGCCCAAAATTCGTGAATAAAGCGTGGCGGTCAGCATGCCGTTGACCAGCTCCAAGGCATCCATCTCGGCATCGTCAAAACGAGTCAGCGCGAAGGTTTCCAGCTCAAAATAAAGATTTTTGACTGACGGCCGGGCCACGAACACCGGTTGTTCCAGGTGAACCGGCTTTTCATTGGGCAGCGCCAGCAGTCCGCGGCCTTTAGGTAGGCCGAAATTTTCCAGCATTTTCTTAATCTCCGCGGTCCGGCCGGCTAGGTTTCCGGAAATTACAAAGCGCAAATTCTTACCAGTGTGGGTACGGCGATAATGCTCCATTAGATCCTTGCGCCGAACGTTGCGAATTTGGCGCAGCCGTTCACGATCGGACATCGCCAACAGGCCTTGAGCCTCCCTGGCGGTCAGGCTTAGGGTTCGGAAGTGATTATTAGAACGAGCCATCAGCTCATCGCGCACATTGCCGAACTCGGCTTTAAATTCATCGGCTAAAAATAAGGGCTTGCTGATAGCCGTAATCATCAACTCTAAAATTCGCTTCCACTCAAAATCGGCGCATTCGGCTTCATAAGTTATGTGATAAAGCCCGGTACTGGCGTTATTACCGGCGCCGTTTTTTTCGAACTCGGCTTGGAACAAGCGGGCCCGCGGAATGAATTCGTTGGCACCCAGCAGGACATGTTCCATCAGGTGCGGAACTTCCCATTTGGTGCGTGGCACCAGGTATTCGCCGGCCCGGAAGTTAAATTCGAAATCCATAACCATAGCGCCGGGAACATTAATAAATAAACCCTTGGCGCCATTATTCAGCTCAACTTCAACGACAGTATGTTTCATAACAGCTGTAGTCCTTTACCTTCGCTTCTTTTTTTTATGAGTCGGTTTTTTCTTGCGCTGCCGTTCGGCCTTGCGGGCTTTTTTCCGTTTAGCGTGTTCGCGAGCTTCGGTTGCCTGCTCTTTCCTGGCCGATTCAAAGTCGCCTTCTTCGTATTGCTCGGCGGTGGTAATTTGGCTAGCATTATCTACTGAACCAGCTGCGGCCCTGGTCAGTTCGGTGTCTATGGCCTCCCCAGAATTCAGTTGATCAACTGGCATGGCATGGCTGATGCTGCGGACGAGCTCATGCCGCAGAGTTTCCTGCATACCGTCAAAAATTATCTGGCCCTGGCGCCGATACTCAACCAACGGGTCACGCTGACCGACGCTCATCCAGTGGATGCCTTCGCGCAGGTGGTCCATGTTTTCCAAGTGTTGCATCCATAGATTATCTAGAACCTGAAGGAAAATATCCCGTTCAACTTTGCGCATGACATCCGGTGTAAACAGCTTTTCCTGTTGCTTATAAATATTGGCGGCGGCTTTATCAAGCTCGCTTTGGAACTTATCGGCCGGACTGTCGAATAACTTATCCAAGGTTTTATCATCAAACGGAAAGCTCTCGGTCAGGATGGCTTCATACATCTCGCCAGTTGATTCAGGGTGATTGGTCAGCCAGGCGACTTCTTCGGCCACCATTTTTTTAATACGAGCGCTGATATCCTCGGCGCGCAGCACTTCGCGGCGCATGGCGTAAATCGCCCGGCGGTGGCGGTTCATGACGTCGTCGTATTGCACCACGTTTTTGCGGGTGTCAAAGTTAAAGCCTTCCACTTTCTTCTGGGCGCCTTCCAGGCTTTTGGTAATCATGCGGCTTTCTATGGGTGTTTCATCATCCACCTTAAGGCGATCCATGATACTGGCGATCCGCTCGCCGCCATAAATCCGCATCAGATCGTCTTCGCAGCTGACGTAGAATTGTGTCTTACCGGGGTCGCCTTGGCGGCCGGCCCGGCCGCGCAGCTGGTTGTCGATGCGGCGGGACTCATGGCGCTCGCTGCCTAGCACAAACAGGCCGCCCAGTTCTTGTATGCCTTTGCCTAGTACGATGTCCGTACCGCGGCCGGCGATATTGGTGGCCAAAGTCACCGCACCCTTTTCACCGGCTTTAGCCACAATCGCTGCTTCTTTTTCATTGTTTTTGGCATTCAAAACCTCATGCGGCACCTTAGCGGCCTTGAGCATATTGGATAGTTTCTCGTTTCTTTCGATACTGACAGTACCGAGCAGCACCGGCTGACCGCGCTTGTGATGCTCGGCCACTTCGGCTACGATTGCCCGGAACTTGCCCGCTTCGGTCTTATATATCCTGTCGGACAAATCTTGTCGAATCATCGGTTTATTGGTCGGTACTTCAACTACTTCCATTTTGTAAACTTGATGGAACTCTTCTTCTTCGGTTTTGGCCGTACCAGTCATACCGGCTAGTTTGTTATATAGGCGGAAGTAATTTTGGAAAGAAATCGTCGCCAGTGTCATGGTTTCTTCCTGAACCGGCACGCCCTCTTTGGCTTCGATGGCTTGATGTAGACCTTCATTGTAGCGGCGTCCGCGCAGCAAACGGCCGGTAAAATCATCAACTATTACGATTTCGCCTTCATGCGTGGCCACATAATCTTTGTCGCGATGGAACAAAGCCTGAGCTTTAAGCGCCTGCTCTAAGTGATAAATAGTCCGCAGGTTCTCGGTGGCGTACAGATTCTTAATGCCTAGGATTTTTTCGACCAACTCCACGCCGGCATCGGTCAGAATCACACTGCGGCGCTTTTCATCCTTTTCATAATGCTCGGTTTCCTTTAGGTTGCGTACCACTTGGGCGAACTGGGCGTAGGCCGCGCCGCTGGCGGTAGCCGGAGCACTGATAATCAGCGGCGTACGGGCTTCGTCGATTAAAATCGAGTCGACTTCGTCGACTATGGCATAGTGCAAGTCGCGTTGGCGCAGTTGGTCTACTTCGCGCACCATGTTATCACGCAGATAATCAAAGCCGAATTCGTTGTTGGTGCCATAAGTTATATCGGCGTTGTAGGCTTCCTGCCGGGAGCCAGGCTTAAGATGATGCAGCCGCTGGTCGGAA
>DASTHV010000080.1:0-27787 GCA_035718045.1 Saccharimonadales bacterium (SeqCode) | reverse complement strand
CGTTATGACGCCCAAGAAAACGCCATCGTGAATCATTTGATGGACTACATGGCTGAAGAATTCCTAAATTCCGGCGTCAGCGTAGTTTATGATACTAATGCCTTGCGCGAATCACATCGCCGGCGATTGTGCGAAATGGCTCGTCAACACCGCGCGGCTTATATGTTGATTTGGATACAAATTGATATGGAGAGCGCTTTTATGCGAACCCAGGGGCGTGATCGCCGCACCACAGACGATCGTTATGCCGAGCCGCAAACCCGGCAAACCTTTGACCGGCAGCTAGCCGCCATGCAGAATCCTCAGGGCGAGGAATACTTAGTAATTAGCGGCAAACACACGTTCAATACTCAAAAAAGTTCAATCATCAGCCGACTCTATCAAAAGGGGCTTATCGGCAGTCAGGAAGTACAGGCCAACGTCACCAAGCCGGAACTAGTAAACTTGATCCCAAACTTCGCTAGCCAAGTACATCTTGGTCGGCGCAATATCAAGGTAGACTAAAATGGCCCAAAAAATAGTTAATGTTCCCGGCATCGGGGATGTCCTGCTCGCCAAGCGTCGCGGCTCTAAAAACCTACGCTTGAGTGTATTACCGGACGGACGGGTGCGGGTCGGTCTGCCAGCCTGGGCTCCATATTCAGCTGGCATAAATTTTGCCAAGAACCGATCTGATTGGGTAAAAAAACATTCCGTTAGTCGTGACTACTTGAAGCATGGTGATCAAATCGGCAAATCATACCGCCTTTACTTTCAGCGGGATGCATCTCATATAAACGTATCAACTCGAGTTACATCTAATGCCGTGATTGTGCGGACCGCCCTTGAAATATCGAATCCTGACGTTCAGCAGAAAGCCTCGTTAGCCTCCGAAAGAGCGCTTAAAAAAGAAGCGGAAAGACTTTTGCCGCAGCGACTCGATACTTTGGCGCTGGTCCATAATTTACCGTACAAAAGTTTGCGGATTAAGAAGTTGAGTTCGCGTTGGGGCAGCTGCTCGAACAGCCAGCAAATCACGCTGAACTTTTTTCTTATACAATTGCCGTGGCACCTAATTGATTACGTGATTATTCATGAGCTGCTGCATACTAAATATCTTAATCATGGAGATACGTTTTGGTCAGCCTATGAGTCAATCAGGCCCGAAGCCAAAAAACTCCGTCGAGAAATTAATCAGTTACGTCCGATACTAACACCTAAGCGGACAAATGTGGCATAATTAAAACTAATGCTTAGTAGCGTAAGATTGTTCCAGGCATCTCAGAACCAGTTGGACCATAACCGGCTGCTGGCTTTAATTAACAGCCTAGAAGACGGTTTTTTAGCAGTTGATAACGAAAATAAGGTAGTACTTTGCAATGGTGCGGCATTAGCGCTTTTAGACATAAATGAAGTACAGGGCAAAAAACTGAGCGAAGTTCTATCGGTTGTGGGTCGTGACGGCGCCGTAGTGGACTTAATAACTGTTGCCGCGGCATCGGGATCGAGCTTTTCCAGCAACGATTATTCACTGAAGCGGCCGGACGGTTCCCATTTAGCAGTCCATGTTAAAATTTCAGCCGTTAAACCGGCCTATAAAGACACCCGTTCCAGCGGTTATGTCATTTTACTGCGCCAACCGGTTGTTAATTAGTCGGCCGATTTAAGATGTTGCAATCCTGGTTTATATGAGGTAGTATTGACAGCAGAAGAGCCTACTATACAAAGTAGGCTTTTATTAATTCTGAAGAGGATAAGGAGATCTGGTGGCTCAGAACAATTCGTCAGGCCGGCGGCCGCGGATTCGCAAAAGCGCTCCTACGGTAAGAGAGCGGATGGATGCTGCCCGCGAAGCAGCCGAAGCTAAAAGCGCCCCCAAGCAGCAAAGCCGCATCAGGGCGACAGCGGCTAAGCCATTCAAAAAACTGAAGTTTCGCAATAGTCGGTTCAACCGGGTGCTGGTTGCGATTTTTCGCCCGGTAGCTAAAGTTCTATCCTGGCTGGTACCGCGATATTTTGTTAACTCCTGGCGCGAATTACGGCAAGTTCAGTGGCCTAACCGGCTCGATACTTGGCGTTTGACCTTAGCGGTGCTGGTTTTTGCCACGGTGTTCGGAGCATTGGTAGCCGGAGTAGATAAAGGTCTAGATGAGTTATTTAAGAAAGTTATATTAAAGTAAAGGACCAGTTGAGTGAATAAGCGATACGATTCATCAAAACAATGGTATGCCATCCACACCTATAGCGGCTACGAAGAAAAGGTCGCCGAGAGTATCCGTCAGCGGGCCGAAAGCCTGGATATGGGTGACAAGATATTCCAGGTGATGGTACCCAAGGAAAAAATGATTGAAATCAAAAATGGCAAGCGTAAAGTGGTTGAAAAACGTATTTTTCAAGGCTATGTGCTAGTAGAAATGAAGTTGAGCGAAGATGCCTGGTACATTGTGCGTAACACTCCAAATGTTACCGGATTCGTTGGCACCGGCACCGAGCCTACACCGATTTCGGCCGATGAAATCTCTAAAATCATGAAGCGGATGGGTCGAGATGAACCCAAGCATAAGTTTGATTATAATGTCGGTGAAGTAGTTAATATCGTGGACGGACCATTTAAGGGTTTTGACGGCGCTATCAATGAGATAGACGCCCAAAAGGGCAAATTAAAGGTTCTAGTAAATATGTTCGGCCGTGAAACCCCTGTGGAGCTCGACGGTCTGCAGGTGAAGAGAGTCTGATATGCCAGAAAGAATCGGCAATTACACAGAGGAGGAATCTAATGAGCTATGGGAAGCCTGGGCCAACCAACTAGCTATAGGTAAGCAGCAGCTAGCTGAAGAGTTTGTTAAACAGATGATAGAGGGAGAAGCAGATGGCGCAGAGTAAAGAAGTCAGAGCAACTTTAAAGATGAAAATCCGAGGCGGCCAAGCCAACGCGGCGCCGCCGGTAGGCTCAACATTAGGCCAATACGGCGTAAATATGATGGATTTCATCAATCCATTCAATGAACAGACCAAGGACCGCATGGGCCAAATGCTAACTGTCCATATCAACATCTATGATGATAGAAGCATGGACTGGCGGGTGGTCGGCACGCCAACAGACGAACTGATAATGAGCGCACTCAAAGTCGATAAAGGCTCCGGCGAGCCTAATAAGGCTAAATTAGATAAGAAGCTAAATCAAACCCAGCTGAGCGAGATTGCCCAGACCAAAGCCGCCGACATGAACACCCAAGACATCGAAGCTGTCAAAAAGATGGTGGCCGGCACCGCCCGCAGCATGGGAGTAGAGGTAGAATCATAATGAGTACTCACAATTACGAAGGTCAAGAATTCGATGAAGAACGCACCTATATGCCAACCGAGTATGAACTGGCTCGTCAGAAGTTAGCAGAGACCAGGATCGCGGCCAATTTGGCCGTCCTAGACGGAACTCAGGCCGAAGAGCTCCCCATTAGTCTGGACGAAATTAAACGAATGGAAGCTAGGGTCCGCGAGCTAGCCGAAAGCGCTCAAGACATTCAGTTGCGCCTGCATTAAGTAAACTAAACCGTGGGAGGCCAAAAGCCGCTAACACCACAAGGAGATGATCATGGCTCAAGCCAAGCCGAAACCGAGTAAAGAAAAACAGCTAAAAGAGGCGGAGACGGTAGTTGAAGCCGCGCCGCTTAAGACAGCAGAGCCGGTTGAGGTCAAAGCTGCCGAGCCTACTGCTAAGGCTGGAAAACGCAGCGCCAAAGCCGTCAAGGCGACTGAGGAAAAACATGCTAAAGAAGTTCGCAAGACGGTCGCTAAGGATGAGCCGAAGCCCAAGCAAGCGGCCAAACCGCGCTCTAAATTAGAACGAGCCGGCAAAAAATATCGTGAAGTCGCCAAACTAATCGATAAAGCCAAAGACTATCCGCTGGCCGAAGCTCTAGAGCTAGCCGCCAAGACCAGCCCTACTAAGTTCGACGGTTCCATCGAATTACACGTCAATTTAGGCGTCGACCCTAAACAGGCCGACCAAAACGTCCGCGACAGCGTAGTCTTGCCGGCCGGTACTGGAAAATCTTTAAGAGTGGCTGCCTTAGCAGAGGACGATGCTGAGTCGAAGGCGGCCGGCGCCGATATATCAGGCGCCGATAAGATATTCGCGGCTTTGGATAAGGAAGAAATCGCCTTCGATGTGCTGGTAGCCACGCCGTCTATGATGCCAAAATTGGGTAAATATGCCAGGCTGCTGGGGCCACGCGGCCTAATGCCTAATCCTAAAAGCGGCACAGTTACACAAAACGTCGCCGAAGCGGTCAAACAGGCCAAAGCCGGGAAAGTAGAGTACCGTGTCGACCAGCACGGCATCATTCATTTAGCTATCGGCAAGGCCAGTTTTGGCGGTGATAAATTGAATCAAAATGCCCAGGCGGTACTGTCTAGCATCCGCGCTGCCAAGCCGGCCAGCCTGAAAGGCATATATATCAAAAGCATATACGTTAGCTCGACAATGGGTCCCAGTATCTCTGTCGAGACAGCTAGTCGCAGCTAATACAACAACAGGCTATTGCTTGCTAGGCAACTACCTAGCCTATAAACTATTACCAGAAGGAGTCACATGGCTGTTTACAGCAATAAGCAGATCGTCAAGGCGATTAAAGACGGGCATATCGTTTGTACGCCGTTTAATCCTCGTCATGTATCCCACGCCAGCCTGGACGTGACTCTCGGTCACTATTATTACCGCACCGAAAGATCAAAGGATCACCCGGTCTATAACCCCTTCGATGAAGGCGACGTAAAACGTTACTTTGAAGGCGCCCTAACGGCCGTGCCCCATAAACAATGGTGCGATGAAAACGGTATTAAACCCTTAAAAGGCATCCCGGCTAAGCATCCGATAATTCCGGTTCGGCCAGGCGAAAGGATCCTAACCCATACCCACGAATTCTTTGGCATTCGGCCGCCGGGAGCCTGTGAAGTCCGTTCTCGGTCGAGTTGGGGCCGTAACGGGGTGGCTGTCAGCTTTGACGCCGGCTGGATAGACCCTGGCTATATAAATCGATTGACCCTAGAAGTCTTTAATCTTAATAGCAGCGAAATTATTCTGCTTCCGGTTGGTGAGCGAATCGCCCAGATAATATTCCACGAAACCGGCGAGGTAGCTGGCAATTACGGCGCCGGCCGGCACGGTGGTTTTAGCGGCAAGTATCAATCCGGCACTGACCTTCAAAAACTGATTAAATCGTGGCGACCAGAGTTGATGTTGCCAAAAGCTTATCTTGATCGCCGCTCTATTCCAAAGAAGATTAAAGACCAAAAAACACTCTAGTTATGAAAAATGGCCCAGGAACATTCATCGTTTTAGAAGGGTCGGACGGCTCGGGCAAAGCTACTCAGTTCAATCTTCTGGCCGAACGGCTAAAGGCCACCGGCTATGAAGTAGAGGTCTTTGATTTTCCGCAATATGCTAAGGAATCTAGTCACTTCGTAAAAGAGTATTTGAACGGAGCCTACGGGCCGGCGACACAAATCAGTCCGTATACCGCTTCGCTGTTTTATGCCTTAGATAGGTACGAGGCCTCGCATGATATCCAAAAAGCCCTAGAAGACGGAAAAATCGTTCTGTCCAATCGATATGTCGGCTCCAACATGGCGCATCAGGGTGGGAAATTTAGCGACACTGTTGAACAACGCGGTTTCTTTGTCTGGGCCGATAATTTGGAGTTTCAGCTGCTCGGTATCCCTCGCCCCACCTTGAACCTGTTCTTACGCGTCCCGGCCGAAACTTCCTACGAACTGATCAAGCAAAAGAAGGCTCGCAGCTATACGGCTAAAACTCACGATGAACATGAAAAGGACTTGAGCCATTTGAAAAAAACTGTAGCCACCTTCGATCTTCTCTGCCGTCTGTTTCCTAAGGACTTCACCGCCATTGAATGCACTAAAGATGGTGAACTGATGAGTATTCCTGAGATTAACAATTTAATTTGGAGCACAATAAAACCACTATTGCCGGTCGAGAAACCTAATCCCTCCCACAGTGTGGTAGTTACGCTCGGGGAGCTAGACGAAACCACCGACGAGCCACAATCACCAAATGGTAAACTAGAACATACATTTAAAAACTCAAGTCGTTTACTGTATTCGATTTTGCTGCAATCCATCCCGAATACGAGCGATGCTGGCTTGTGGTCTGACTCAAAATACAAGCATTACACTCCCAGGGGCCTATCTAAACAGCTCGAAGCTCAATATAAGGCGTCTATATCTCGGATAGCCGAACTTCACGGTCAGATTGCCTCAAAAATAGAGACAAGCGGACTGGACGGGACGGCAGGCAGTACTATATTGCAGACCGTCACGCCTCTGGCAGCCTTATGTGATTTTAGAATTAGTCTGGAAAAAGACGAGGTGGGGCCTCTATGCGTCAAACTACTCTCGAGCCCGTTAGAGGAAACCGCCTGGGCCGCAAAACAACTTTATGCCGCGGCCCGCCAAAAATGGCCCGGAGACTTTAATCAAGCCATTGAAGCCGACAAAGGAGCTGAAGTTATTCAGACCGTCTTAGCAAGGTTAACTGATGATAAGTTGTCGCGAGGAGACTCTGAAGGACTGGTGAAGCTATTGGAGGCTTCGCCTCGGCAAGAATTCGACCTGTTGGCCGAAAGTATTTTTCCGTTCAGCAACCTGTCGCTCGATGAGATAACTGAAGATGTGTCCGAATGGCCCTACCAACAAAAATACGAAAGTCTAAGACGCGCCGCCGTACAGCCAGAATTGCTAACCGAGAAAGTTTTTTATAAATTTGATATTATTTCCGATCAGCCGGTGATGGACGAGCTTATCAAAACCGCTAAGCTTGAAAACGTATCGGTGCAACAGCCCACGCCTCGCTACGGATACGAGGTGCCCGAAGATGTTGAAGAAGCCGACGCCGAGGATCTTTTCCTTGGTTGCTTCGACGAAAGCCTGAAATTATATAGTCGGCTTCAAGCTTCCGATAACGATGAGCTAGCCGCTTACGCGTGTCTGTTAGGCCACCGGACGCGGTGGCAGCTTAAAATCAACGCCAAAAGATTAAACAAACTGCTTCAACACAGCGGAAGCCAGACTTACCAAAAGATAATAAATTCGCTTAGCGAAGCTGTAAATGAAGTTCATCCGCTACTCTGGGAAGTACTCGGTAATCCGCCCCAGCCCGAAAATGTGTCCCAGCCGCGAAACGGTAAAAACCGCGTCAAACCCTCCAGACGCAATCGGCGGCGGCCGCCCAAAAAGGCCCGCTAGAAGTTGTAGTTCATGTGAATTTATGTTAATCTAATTACTGAGCTGCCAAAGACAGTAGCCGTCTGGTGATACCGGACTTAATCCGCTACCGAGGTATACAAGTAAAACTGTATTTATCTTTGGCCAGATGCGCCAAAGATTTTTTTATGCGGCTCAAGCGGACTTTAACAACCCTATAACAATCAAAGAATGAAAGGATAACCATGGCTTTAAATAAAGAAAAAAAAGCCGAAGTGGTAGCGAAAATCGGTGAACTTTTGGAAACTTCCAAGTTAACCGTGATCGCAAAATATCCGGGCACGTCAGTAAAATCCTTCCAGGAGTTGCGCCGGCAAGCAGTTGATAACGGCACTACGGTAAGCGTAGCCAAGAACCGTCTGGTTAAGAAAGCCTTGGAATCGAATGATCGATTTAGCGGCTTAGACACTAGCGTTCTTACCGGACAATTGATGTACGCTTTTAACGCCGAGGACGAAGTCGCTCCGGCCCAGGTACTGGCAAATTTCGCCAAGACTCAGCCAAGCGTAGAGTTCGTTGGAGCCATTGGCGCCGAGGGTCAGTTTCTTTCGGCCGAAGATGTCCAGGCTCTAGCTAGCTTGCCTAGCAAGGACCAATTGCGAGCCCAGTTAATAGCTACAGTCAACGCGCCACTGACCGGCTTCGTAGGTGTTTTGTCGGGTAATATCCGCGGCGTACTAAATGTACTGTCGGCCCGCGCCGAGAATATAAGTTAAATAAGGAGAATTGAATAATGGCAGAAGAGACGACCAAAGAAGATAAGAAAACAGAGAAAGTAGAGGTTCCCAAGGAATTCGCATCTCTAGTCGAGCAGCTCGATAAGATGAGCGCGCTCGAAATCAGTAAGTTCGTTAAATTCCTTGAAGAATACTGGGGCGTATCGGCAGCCGCACCGGCAGTAGCCGTAGCAGCGCCAGGGGGCGGTGGCGAGGCAGAGGCTGCAGCCGAAGAAAAGAGCGAATACGATGTAATATTAAAGGATGCCGGCGCTCAAAAAGTGGCGGTCATCAAAGCCGTAAAAGACATAACCGGACTAGGCTTGGGCGAAGCCAAAGCTATCGTTGATAGCGCACCAAAGGCCGTAAAAGAAAAGGTCAGTAAGGACGAGGCCGCCGAGGCCCAGAAGGCTCTTGAAGCCGCCGGCGCGACCGTCGAACTGGCTTAGCACTAATGAATCAACCGCTCGAAACTTAATCGGGCGGTTTTTTCATTGTCTGTTTATCCACATAAATAACCCTATGAGCTTTGACTTAAATTATTGTCTATGGTACGTTTGGGTTGACGATATAGGCAAACAAATACCTATACAGAGAGGTTGAGGAGTAACGAAAACAAATGACAGATATACCAGATAAGCAAATTAAAAGGCTAAGAGCTTTGATAGCAGAGGCCGAGACAGCTTTGGCCGCCACCAAGGAACTTCTAGTGAGTCTGGTTGGCGAGGATTCGATTTTGACTGAAAAAGTTAAGGACAAGGCTCTGGGTAAGGTAATCGAAGGGGTTTTTGACGGCCAGAATATGGTTGGTTCAGATGGCAAAACCTATCCAGTACCCGCCAACTACGCTAGCAAGTCAAAACTTGTTCAAGGAGATATTTTAAAACTAACCATCGCCGATGACGGTTCGTTTATGTACAAGCAGATCGGCCCGATTCCGCGCAAACAGGTTGTCGGTGTCTTACAACAAAAAGACGGCCACTATTACGTCGAGGTCGATAACAAGCAGTATCGCGTCCTGCTGGCGAGCGTCACTTATTTCAAAGCCAAATCAGGCGACCAGGTTAGTGTGAATATTCCTGAAGACACCACCGTTGACGCCGAGTGGGCGGCCCTGGAAGCAGCACTTTAGCTCCTCTGCCTTAAATCACAACAAAAGCCGGGTCGCGCCCGCGTTATAATAAGCAGGCAATGGGACAGGCTTTATACAGAAATTACCGCCCTAAGAAATTCTCGGAAGTAATTGGCCAAGAACACATTACCAAGACTCTAGAAAATGCTATAAGAGCCGGAAAAATTAGCCACGCCTATTTATTTACTGGCCCTAAAGGTGTCGGAAAAACCAGTGTGGCGCGCATTCTAGCCCATGAAGTCAATCAACTAACATATAAAGACGATTCTATTCACCTTGATATCATCGAAATAGACGCCGCCAGTAATCGACGCATCGATGAGATACGCGAGCTCAGGGAGCGAGTTCGAATCGCACCGACATCAGCTAAGTATAAGGTATACATAATTGACGAGGTTCATATGCTAACGCGAGAGGCTTTTAACGCGCTGCTTAAGACACTCGAAGAACCACCATCACACTGTATTTTTATTCTAGCCACAACCGAAGCGCATAAACTACCGGACACAATTATTAGCCGGACACAACGATTCGAATTTAAGCCGGTTGGTCCAGCTAAAGCCTCAAAACATCTGGGATATATTGCCAAGAATGAAAAGATAGACATAAACCCTGAGGCCCTGGATTTGCTGGCCGAATTCGGAGATGGCAGTTTTCGCGACAGCATCAGTTATTTGGATCAACTTAGTACCCACGGATCTAAAATAACGGAGGCGCAGGTCAGGGAAGTATTAGGTTTGCCAACCGCGCAGCAAATAGATAAGCTGATAGAGTCCTTGATGAATAGCGACCCTAAAGAACTGCTTGAAAACCTTGGTGATATTAAAGATCAAGGCGTAAACGCTGCTGCGGTGGCCGCCGTGTTGGCGAAACAACTAAGGCACCAGCTAATAACCGGTGGTTCAGCTAATTGGGTAGGTTCCTTGCTTAAGGAATTGATAGAAGTTCCGGCCAGCCGGCGACCATTCGATAATCTTGAAATCGTGCTACTAGAAGCTTGCGGCTTCGAAAATAAGCCGCCAGCCGATTCGGCGCAGCCCACCGTTAGTCAGCGAGCCAAACCGGTAGCTGCTGCCCGCCAGCCAGAAATAGTTGAGAGTCCGAAGCAAATAGAGTCACGTAGTCTTACAGAGGTAGATTTAAGCCAATGGGATGAAGTTGTCGCCAAAGCCAAAAGCCAGGCGGCTTCTATATATACAGCTCTTAAGCTAGCTCAGCCCAGAATCGAAGATCAGAAGCTTCTATTGGCCTTCAGGTTTCCGCTTCATCAAAAAAAGCTGTCGACTGCTAAAAGTAAGGACGTGATCAGCCGCTTAGTCGAAGATGTATTCGGTCAAAAATTCACTATCGACTGCGTAGTGGACAAAGGTCTCCAAACTATACAACAGCCTGCCGAGCCCAGGAAATTTGAATCGGACCCGTCGGTTTCAGCCATTAGCAATATTTTTGGCGCGACAGAGGTGCTAGAGTCATAATGTAGGGATTTTATATGGCTAAATCATCCATCACCGGCGCCCCGCCACAGAATACCGAGGTTGAAGCCAGCTTGCTTGGCAGCTTGTTAATCGATAGCGACGCTTTTATTAAAATCGGGGATTTAATCCAACCGGATGATTTTTACGATGAAAAACACCGGATGATTTTTTCAGCGATGAAATCCTTGCATGAAAAGCGCAGCCCGATTGATATTCTGACGCTTAGCGAGCAACTGAAGAACGCCGCCCATCTTGAGATCGTCGGTGGGGCCAGTTACCTTACCGAACTTACAAACACTGTTCCAACGGCAACGCACTTGGAACAGTATGCTGACATCGTAGCCGATAAAGCAATCCGTCGTCGTCTGATAAGCGCTTCACAAGATATAGCCGACGTCAGTTTAGATGAAAATAAAAGTCTGCAGGAGCTGATAGAGGAAGCTGAAACCCGTCTGTTCAATGTCAGTCAGAAACACGTTAAACAGGATATCACTAGTCTAGAGTCGATTTTAGGCGACAGCTTCGACCGTTTAGATGATTTACACCGCCACAAAGGAGGCTTGCGCGGCATACCTACCGGTTTGCGTGATTTAGATAAATTCTTAGCTGGTTTGCAGCGCTCAGACTTGGTAATCGTCGCCGCTCGGCCGTCTATGGGCAAAACTACTCTAATGCTAAACATTGCTCTTAATATCGCCGCCCGGGCTCAGCAGGGCTCGGTACTTTATTTCAGTTTAGAGATGAGTAAGGAACAACTAGTAGACCGCATGTTGGCCGCCGAAGCCGGAGTTGACGCCTGGAAACTACGCACCGGCGAAGGCTTGAACGATAACGACTTTGAGCGGTTGAGTGCCGCCATGGGCGAGCTAGCCGAGGCGCCGATTTTTATTGATGATACCTCCGGCATAACCGTCAGTGATTTGCGGACCAAAGCCCGCCGGCTACATCATCAACATCCCCTGGCAGCCATTATAGTCGACTATCTACAGTTGATGAGCGGCGGTTCCAGGTTCGCTACTACCGCCAATCGCGTTCAAGAAATTTCCGAAATTAGCCGGAACCTAAAAATTCTAGCTCGGGAATTAAACGTACCTGTTGTGGCCGGCAGTCAGTTGAGCCGGACCGTTGAAAGTCGTAACCCGCCAATTCCGCAGCTCGCCGACCTGCGTGAATCAGGCTCGATTGAACAAGATGCCGATATCGTCACATTTATATACCGGCCACACTATTATGATGAGTCAGCCAATCCTAACGTAACGGAGCTGCACATTAAAAAGCATCGCAACGGTCCGGTCGGCAATCTTAAGATATTCTTCGATAGCGAAAAACAACAGTTTCGTGATCTTGATGAAAAACATGAACAGCCCTTCGAGTAGATTTTGATATACTATGGCTTATGAATAAGGGGTTGAAGCGGTGGTTGGCAAGCGCGGAGCCACTGAGTTTTTTAGCCTACGCGGTGGGGATAGTCGTCCTGTTTGTCTTATATATATGGCGGCTCGGTAGCTTAGTCCCCGGTTTAAGCTCTAATGAAGTCGCAGCCCGGGACGTAAGCTCCGGGATTCATAAGATTTATCATCAGCCGCTTTACGCTCCGCACAGTCTGGTTCAGCACCTATTTACGACGTTTAGCCCGCACAGTCCTTTTTATCTGCGATTTACATCGGTTATATTCGCTCTCGTGATGATTTTCTGCTTCTACAAACTGGCCGTGATGCTTTTTGGTAAGCTAATCGGCTCGGCGGGAGCCCTTATTTTTGCGGCCACGCCGTTTTTAGTCGTAAGCGGTCGGCAGGCTACAGCGGCGATAATGCTTTTTTCGCCTGTAGTGCTGATGCTCATATACAACTGGCTAGTCAAGTCCCAGGGGCATAAGAACTTGGCTTGGTTGCTATTGATCATTTCTTCGGCAATCCTAGTCTATGTCCCGGGTTTGTTTTGGTTTGTCATCGCCGGATTCATCATCTGCCGCCAACGCCTGATAAGTGCAATTGCCGAAGTGCCGCGGCGAGTCACTGGGATCGGCTTCATACTTGGTGGGCTTATTTTAGTGCCATTAATCCTCAGAATCGTGTCCCATTGGACGATTGTTAAAGGTATCCTGTTAATACCAACAAACTGGGAGGGGGCAGTTCACTTTATCAAGAATATCGCCTGGATGTTCTTGTCATTATTCGTCCACGCATCGCATCAGAACGATTTAATTGTCGGCCAGCTAGCCTTACTTAGCATAGTGCAAACAGCCTTATTGGTTTTTGGCGCTTACGCTCTTTGGGGAGCCGCTAAAAGTAAGTTCTATCTGCTATGGCTCAATATAATTTTCGCGGTAGTGGCTGCTGCCGCTAACAATAACTTAGTTTATTTAGCTTTGGGCCTGCCGGCCGCCGGGATATTCGTAACGGCCGGTCTAAGATATCTCTATATCGAGTGGCGGGCGATCTTTCCGGTAAACCCGCTGCCAAAAACCGTTGCTATTTTACTCATCGGTGTGGTTTTAGCTATCCAGACCATCTACGGCCTGCGCTATAGCGTCACCGCTTGGCCGCAGACCATAGGGACCCGTAACGCTTACGTGCTAAAATAACAGGGAACACTAGAGGAGGTACTATGAGCAGAATGGACCAAGCCAAACTCATGATGCAGGCCCGTAAACTGCAAAAAGAGCTGCAAAATGAAATCATCGCGGTTGAAGCCGGCGAGGGTGCCGTTACGGTTGAAATAAGCGGCGAACAGAAGATTAAAAGTATCCATATCGATCCCGAATACGTGGATTTAGAAGATATTGGACAGCTGGAAAGCTGGCTGGAAGAAGCTGTAAAAGAAGCGATAAATCAAAGTCAAAAGTTAGCCGCCGAAAAAATGCAGCCGTTAATGGGCTCGCTCGGCAATCTGGGTATGTAGCCCGTTCCGTATGGATTCAGTCATCCCCGAGCCGTTACAGGAAGTAATTGATGACCTCCGGCAATTACCAGGCGTCGGCCCCCGCACCGCCGAGCGTTACGCCTATTACTTACTGCGCGCCGACAGCCGCAAGTCTGAACAGCTGGCGGATTCGCTTCGTTCGCTTCACTCCAAAATCGCTTATTGCCCCAAGACCTTTGCTTTAATTGAAGTCGGCCAAAAACTGAGTCCCTTATATACTGATCCGAAACGCGATAAGCAGCTCGTGGCAGTTGTCGCCGACCCCTTTGATATAGTCGCACTAGAAAAGACCAATAGTTTCAAGGGGACGTATCACGTGTTGGGAGGTCTGGTGTCACCTATTGATAATATCGCTCCAGACCAACTGCATATAGCCGAACTAATCGCCAGACTAGACACCGATAAGGTAAAGGAATTAGTTTTGGCTACCAACGCCAGCGTAGAAGGCGAAAGCACCGCACTTTTGATTATGCAGATGATTGGAAAGCGGCCGGTCAAAGTAACGCGCTTAGCCCGCGGATTGCCAGTGGGGGTAGATTTAGAATATGCCGATCAAATTACGCTGACACGCGCCCTAGAAGGTCGACAGTCAATTTAGACGCCATAGGTGTTACAATAAGGGTCAAATGACCGAATACGAACAAGCGACCCAAATTCGTGAAGCTATTGAACGGGCTGAAGATATTGTGATCGTCCAGGCGGATAATCCTGACACCGACAGCCTCGCAAGCTCGTTAGTCTTAGAAGAGATTTTAGCCGAACTGGGTAAAAAACCCTATCTCTATTGCGGCGTTGATTTACCGTCCTATTTAAGCTACCTGCCTGGGTCCGACCGAGTATCAATCGAGCTGCCTACTAAATTCGACCTCAGTATTATCGTTGACACAAGCAGTGACACTCTGCTTGAACAGCTAAGTAAATCCGGCACTAAGGCCTGGTTGGCAGCCAAACCAAGTATCGTTATAGATCATCACGCCACTAAACCGACAATCAGTTTCGCTAAAATTATCTGTAACCATCCGGCCGTGGCCACCGGTGAGGTAATTTATGAACTTGCCAACCAACTCGATTGGCCCCTTAATCAGCGAGCTAAAGAACTAACAGCCATGGCGATCTTAAGTGATAGCTTGGGCTTGACCTCAGAAGCCACTACCGCCCGCTCGATCCATATCATCGGCGAACTAGTAGAGGGCGGCGTAGAACTCGCCCAATTAGAAAACGCCCGGCGCGACAATATGCGTCGCGAGCCCGAACTGGTGCACTATAAAGGCCGGTTATTGCAGAGGGTAGAGTTTCATAGCCAAGGCCGAATTGCCAGCATAACGATCCCACAAGACGAGATTGATAAATTTAGCCCGCTCTATAATCCATCAATGCTGGTGCTTGACGACATGCGTCTGGCTAAAAAAGTCGAGGCGGCGATCGCCTTTAAGATTTACGTGGACGGTAAAGTCACAGCTAAAATACGCTGTAACTACGGACGCGGCATCGGCAACAAGCTAGCTGAGCACTTTGGGGGCGGCGGACACCCGTACGCTGCCGGTTTTAAGATTCAGAACGGCCGAAGCTACGAAGAAATTAAAGCCGAGTGCCTGAAAGTCGCCACAGAACTGCTAGATGAATTTGGCAAGGATAGGGCTCATGAGGCTGTATAACACCCTTACTAGACAAGTCGAAGAATTCCAGCCGATAGAAAAGGACTGCCTAAAGTTATACACCTGCGGTCCAACCGTTTACAGCTATTACCATGTCGGCAATTTACGGAATGCTGTCTTTAATGACACGCTACGAAGGGCGTTAGAAGCCAGCGGCTACAGCGTAAAGCACGTTATGAATATTACGGACGTCGGACATCTGACAGGCGATTCCGATGACGGACAGGACAAATTAGAAAAAGGCGCGGCGGTCGAAAGGAAATCCGTCAGTCAGGTCGCCGAATTTTATACTGACGCCTTTAAACGTGATATATCCGAGCTGAACATTTTACCGCCAAACGGCTACAAGGGATCACTTGATACCTACGCCAGAGCCACAAGCTTTATTAGTCAACAGATTGAAATTATCAAAATCTTGCTGCAAAAAGGTTTCGCCTATCAAACGGACCAAGCTATTTATTTTGATACGACTAAACTGATCGATTACGGCAAATTGGCTGGTCAGAGACTGGCCGATAAAGAAGTGGGCGCGCGACCGGAAGTTATCACCGATTCCCAGAAACATCACCCCCAGGATTTTGCTGTCTGGTTTTTCACCGTCGGCCACTTTGCTGGACATAGCATGAAATGGTCGACTCCATGGGGCGAGGGTTTTCCTGGCTGGCATCTGGAGTGTTCAGCGATTATTCATGCTACTTTGGGCGACCCGATAGATATCCATACCGGCGCGGTCGACCTAATCGGCACCCACCACACTAATGAAATTGCCCAGACGGAAGCCGCTTTTGGCCATCGGCTGGCTAACTATTGGCTGCACAATGAATACCTGCTGATTGATAACCAGAGGATGGCTAAAAGTGCCGCCAACTTTTATACTTTAGCGGACATCAAGAGTAGGGGTTATGATCCATTAGCCCTGCGTCTGCTTTTTTTGCAGGCGCACTATCGTAGTCAAATGAATTTTACGTGGGAATCGCTGGGAGCCGTTCAAACCTTCCTTAAACAATTGCAGGCCTGGGCCGACCTTGTCCATCAGCCTGGTGCGGCCGAGGTGATCGGGCAGTCGGAAGCGGAACAGTTAATAAAGAGCGTACTAGCTGCTTTGGACGACGACTTAAATTCCGCCCAGGGACTGGCTCACTTAAGTAAAGCAATAGATAAGGGTGCTCCGAATTCTGAGCTTCTGAATGAGCTGGATCGAATCCTTGGTTTGAAGCTGGGCGAGCGGGCAGATATTTCCGATGACCAAAAAAAGCTAATCAAGCAGCGTGAGACAGCCCGCCAATCCGGTGACTGGGACCAATCCGATCAGCTGCGCGAGCAATTAAAGACCCTGGGTATCGAAATCAAAGACACTCCAGAAGGTTCTATTTGGATGCGGGCTTAGGTTTCAGCCCGGAGACTAACTTATCATGCTCGGTGGCGCCGGTGTTCACGGGCTCGGCGGTTTGGCCGTGACTTTCAAAATAGTCTTCAACCAAAATTTTAACGGCGCTGGCCGCCGGAATAGCGATAATCGCGCCCAGTAGACCGCCAAAGCCGATACCTAAAACCGCGGCGACAAAAACCGTCAACGGCGTCAGTTCATTAAGCCTGGATTGAATATATGGCTGAAAGGTATGATTTTCGATAAAGAAATAAACTACGAAGTAAATCAGCATAATTAGCCCCAGGCTGACGGAGTTTATTAAGCAGGTAAGGATGACAACAATAGCCGCTAACGGATTACCGAACAGAGGGATCAGCCCAAACACCGATACGATTCCCGCCAAAGCCACCGCGTTAACCGACACGTTAGTTATGCGGCTGAACACTTCAAGCGCTATAAAGGCAAAGACGCCCGCTACCACTGCCAGGATAACCTGACCGTTGACAAAACCACTGACTCCTTTATACATCCGCTGAGCGATTCGTTGATGATGGGCTCTTTTTTTAGCAGGCACCACCGCCCAGAACTTATCCAGCCAGCGAGGTCCTTCGACCAACATCATAAAAGTCATCACTAAGACCGCGAACAAAGAAGCAATGGCTTCGATTAATCGCTTTCCGGTATTAAGTAGGGTTCCGCCGAAATTGCTGTAGTGCGAGGCAAAATCCTTAGCACTTTGGGTGATTTTTTCATCTAGATGATAGCGTTTAGCGCTCTGTGCCAGCCGGGAATTCTGATTTTGAAAATCTTGGACAGTATTGGGCACATTACTGATAAAGGTTCTGGTTTGGCGAACCAGCGGCGGGACAACTAAGGCTAAAAATACCGCTAGGATGGCTAAGACCAGCAAATAGGCGGCGGCTGTGGCAGACGCCCGGCCTTTTATCCTTAGCCGCCGACCCATGGTACCGACCACCGGATTTAAGGCCAGAGCTAGGAAGAAAGAAATGAATATAAGCGTTAAACCGTGGGAAATATGTCCAATGAACTTATATAGAATTATAGTCGCCAATATCCACAAAATCGTCCGCAGAATCGTTCGGTTGGTAATCGTGAAAGTGACTTTTTGTCTCGGGTCCATGGTTTTCAATTATGGCTGTTTTTGGCAGCTTTAGCAATCGCCTGATAATAAACATCCAGTATCTGACATCCGACTACGTTGATATCATATTGTCGAACATGGATCTGCTGCCATTCATGGAGCCTTTTGGCCTTGATTTTATCCGTCAGAAGCTCTTCTAGACGACTGGCGAACAACTGCTGGTTTTTTACGTCTACTAAAAGATCGGGCTGGTCTGCTAGGACTGTCCTGTAACCAGGATTGTCGCCAGCTAAAACAACTCCGCAGTTAGCCGCCATAGCTTCGATTAATACCATGCCAAAGCTTTCTCCGTATAGCGATGGGAAACAGGCGATATCGGCGCTGGCTAAGATTTCTGGCTTGATCCGCTCGTCAATATGACCCAGAAAATCTACCTGCCGACTGATTCCAAGCCGGTTGACTAATCTCATGAGTTTGGCTTTTTGCGGACCATCGCCGGCAATAGTTAGCTTGGCCTCTGGCTGATTCTTTAACAGCTCGGCAAAAGCTTTCACTAATAAAATACAGCCCTTTCGTTTTACCAACCGTCCCAAAAAGACAATATGACATTTGGGTTTTGGAATCGAACCGGACTTGAATCTGGAAATGTCAACCGGATTGGGAATGATTTTAGTATCTAACTTGAAGGTGGATTCGGCGAAGCTGGCGGCGGCCGCGCTGACACTGACTACTTGACTGAACTTTTGAAGACTTTGCCGGCACCACCAGCGCAGAACTTTCGAGCCAGCGACTGCTAGCCAGCCAGCCGGAAAAATATGAAAAGTGCCTACTATGACGACATCGGCTGTGGTTAATTTTATAGCCTTATGGGCCAGAAAGGGCGAATATGGCATCATGACATGCAAGATATCCAAATCTCCACTGGCAAGAGCCGATTGAATTCGGCTACTGGGCGTCGGTAACGGCATCGACAACTTATTGCCGTTAAAATAAACTTTTTGATTCTTCGATAAACTGTAGATTTTACCACCAGACCAAGTTTTTAGTTTGGTCTCGCCGACCAAGTAACGAACATTGTGGCCCTGGTCACTAAGCCAAGCGCCGAGTGCCCTAACGTATTGAGCAACAGCATCATTGCTATCAAGCGTGTCGTCGAATAAGAAGGCGACCGATAAGTTTTCGTTGTTTTTTGCCATCTTTCTCAGGGTGTACCACGGTAGGTTTATTTTTTAAATCGTAGGCTTCCTTATAGGCGGCTTCGTATTTGTTGACGATTTTTGGATAGTCATACTGCTTTACCTCGTTTAAAGCCCATGAAATCATCAGTTTACGAAGCTCGTTATCAGTCAAAAAGGCCGCCAGACGGTTAGTAAAGTCCCTGGTTGACTCCGGATCAACCAATCCAATCCGCCCTCGGCCTTTCATTACGCTGGCGTAGCCCATATTATTGCCTACAACTAAAGGCGTTCCCATGGCCATAGCTTCCAGAAGTACGATTCCTTGGCCTTCGCCGTACGGAGAAGGGAAGCAGGCCAGCTCAGCGTTTCTTAGCAGTTCCTTTTTCTTATCGTCGGTAACATATCCAAGGAACTTGATATTTTTAATCTTTTCATTCTTAACTGTCTGTTTTAAGCGGTTGGCCCGCACGCCGGATCCAGCGATAATCAGGTGAGCTTCCGGCATGTCTTTAACCAACTCCGCGAAAGCGGCGATCAGCCAGTCAACACCCTTACGTTTTTCCAGCCTGCCAATATAAACTATTGTCTTGGTACCAGGGCCGCTCAGCGGTTTCCGCTTTTTGACTGGTTTATACTCGGCCAACTCCACGCCGCAGGGAATAATCTTGAGGTTTTCGATTAGATGGCGTTCATATGGCGACTTCATATTAGCGCGGTTGATAAGCATGCCGGATGAAGCCGGTGATGTAGCCGTAAATAAATTCATTTTTCGTAGCAAAGGCCGCCCGTATGGTGTAAATATACTGCTGGTCCACGACTTGCCGGCGGCAGTATCAATTAAGTTGGCATGGAATGTGCCGACGTGGGCCGCCTGGGAATGTTTGACCATCTGCCAGGCCAGCATCGGCATCCAAGGTTCATGAAAATTTATAACGTCAAATTTTTCCCGCTCGAGTATGCGGGCAATTTCATCGCTGTCGGCCGGCATCCCAAAATTACCCTCGGTACCAAAACCACCCTTAAATGTCCGGGTCGTACCAAACAAAATATAATCCTTTGGCGTTTCGCCCTTATAACTGGAGGGACGCTGGGTAATTATCCGAACATCGTGGCCTTTTTTCTTAAGGCCGCTATACAGATGCATTACAACCTGTGGCACGCCCCCTGGCCGATTCAGCATATTGTAGGGGCAAACTAAACCTATTTTCATTATCTATCAGTATACCAATTAGCGGCGCTTTTTCCTCAAAAGGCGCCGGAGTTCGGGTGGTACGAACGGTGCGGCCGCTTTTACGTCGGCTATGATAGTGGGAGCGTGGTTGGGATCTTTTGTATACATGATTTGGTAGTCTTTGAATATCTGCCTCAGGTGTTCCTCGGCCCGCGCATTGTTAAAATAACGATCTTTTTTTGATGCTACGTGCCACACCGGCAAGTCGATAAGAATTTTGGTGTTATCGAGCTTAAACATCTCATTGTTAGTTTTCATTTGGGTCCTAAGATCATTAATCCGCCAAAGTTGTATCTCCATATCCATCGTCCGCTTAAATTCATCCCCGGACAGTTTAGACAATTTTTCTTTAGCGAAGCGGGAGTGTTTATAGGCCCGCCTTAGATAAAATGGTTGCAAGAAGATGCCCTGGAAAAAGGCCGCCGGCCACTTGCGGGCGAAAAAAGCTGAAACCATTCGATAAAAGCGTGCCCGGCCGCGCGAAAAAATAAAGTCATCGTGGTGAGCAAATCCAACAATAGCTATTAAACCATCGATGTTTTTAGTTAATTCCGGGTACTTTTGCAGCATCCGAGTTACCACAACGAAACCTAGGCTCATGCCCGCAATCGTGACTCTTTTTCGACGATACTTTAGCTTAAAAAAGGCCGCCAAATAATCAGCCAGGTTATCGACGCTGGCATCCTTGCCGATTTTATACAGACTGGTCATCCCGCCAAAACCCGGCAGGTCCGGCATGGTCACGGCGCCGTATTGGTTAAATACCTGGCCTAACCCCCACCAGCGCTCCAAACTTGAATGTTGACCATAAATAAATAAAATCTCCGACTTGTTTTTTTGCTTGGCGGGCAGTTTAAGCATCCGCCCCTCTAGGCCATTCATATTTAATGGCACTATAAAATCATCAGGCCCGGGTGGCTCTTTTTTTGGCATATCTTAACAATAATTATATACGAGTTTAGGCTATTCTTTCCGTACAAGGAGTTGTATTTTTTGTTAAAATAGGCAGGGCTGGACAGAGAAGCGGGTCTGTTAGTCTAAAACTAAACAAAACTGCTTGAGGATAAGCAATTTTGGGAGGAGGGGCATAGCCTAAGGTCGAAGCTTTTGTCGTCAAACAAAACGAGACTCAGGCGTGTGCTCCGACGATGGGGAGTGGCCAAGTGGTAAGGCACCAGGTTTTGGTCCTGGCATTCGGGGGTTCGAATCCCTCCTCCCCAGCCAAGCATAAGCGTTTTGTTATTTACAATTAGTTATATGAACAAAGTTATTACTGTTGATGAAAAAGACAAACCTATTGGTCTAAAGAGCTATTCTGACCTCCAATATGAAGACATTTATCGCGTGTCGGCCCTCTGGCTAACTGATATTAATGGAAGCAGCTGTTTACTCACACAACGCAAGTGGACAAAGCGTAATGACCCCGGCAAATGGATGGCTGCCGCTTCTGGAACTATTGAAGAAGGCGAAACTTATGACGATAACATCGTTCACGAAATTGAAGAGGAGATTGGCCTAACTGGTCTTGATCTAGCGAAGGGCCCGAAAGAATTTATTGACGAAGGCAAGCACAGGTTTTTCGTCCAGTGGTACTTTGCAAATGTAGATAAAGATAAAGTCAAAATCAAAATTCAAGAAGATGAGGTTGAGAACTTCAAATGGATCACTATAGCTGAATTAACTATGATGGTTAATAATCATACGGAGGACTTTGTGCCAACGATGGCTGAAAGCCTACATCCCCTCGGAGTATTATAGTTCTAACCTCGTAGCAGATACTCAGCCAACTTTTTGATATTAACTGCACAATATTCTTAGTATGATTTTTCTTCTATAAATCGCCAAAAAGCCTTGGTAGTTTACCGGATAAGAATTACTCTCTTCCACCTTGAACATAAGAAGATTTGCTTTTACAATATACACTATAGAAGAAGTTGGAGGATATAATGGCGACGAGAGAGTCGTGTAAAGCGTGTTTTAGTAACTTATCCACTCCCATAGGGGGAGATGAAAATTGTCCTGGACTAGTGGAAACTAGGTCCGTTTCAACTGGCGCGGAAACTTATTTTTTACAGGTTTGTCCCAGAGAATCCGCTCTAGGAAAAGTTGCCACCCTATGTGAACTTACCCAAGACACTTCTGTTGTCGTGCTTCATCGGGAAGCTCCCATGGAAGACGACGAATATCTTCAGGCCGCACGAGCCTTTGATCATTAATCGCCCGCGGGACCTAAATTCGCACCTCTTCTCTAGGCTTTACCTGAGACAAGGCTGTTAGGATATTGCGTAATTGCTAATTATATACTATAATATCGAAATTATGGGTTGCTTATCCTGAACTATGCACTCCGGCATCGTTTTTGACTTTGATGGTGTTCTATATGATAGCGAGAAACATTGGCTTGAAGTTGAAAACGATTACTTGCTAGCTCGAGTACCGGCATGGGACGTTCGGGATTATAAGAACATTGTTGGCTGCTCTTTATCTGAGGCCTACGATTACCTCAAGCTTAAAGGGCTTAATGTGGGCAGGGATGAATACTTCGCCGACTACAATACAATGGCCCTGGAACTCTACTCCAATAAGGCTAAGCCGCTTAAAAATGTGGCTTTATTACTCCGTGAATTAACCATGAATAAAGCCAAAATGGCCATTGCTTCATCTTCTAAGCGCTCATGGATCGAAGCAGCGCTTCAAAGCAGCGAACTACCTGCAAAGATCGAGGTAATAGTAACGGTTGACGATGAATCCGTGATTAATGGCAAGCCTTCGCCAGATGTGTACCTAAGAGCGGCCAAGCTGCTTAATGAAAATCCTGCCGATCTTTTGGCCATTGAGGATTCGAGTAATGGCATAGATTCAGCCAAATCCGCAGGATTTTATTGCCTTGGCCTCCGCAATGGCTTCAATGGTGATCAGAGCCTGGATAGAGCCGATGATGTCATTTACGGATTTGACAGAGAAAGCATTGAAAAGATCATGAGACTCATCGGATGAATGATTACATAAAGATCGCCAAAGAAGCGAACGCAAGGGAGTATCTGGATAACCTTACCAACCGTGCGCTAGTAGTGTATTCTCCGACGTCAATGAAGCTTGTAGGTTCAGCGTCCAGTAAAGCCATCTTCGCAAGTACTCATTTCATGGGGAAGGATTCCGCCAAGATCGATGAACTTTGCGATATGTGGCGGCCGAAAGAAGTTGTGGGGTTTGGAGGCGGAACGGCGATAGATATAGCTAAATACATCTCTAAAAAGAAGGGCTGCAAGTTCATATGCATACCGGCAATGCTAACTACCAACACCTTCGCTACAGATAAATCCGCATTAGTGAAAGACGGTCACAAGATTAGCATCGACGCCCGGATGCCAGATGAAATTATTCTAGACTTTAGCCTTATTGCTAAGGCGGGAGCAAAAAATCTCTATGGCTTATGTGATGTCCTTTCTATACACACAGCGCTTTGTGACTGGCGATTAGCCGACAAGTCGGGCAAAGAAAAAATCGACCGCAAGATATATAAGAAAGCCCAAGACCTCCTAGGTAGAGGCTTTGAGCTTGTGATGAATTCGGATACCGAAAGCACCCTGGACCTGAATGCCTTATTTCATCTCATAGGTGAATCCGGTCGTATAACCAATCTATACGGGAGCGGCAGACCGGAAAGTGGCTCGGAGCACATCTTCGCGAAGGAGCTCGAATCCTTGGTCGACATACCGCATGGGATAAGTATCGCCATTGGCATAAAAATTATGTCGAGGCTGCAAAAAAACGAATCATCCCAGATGGATGACGTACTGTTGAGGTTAGGGATCATGAGCGATATACCCAACAAAGATGAACTACTTGGAAAAGTAAAACAGACATTAGCGGGTCTTCATCCACGCACTGACAGGTATACGATACTGGACGAAAGGCTTCCGAGTGCTGGTGAGATCGACTATTTGACCAGTGCGCTTTATCCGAAAGCAAAGGGCTTTTAGATGAAAGTAGCTATTGTCAGTCCATGGGCTATCTCAGAAGAATCTATTGGCGGAACTGAAAGATTCATAATCGACCTCGCTTCCATACTTCATGATATTGGTGAAACGGTGGAAGTTTTCATGCTTTCTGGAAAAAGTCGAACTATAAATTCGGTTAAATACATAAGCTTAGACATCCTGGGCCAAGGCAAAGCTGCTGACGAGTACGCTCTAAGAAGATTAGCTTACGGTTCGAAAAATGAGGATTTTTATGAAATGTGGGCTCGTCGGTTAGAGAACGCCGTTGACATTAGCGAGTTTGACGTAATTCAAATTAATTCACTACTATTTATAAACGCTTGGCCGAATAAGCCGAGGATCTTTACTATTCACACGAATCCTTTTGAATACGCTCTTGACTGGGGTGACAGCCGACTTGAGCAAGTAGTACATAAGGTCCGCGCTGGTTCATTAAATAAAACTGTTTTTACCACTCCGTCGGAACATTACGGAAGCTACTTCTCGAAAGCCTTAAACCAAAACGTACGGGTTATACCGCATGCGATCGAGCTGTCCCGGCTAGCTAAAATTGCCGTCCGCAAGCATACGAAGAGCGCTGCCCAAGAAGCTGCGGTAACAATATTGTTGCCTAGCCGCCTTGAACCGGTTCAGAAAAGGCCTCAGATTGTTTTTGAGGGAGTCGCACTATTACCTAAGCGGGAAAGGGAGCGTATACAGATCATCGCTTCAGGAGCTGATACACACTATCGAGATAACTACATAAGCCTGGAGAGTATCGCCGCAAATAACGGTTTTAAAGCGAGGTTTATGACATTTCGGACTATGGCAGAAGCCTACTATCTTGCTGACATCGTAGCTCTTCCTAGCAAATCAGAAAGCTTTGGATACGCCGCCTTAGAATCATTATCGTTGGGTATCCCTACCATTTTAAACAGCCTTCCCACCTACAGAGAAATTGGTGCCGACAACGCTAACGCACATTTCTTTGATGAAACTGCCGAATCATTTTCACGAGCCCTCCTAAAACTTCTGCGGGGCGATATACAAAAAAGAAGTCATGTAAGCCAGTCATGGCTTAAACGATATGATATGCGACTTTGGGCAAAAAAATATCAGACGTTAGCCAAGGATATATCCTGATGAAAGATACACTAACCCTGCCGTACTTCACTCAAGCCGAGCGGTCTATCGACTACCTTGGCCAGTATAAATACCTTGATATCGACGGTCTGGATTTAGATTCGCCAGTTGGGGAAAGGCTTCTTTTATCTGAAGGCATTTTTGTTCGGGGGCCAAAGCTCGCTCAACTTGAAAACTTGGTGGTAGACGGGCATAAAACAGTCGTCCTGGAGCCGCACCCAGACGACTTAGCCCTTTCGGCTTCCGGACGTCTGATGACGTCGATCGCCGCCGGCGGTGTTGGGAAAATTATAAATATATTTTCAAAAACGGCAATCGACAGATTTCCATGGCGAGATAAAATCACGATTGCCGAGGACAAGTTTGAAGAACTGCGGCTTTTAGAGTCGAATCTGGCAGTAGAGGAGTTTTTAGGCCAGGAATTCGTATCAATGAAGCTACCGCTTGCCAGCAAAAGAGGATATGAAGAAATCTTTGGGCAAACGCACCACGACGACGCTTTAGCTCGTGAAATAGGTGAATTCATAGCTAATACTAGCCTTGAATTCGGCGCCGACACCATTCTGAGCCCTCTCGCAGTTCAAGGACATATCGACCATTTGGTTACCTTTGATGCGGCGATCTTTGCTAAACGCGCTTTGGGAGACCAGGTCAGCCTTGTCTTTTACGAAGATTACCCTTATTCAAGAAATAAGAACGCATATAGACGCCGGATAGGGCAGGTAGCAGGAAGTTACGCGCTTAGCAGCGAATATGTCGCCGTCGATGATTATTTGAATATTATGGCCGATATGGCAATAATTTATCGCTCTCAATTCGATGACATAAACCGGGACCAGATGCTAGCCATAATGAGGGAAGATTTTCGAGCCGTAGCCCTGGAGGCCAAAGCAGAGGATAAGGATGTTGGAGCGGAATGCGCTCAAAGGTATTGGAGGATGAATGAAAGTTAGCTTCATCGATGACGAACCAGAAATCTATCCGCTTCAGTATGGCGGAAAAGCCCGGACTATCATGACCCTCGCCAAGGGCCTAGTTAGCACAGAGTCCGTAGATGAAGTGACGGTTATGAGCCGCAGCATTAACGACAGCCGTGATAGATTTACGGATCAAGACGGGGTCAACTTTGAAAAACTTGATCAGCACAACACGCTGTCCCGCATTATCGAAGCGGCTGCCGACGCGGATGTTTTAAGCGTCCATACCTGCTCGTTTACCTTTCCGCGCATATTACCCGAACGACGAAAGGCCGCTCTTGTCTACAATATGCATGATGTAATTCTAGCGACCGCGGACAAGGGTAGCCACCTTGACAAAACACTGGCTGGCGACTGGGATGCGATAGTCAGTCCTTCGGACTTTGCTACGACGACCTACCTTAACTACGCTTCTCTTACAGGATCAACCTCCGAAATCTATACGATTCCCCGTGGCATCGACCCCGCTTTATTTTATGAGATACCTAAAGAGGAGGCTGTTTCAGAACTTAAAAGACAAGGCCTGATCCCGGGCGAAGACGTGGGACCAATATTATTCTTTCCCGGAAGGGCCGGCGTGGGCAAGGGCGACGATCTAATTGAGCATATCTGTGAGTCACTAGCCGGAGATCATCCAGACCTTCTGGTGCTGACGGCTTCTGACGCCGATACCCCTCTGCAACATCCAAACGTACGGCACATCGGCTGGCAAGAGGTGGATAATCTTAAATACCTTTATTCAGCCGCCGACATAACTTTGTCATTATCCAGGCTCCCGGAGTCGTTCTCTCAAGTATGCCTGCAATCGATCGCATGCGGCACTCCGGTGTTAGCATTTCCATTCGGAAATCAGTTGAGCTTTTCCGAGGAGCTTACAGTGATTAGGGTCTGTTCACCAGAGGCTACCGAAGTGACTAAAGCTATAAGGAGCCTACTTGATGACTCTGACATGACTGATATGATAGGCGATTCCAAGGCGATCCTAGAAAACAAATATCATATAGATTCGATTATTAAAACTTATGTCAAACTTTATAAAGACATCATTAAGCGCCGCCGGGAGCCCGCACGACGGCCCGCGACCTTTTTCATCTCTCCAAATTCGGTAGTACTCGATGGAAGAGTATATGTGGCGGACGAGGATAGCGAGGTAATCGAAACATTCGATTTAACCAGGGAGGAGTCGGCTATCTTAGGCTGCTGCGCAGCGGCCACCTCGCTCGGGGAGATAGTATTGACGTCCGGACTAAATTATGAGACTGTATATTCTAACTTGATGTCTTTGAAGACGAGGAAGATAGTAGTTGGTATAGAAGATGGTAGAGAAACTAGATAACACTCCCGGCGTCCAGCCAACGCCGCATGACGCGACAGATGATGAACGCGTTGGGTTTATCTTCCACGACCAAAGGATCTTGGACGAGGCTTGCAACTTATCTTGCGGTTACTGCGCTCCATCCGGCTTCCCCATGAAAATAGGTAATGATGGTGTGGCCCACATGCCAGGAACATGGCGAGAAACCCTGCAGGTTACGCCCACTGTCGACGAAGTTCTACCTCAGCAGCCACAGCTCGAAGATTTTTTTGCCTTGGGCAGGACAGCCATATCCCGGGTAGAAACGGAGGCGGATGCCAAAATCCTTAAAT
>DASTHV010000079.1:0-3119 GCA_035718045.1 Saccharimonadales bacterium (SeqCode) | reverse complement strand
CGATGTAATCGATGTCGCGGCGGAACATAGTGTTCGCCTTGAGCGCCTGGTTGAGGTGGTGGACCACCTGCGTGTTGGCGATGTCGTACAGGTTCTGGCCTTCGATCAGCCCTGCTTCCTCCAGCAGGCGCTCGGCCTTTTCGGTCCCTTCTTCGGTGAGGACAATGCTCTTCTGCTTCTCGTCCTTCTCATAGTCGGTCTCGACGAACTGCTTCACGATCACGTCGACGCCCATGTAGAGCTCCGACTTGTCGTCGGTCGGGCCGGAAATGATCAGCGGGGTCCGGGCCTCGTCGATCAGGATCGAGTCCACTTCGTCGACGATCGCAAAGTTAAACGGGCGCTGCACCATATTTTCGATACGGTACTTCATATTATCGCGCAGATAATCAAAGCCGAATTCGTTGTTGGTACCATAAGTTATATCGGCGCTGTAGGCTTCCTGCCGTGAGCCGGGCTTAAGATGATGCAGCCGCTGGTCGGAATGGCTGGCATCAGTGTATTCCCGATCGTATATAAATGACTCATCGGGAATAACTACGCCAACCGTTAAACCCAGAAAGTCATAAATTTGTCCCATCCAGCCGGCGTCGCGGCGCACCAGGTAATCGTTGACAGTTACAAGGTGGGCGCCCTTGCCTTCCAGAGCGTTCAGATAAAGCGGTAGCGTGGCCACCAGAGTCTTTCCCTCGCCGGTTTTCATCTCGGCGGCTTTGCCTTCGTGCAGCACCATGCCGCCGATCAGCTGGACGTCGTAGTGCCTCTGACCAAGAGTCCGAGTTGCCGCTTCGCGGACCGTGGCGAAAGCTTCGGGCAACAGCTCATCCAGTTTGGCGCCTTTTTCCAGGCGCTGCTTAAACTCTGTGGTCTTGGCTTTTAACTGGGCGTCAGACAGTTTCTTGTATTTATCACTTAGAGCGTTAATCTCTTTGGCACGTTTGCGCAGTCGCTTAATAGTTCCCGCCTGTGGGTCGCCCAAAACTCGTTTTAAAATTTTAGTACTTATAATCGCGGACAAATAAAATCCTCCAAAGGTTGAAAACTTCTTGTATATTCTAGCGCAAAAACACTTTAAACTCCACGAAAATGTGAAGCTTAGATGCTGGTTTGGCCGCGCATGTAGGGCTGCAAAACTTTGGGAATATCGATTTTGCCGTCTTTGGTCTGATAATTCTCAATGATAGCGATTAAGGTCCGGCCGGCGGCAAAAACAGTGGCGTCGTTGTTATGAACAAAGACTGTACCATTATCAGTCTTTACACGAGTCTTGGTGCCCTCGGCTTGAAAATCGCTGATAAAGTCAGCAGTATGGGTCTCGCGGTAGGTGTTCTGACCGGGCATCCAAGCCTCGATGTCAACGCCGCGGGCGTTTGGAAATCCGATATCCGCCGTACACTTGTTTAACACATGGTATGGGATTCCTAGCTGCCGCATAAAATATTCCTGGATGGCGATCATAAAAAGATGCTCATTCATCCCATCTTCAGGCAGGCTGAAACTTTCCATTTCCAGCTTGTCAAACTGGTGAAGCCGCAGAATTCCTTCAGTGTCTTTGCCGTAAGTCCCGGCTTCTCGCCTAAAGGCCGTAGTATAGCCAACGTAGCGCCCGGGCAAATCGTTTGCGTTTAAGACCTCGCCCATAAACATCGGCGCCAAGGTGTGTTCGGCGCTGGCGTTGAGCCATAGATCATCATCCTCTAATTTATACGTCTGCTCTTCTTTATTCAGGCGGCCGGTGGCCTCGTAAACCGAGGTTTTAGCCATAGCTGGTGGCAAGGTTGGCATGAAAGGCTTAGGCGAAACATTCTCGAGCTCAAAATCCTGAATGATTTTTTTAAGTGTTTCCTCGTTGGTTAAAATGTCCAAGGCAAATTGGATAAGCGCGAATTGCAGTTTGACCAGGTCGCCGAAAATGTAGGCGAAGCGGCTGCCGGCCACTTTGGCGGCTCGCTGCTTATCAATCAGATTCCGGCTTTCAGCGATCTCCCAATGAGTCTTTGGCTCAAAGTCGAATTGCGGCTTTTCGCCCCACTCTTTAGAGACTACGTTGTCAGCCTCGCTGCCGCCAACCGGCACATCATCCGCCGGCATATTGGGCACAGCTTTAAGATGACTATCAAAATCTAGCTGCAGCGGGTCCATCTCTCTTTCAAGTTGGCTTAGCTTGTCACGCAAGGCCTTGCCCTCTATGATTTCTTGTTCGGTGGGTTTACCGCCTTTGGTCCGCGTTGCCAAATCATTACGCCTGGCTCGGATTGATTCGATTTCGGCCAACAGTTCGCGGCGTTTTTCATCAATATCCAACAGATGTTTTATATCTACTTTGTAGCCCTTTTGCGCGGATTTTTCCTCGACCAAATTCGGGTTTTCGCGGATAAAGCGGATATCTAACATGACTACATTCTATTTCTTCTGACCGACAGCGTCCAGCGTCAGCTGAGTGCGGGCTCTGGCGTAGGTGCAGAATTCACACGGGCCGCCCATAGCCGCCGTGCCGACTCGGGGCATGTCGCCTTCCAGGCAGTCTTTCATCTTTTCAATGGTCGGCTCTATCCAGCGATCCTTGCCTCGGTATTCAATAATCTTGGTTTCAAACGCCAATGTGTCCTTAAAACCGTCGGCATCCAGACGGGCGTTAGTGTAAACAAAGTAGCCGGTGTCTTTGACTTTAAAGCCGTTGGCCCGCAGCAACCACTGATAAACCTCGATTTGACGTTTATAGCTAATTTGCCAGTCAGCGTCCAAACTGACTTGGCCATTTTTAGCCGTAGCCTTGTAATCAACCACTACCAGCTCATCGGTATCCAAATCGACCCAAATATCGTCTATACCACCGGTTATCAATAGATTGGTGGGTTCGTGTAAGAATTGTACCCCGCGCCGCAAGGCGTCACGCCACTCGTCCATTTTCTCGTGCTTGAAAGGCACTAGTTTCAGACCGTAGTTTTCACAAAGCGGATGAACGGTTTGATCTTTACGGTGGACATCAAACTCTTTTTTAAATAGCTCATCAATCGCGCTGTTGATTTTAAACGGCGGACTGGATGGCCGCTTGATTTTTAGTCGGGCGTCCAGCCAGAAACAGCGCGGACACTGCATAAACAGGTCGATTTTGCTGC
>DASTHV010000078.1:0-2401 GCA_035718045.1 Saccharimonadales bacterium (SeqCode) | reverse complement strand
GTCGGCGTACAGTTGTTCTAGAACATCAATATTACCGGGCGTATCCGGAATCAGTTCAAAAATCTCACGTTGTTCGAGCTTACCGTCCTTTTTGCCCTTTTCCAGCAGCTGCTGCAATTCTTTTTCATAAGTTTTGCCGCTGGATTTAACAACCGTGTCCGCGTCGCGCTTTCGTCTTGCCATAAATTATTCCTCTCCCACCTTAATCTTTATCAAACCATTGAGCTTGTCGACTTTTTTCATAAGCGAATTAAGCTCATTATCATCTTTCGCATTTTGCATAGCAATCGCTAGTGTGTGTTTTTGGATTTTGACGTACCGGTCTATAAGACGGCGTTTGAGTTGGTTGGCCTGTTCTTGAAGGTCTTCAAGCGGCACTTCCTGATATAATTCCTCAAACTGTAACATTATAATTTTAACATAATCTCCGATAGGCTGCAATTGCTCGGCCACCTTTGGATCGCCTTTAAACTGAGGATTATCGCGCATAAATTCAAATAGTTGGCGCTGTAAGCCATCGGTGAAGAATTCCGGCTTGCAGTCTTTAATTAATTCGCGCAGCTTGGCTTGCATAAGCGCCATGCCGAGCAGATGATCTTGCAGGCGCTGATATTCCACCTGGTACTTATCGATCTTACTTAAATCGGCCTTAGGCTTTTTTAGGGCCAGCCCGGCGGAAACCGGTTGCTGATGCAGTTTGGCCTGAACGGACGCCAAGCTGGTATCGGTCAACTGGGCGATTCTTTTTAGATAGTGTTCTTGCTCCACCGGATCGCGCAGGCGCCGGATAGTAGTTAGCAAAGCGTCCGTAAAGGCCCGCTTCCCGGCCGCTGAGCTAAGGTCTACCTCGGTTTGATAACGGTCGATCAACCAATCAGGCGCGTCCTGGGCAGATTCAATCGCAGCAGTCCAGAAATTAACGTCTTGTCTAATAAGCTCGTCGGCGTCTTTGGCGCCATATTTGGCTGGAATGCTGATAATCTGCAGGTTTATCTCAACTTTTTGGGCCAGCGGGATCACGCGTTCGGTGGCAGTAACGCCGGCCCGGTCGGCGTCAAAACTAAGACGTACATCACCGGTAAAACGTTTAAGGATTTTAAGATGCTGTTCGGTCATGGCCGTGCCGGCGCTGGCCACCACGTTTTTAATGCCAGCTTGCCAGCTGGTTATCACATCCAGATTCCCCTCTACTACAACCACAAACCCTTCTTTACGAATCGCTTCTTTTGCTATGTGCAATCCATATACCTGGCGGCTTTTGTCATAGGTGATAGTTTGGGGCGTGTTGATGTACTTGGGCGCCCCCGGCTCGTCGGCCAGCTGGCGGGCCGTAAAGCCTACAACCCTGCCCTGGCTATCGGCCAGCGGAATCATAATGCGGCCGCGGAACATGTCGCTACTGTGCCGGGCGCGCTGAAAAATAATCCCGGCTCGTTTCATCTCATCGGTAGTAAAGCCTTTTTTGGTTAAAAAATTAGTCAACGCCGAACCGGTGTTAGGCGCATAGCCCAGCTGCCAATCCAGCATGGTCTGTTTACTGAACCCCCGCGCTTTAGCTAAATATTCATAAGCCGCCTGATTGGCTCCTAGCTGGCGTTGATAAAACTTAGTAGCTAGCTCTAAAGCTTCAAACGCCCGCTCTTTAATCTGAGAACTAACGCCCGGCTTTTGGCTTCTAAATTGATCCAAGTCCACTCCGGCCTTACGGGCCAGCAGCTCTAGCGTTCCCTTAAAGTCCAAGCCTTCCATTTCCATCACAAAACTGAACACATCGCCGCCCTTGCCCGATGAAAAATCATGCCATATCTGCTTTTCCGGGCTAACGATAAAACTGGGCGTTTTCTCGTTTGTCCAGGGACTTGTACCCTTAAAGTTACGACCGGTACGCTTAAGCTGGACGTATTCGCTGATTACGTCCTCGATATTAAGTCGCGACTTGATTTCAGCTACGGCGTCCATAAAATCGCTCCAATTTTCAATTTACAATTTACAATTTTCAATAAATTATCAATTACCAATTTACGGTGGTTGATAAATGGTAAATGTAAATTAAATGTTAATTGTGAAATGTGAAATGTGAAATGTCTCGCCTCCGCTACAGCATCCATGTAAATAGCTTATAGCAGTTGGCTGATAGCTTAAAGCTTAAGCGTATTCTGATATACTCATCCTTAAGATTAAGCAAAGGAAAAATATGAAAAGTGGGCAAAAAGGTTTCACCATAATAGAAACCCTTCTGGTTCTAATACTTTTAGCTATTCTTGGATTTACTGGTTACTACGTGTATCACACCAGGAACAATGTCACAACAACCTACAACAATGCCTCAAAGTCCAGCAACAGTTCTCAAGGAACCGTGGCTCCAAACACATTCGCTTTTAAAGAACTTGGCGTTCAGATA
>DASTHV010000077.1:0-3043 GCA_035718045.1 Saccharimonadales bacterium (SeqCode) | reverse complement strand
GGTTACAAATAATATCCTCTGGCCCACCGGTCTTTAACTAAAACTTAGCTGCCTGCTTTCCACGTGACTGTATAATCTCCTAGGCTTGATGGATCTGATGTAAGCGCCAGAGGATCGTCATTGGCATTATACATGTCAATCGGTCCTGCGCCATTTATGCCGGGAACTATGCTAGATATTATATGATTTTTTGCTCCAGCTACTAGGTCACAACCTTTATCAGAAGTAACATTAAGCGTTCCAAAGTCGGTAAGATCTTCATAACCACCTCCAACCACAGTTGGCCGTTCAGTTATACACTCGGCTGCTGAAGGGTGGGGTACGGGCAAAACTGTTTTCTGTTTTGTCGCACTCCATTGCATTGAGGTCCCGCTGGTACCATAATCGTCAACTTCGAACTTTACGCCATTTTGGGTTATAGACACAATTTCCTGTATCTTGTCTCCAGAACTTATAGTGCCACTGGAACTAAAGCTCTGTTCAGCTTCAGTTGGATAGTCTTCCCACCATGTACGATATGACGTCACGCCGTCATTACAGGCCATGCCTATACCTGTCTGATACAAGACGTCTGTGGAGATCCCGCTACCCATACCTACCCATGAAGTAGCGTCATAATCGCCGCTTGCAGGACAATCTAGCGTTGGGACTACCAGAAATCTTTCTTGAATAAAGTTGAATGCACCAGGGTTGGGAGCCGTATAGCCGGCCCAGTTTAGGCTATGTGATGAATCCATAACTCCCTCCCTAGGAGTTTTTAGATTCAATGAAGAATCTGAAGACGCTATACCAATTGCAGCAGACAAACAAGCCAGAGCGGCGATTCTTCGAGTCCCTATCATTCTTTTGAGACTAGATAGATATCGGTCCGGAGTGATGCTGTTTGTTTCTGTGGTCGTTAATTCGTCAGCTAGTGTTTCATGATTTAGATTTGACATAGAATGTAACCTCACAGTTAATATCAACCCAATTCTACCACCAGAAACTAATAAAAAAACAGCCCCACCTCGGAGCTGTTTTTCGTTTTTTTTGCGAAGTCTTAATTCTCGACCAAAACTTCATCTATGGCCAGCAACTGTTTGTCCGCTGTCGGCAACAGAATATAGGGTAGTTGAGGCATTTTTCCCGTCCTTTTTTGTTTTTTTGTTAAACCTACTTAATATTATTCATAAACATTTTAGAAAATCAACCGTAAATTCATTGCTTTTTACCGTGCTTTTATGGTTTACTTACCGTTGTTAGGAGCTTAACTGTTCTGTGTGAGAGAATCTCCGGCCCTTCTTTATCAGATAGAGCCCAAGTTCGCCAATCCAGACAAGTAAGGGTCGTCCCTAAGTTTAAGTAAGAAGAAAGATTCACTTAATGTACAAACTATTTGTAGGTGGCTTGCCATTCTCTACAACCGATGATGAGCTGCGCGAGCTATTCGCCGCTCACGGCACCGTGGCTTCGGCCAATGTGGTCCGTGACCGGGAATCGGGCCGCTCTAAGGGCTTTGGATTCGTTGAATACGAAAACGAAGAAGAAGGCAAAGCAGCCGAAAAGGCGCTGAACGGTACAGAAGTTGGCGGCCGGACTATTTCCGTAGCCCAGGCACGTCCTAAAGAAGACCGTCCTCGCAGCAATAACTGGTAAATTCAATTTAGCAGTATAAAAACTCCCCTTTTATGGGGAGTTTTTATTTAGCCATTATCAATTTGTGAGAAATATCACTGACGCGATTTTTCAGCCCTGTAGCATATCTTCTTGTCTCTATATTTTGTGAGAGAGACAAACGTGAGAGTCCTTACCTGAATGTCTAAAATACCTAAACTAATTTTGTAGTTAATCTCAAATCAAAAAAATTTAAATCCCTTTCGGGTAAGGGTTAGGAGGGAATATGCGTTTAATTGCCACCCTATTAGGGCCGGTAGTGGTTGCGAGTATGCTCGCGGCCCACACAGCGTCTGCTTCAGCGCAGACAAATAACAGTGGTCAGAGTCCGCCGACTCCGCCACAAATGGTTCAGATCCAACCTGGCGATACATTAAGTAAAATCGCCGACGCCAATAGTACTACCTATGTTCGGATCTTTGACGCTAATAATTTTATCCAGGACCCGAATCTGATATATCCGGGTAACCAGGTACGGATACCGGATGCCGCCGAGCAATTACCGGACCGGCCGCTACCGCAGCCAGCAGCTGTGGCTGCACCAGTAACTGCCTACCAGGCGCCTGCGCCTCAGGCGTATACGCCGCCAGCGCCCCAAACCTATACTCCAGCGCCAGCCGCGCCGGCGGCCGCCAGCGGTAGTGTTTGGGATAGCTTAGCCGGTTGTGAATCCGGCGGTAACTGGGCTATAAATACCGGTAACGGCTTTTACGGCGGTTTGCAGTTTGACTACGGTACGTGGTTGTCTAACGGAGGCGGGGCCTACGCTCCTACCGCCAGTCAAGCCACACGCGATCAGCAAATAGCTATCGCGTCCAAAGTCCAAGCCGCCCGCGGGTGGTCCCCATGGCCAGCTTGTAGCGCCAAATTAGGTTTGTAGTCTCTACAGACTTCAATCAAGCACAGAGCTCTCAGCGCACTACTGGGAGCTCTGCGGCGTTGACAAACACCTCATAACAGATTAGAATATCATTTGCTCTTCGTTCTTAGGGAAAGATGTTTGTCTTTCTACAAATTTGCAAATCGGGGCGCTAGCTGCCGTTTGCAAATTTGAGAGGAGGAGGCGAGCCGAGGCTGGAAGTAAGCAAGTTTACGCACTTACGGAAGCCGATGCCTCGACTCCGACGACGCGGGGTGGAGCAGTGGCAGCTCGCGTGGCTCATAACCACGAGGTCGCCGGTTCGAGTCCGGCCCCCGCTACCAAGCATAAGCACTATGGATTAAATTAACTTTTCTTCTATAGCTCTTTGGTAATCAATATTCCAGACGTAATCATTCTTTAGCTTTTGATGGGCCGGGTTAAATATAAGTTCATTAGCTTCAAAAATTCTTATTGCTGGTTTAAATGGTGCAGTTCGTATTGCTGATTTAAAATCCAGATTCATTTCTT
>DASTHV010000076.1:0-12452 GCA_035718045.1 Saccharimonadales bacterium (SeqCode) | reverse complement strand
CAGATAGGTTATGCTTCGGCTTGCTGAGCGGGCTGGTCTTGCTTGGCGACTTTGGCTTCGGCAGCTTTACTTGGCTTTTGAGGTTTGGTTTGGGCGCCGAGTTTCTGGGCTGCTTGCTCGCGGCTCTTTTTGGCCTTGGGTTTGGCGGCGACTCTGGCCGCCTGGGCTTTTTCGGCGGCTGCCCGACGGGACTTAAACTTATCAACGCGGCCTTCAACGTCGACTATCCGTTCTTCGCCGGTGAAGAAGGGGTGTGAAGAGCTGCTGATATGAAGTTTGACCAAAGGATATTCCACGCCATCTATAGTCGTGGTTTCTTCGGTGCTAACCGTGGACCGAGTAATGAACGTGGTGTTGTTATTGCTGTCTGCAAACACCACCGGCCGGTAATTGTCTGGGTGAATACCTTTTTTCATAATATCCCGATCATTGTAACTGATTTACCCCTGTTGGTCAAGGCTTGCCCGCAGCTGGTCGGCGGCTTTTATGCGGCGCCTGTCGATAGATCGATAATTAGGCGTTCGACTAGCGGCGATCTTCAGGGCTGCGTGCATCAGGCCCATGTTGATTGGCTCCATCGCCAAACTACGCCGCTGCATAGTATCGGCTACGGCGGTGTCCAGCGTGAAGGGTTCGATGAATATTTGATCGCCCAAGGCGGTATGAATAACAAACTGCTCTACAGTTGGGCGGTGATACCGAAACCGGCTGACGGCCTGGCGGGCAATCAGCTCTGGGTCGGCTAGGGCCGCGATGATAGGGTCAATCTCTGCTTCATGCATAAAACCACTCCTTATAAATGTTTCGTGGAACCGCCCCCGCGCCTTTCCTCGGAAGGAAGGCGCGGGGGCATGTTCGCGGTGCTACTGCTGCGGGGCTGACGCCAGGACTGCATCCGGGTCGCGGCCTCGCAGTTTCTCGTAGAAGAACTGGAGTTCCGTGTACTCGGGCTTGTCCAGGAACTCCAGCTCCAGCTGCGGTTGGCCGATCATCATCAGCCGGCCGTTGACGGCAGTCAGATGAATCGCCAGTTCGCGGTTGAAGGTCTCCGACTTGATGACGGTCCAAGAGCCGTCCTCGATGCCGTGATGGTAGACCTTCCAGCCCGTGTCGTTCGGCCGATGCAGGCCGTAGCTGTATTGCCCCTGGAGGATGGTGAAAACGAGCGTCCCGCCATCCTTGTTCTGCGTGATCACTGACCCCTTGGGAATCTGGTAGCCGGCGATGATCAGCTCACGCAGGAGCCTTGCCTGCCGCAAGCGGTCCCGCCGCAGCGGGCCGATGCTCACCGACCAGATCACGAAGAGGAAGAAGCCGCCGCCGAGGATGATGGCGGCCTCGTACCAAAACGACACCCTTGACCTCCTATATCGATTGCACCTCGAACACCTATTCAATATCATAAAAACGAATAATAGTCAATATTGGCGTTTGCAACTTATCTGAAATAATGTATAATCTAAAGAGTTAAATTAAACAGGGAGCAAACAAATCCTCCAGACGGCAACCGTGCAGGTTCCGGACTGGCCAACGCTTCCGGTGAGAAAGGATCAATCAGTGGCTACTGTACAAGTAGACATCAAACAACTATTAGAGGCCGGTGCCCATTTTGGGCACAAGACCAGCCGCTGGCACCCGCGAATGGCGCCCTATATTCATAGCAAGCGCGACGGTAACCACATCATCGACCTGACTAAGACCGTCGAATCGCTAGACAAAGCCTTAGATTTCTTGCAGGAAACCGCCGCCAACGGCAAGCAGGTTCTGCTGGTCAGCACCAAGCGTCAAGCCAAGGATAAGGTCAAAGAGGTCGCCGAAGCCACCGGCATGCCATACGTGACTGAGCGTTGGCTGGGCGGTATGTTGACCAACACGGCGACTATCGGCGCTCGCATTAAACACCTGAAAGACTTAGAAAGCCGGATGATCAGCGGCGAGCTGGCGGCCCGTTATTCCAAGCTTGAAGTCCAGCGCATGCAAGAAGAAATCGACGCCATGAACCACCATTATGGCGGCATCAAAGAGTTAGCCGCCAAACCCGGCGCGGTGTTCGTAGTTGATATTTTGCACGATGACATCGCCGTTAAGGAAGCCAGCAAGCTAGGCATACCGGTAGTGGCGCTGGTGGATACCAACGCCGACCCATCTACTGTCAAATATTCTATCCCGTGCAATGATGACGCCACCAAGACCATCAATCTGATACTGAATTATGTCCGCCAATCTATAGAAGCCGGCAAAAAGAGGGCTGCTAAACCGGCGGCTGCCGATAAGTCTGAAAAACCGAAACAAGAGCCAGCCGAGGAGCCAAAGCCAGCGGCCGAAGCCGAAAAGGTGGAGCAGTAAGATGGCCGAAATATCGATTGATGAGATTAAGCGCCTACGCGAATTGACCGGCGTGGGTATCACCGACGCTAAGCAAGCCTTGCAGAAAAGCAATGGCGATTTTGATAAAGCCTTGAGCGAAATGCGCAAAAAAGGCCTGACCAAGGCCGAAAAGCGCGGCGAGCGCGAAGCCCGAGCCGGGCTGGTCGGTTCTTATGTGCACGACGGCCGCATCGGCGTTTTAGTAGAAGTTAATTGCGAGACCGATTTCGTAGCTAAAACTGACGAATTCAAAGAGTTAGTCAAGGATATGGCGCTGCATATAGCGGCCAGCGCGCCGGAGTATGTGCGCGAGTCCGACATATCCGAATCGGTCAAAAAACAAGCCCGCAAAGAGTTCACCGAAAAAGCCAAAAACGACGGTAAACCGGACAATATAATTGCTCAAATCGTCGAAGGTATGCTCAAGAAGCACTTTGCCGAAAAGTGCTTGCTGGACCAGCCGTTTGTCAAAAATCCCGACCAGACAGTTGGCGATATCGTTAAAGAAGCTAACGCCAAGCTGGGCGAAAACATTGTAGTCCGTCGCTTTTCCCGGATGGCCATCGGCGAAGTAACCAGCTAGTAAATAAATACTTAACTTGTTAAGTATTTTTTGATATTGAAAACGGCACGGTTGCCGCGAGTGATACTCGAGCGGCTTCCGTGCCGCTGTGGGGTGAGCGCGAATCTACACCGCGCTCACCCCACCTCCGGAAGACCTACACCATGCCGGCGACGGTCTTACCGAGTACCGCCGCGCCGGCCAGCAGGGCCAGGCCGACGACCTGCTCCTGTCGGTTCTTGTCCAGCACTAGCCCCATGCCGGTCAGGCCCAGGGCAAGCACGCCGTAGGCGCCGAGTGCTGCGAGAATTTGCATGACCCTCCTTGGTCTAGAAGTGGATCGCCCGACTGCCCTCGGGCAGTCCGTCGCTGCGGCGCGGATTCCTCAGGTAGAGGTTGCCGAGCAGCAGCAGCGGGACGACGACGCTCAGCCCGAAGCTGACCAGATATTCGTCCCGGCTCATGTCGTACTGCCAGGACCACAGGGCGAGGATGCCCATGGTGGCCACGACGAACACGAACGACGACTCCTTGTCGTCGCCGAACCGGGTCGCGGCGAGCCACCAGCAGGTGGCCGCTCCCAGCAGCAGGAAGTCCTGCGGCCGGAGAATGCCCAACTGATAGCCCAGCCCGATGCTGGCTCCTCCAAAGAGGATGACTGCCCAACGCAGGCCGTCCAGGTCCTGGCGGTTACCACAGGCGCGAGCCAGCCAGTAGGCTCCCGCGCTGGCCAGCAGCGCGAAGACCGACATGGCCTCCAAACGTCCAAGTACGCTCACGGTTCTCCTTCCGGTAGGTACGGCCAAACAGGGCCGCACGTTTTTACGTGTTGTCGAACCCGTTGACGCTTTGACAGATTATAAAACAAAAGCATAAACTTTTCAAGATTGGCGAAATGTTGTATAATTAGGGCGTGAATCCAAATCAGCTGTTGCAAGAAGCCAAGACCAAGCTAGACGCCGCGGCCGTCCATTTTAAACAGGAAATCGGTAAAATCCGCACCGGCCGGGCCCATCCTGGCATGCTGGACGCCGTTGCTGTAGAGGTTTACGGTCAACAGATGCCGCTTAAGGCGGTTGGCTCGATTACCGCGCCGGAAGCACAGTTACTACAGATTACTCCGTTTGACCCTAACAATCTTCAGGCCATTTCAGAAGCTATCCGCGAGGACCAGAGCCTGGGTCTAAATCCGGCTGACGATGGACGGGTGGTAAGGATTCAAATTCCGCCACTAACTGAGGAAACCCGTCAGCAGATGGTTCGTATTCTGCATCAAAAAACTGAAGATTATGCCATTGCCGCTCGCAATGTCCGTCACGAAGCCATTCAAAAAGCCGAAACCGCCGAAAAGAGCAAGCAAATCGGCCGCGATGAACTGGAGCGTTTAAAAAAGCAAATCGACGAGCTGTTGGCCAAAGAAAAAACTGCCGTAGACGAGCTTACCAAAGCCAAAGAACATGAAATCCTGACAATTTAAATAGGATTCAGGAAACAGGATTTAGGATACAGATTTTCTAAATCCTATATACTAAAGTCCTATGTCCTAATGCGTTATACTTAAGGAGTATGCAGTTTTTGGTATTCGCCGTTGGAATTATTTTATTTATCGGCCTGGTGCTGGTGCACGAATGGGGGCATTTTATCGTGGCTCGCCGCAACGGCGTCATAGCCGAAGAATATGGCCTAGGCTTCCCGCCGCGAATCTGGGGTAAAAAACTCAAATCAGGCATGATTTTAAGCCTGAACTGGCTGCCGCTGGGCGGCTTTGTAAAGCTTAAGGGCGAGAACGATTCTGACGAACGTAAGGGCAGCTTGGGAGCGGCTTCGCTTCCCGCCAAGGCTAAGATAATGCTGGCCGGCGTCCTGATGAATCTGCTGGCCGGCCTGTTGATTCTGACGGTTTTAGCCTGGTGGGGAATGCCCAAACTGCTGACTAACAACAATATCGGCGAAGAGCAGTTTACCGTCGCCAGCGATACCCATGTGATAAAGCAGATGGTACTTACCGGGGCCATCGTACCCGGCTCTCCAGCTGACAAAGCCGGTCTAAGGCCCACTGATTCACTTTTGAAAATCAGCGACGCCCACCAAACCCGCCAACTTAAAACAGACGAGCAGGTGCATGATGCCACCCAAGCTTTTGCCGGCCAGAAAGTGACAATTACCTATGAGCGGGGTAATCAAATCATGACCAGCCATATTCAATTGCTCAGTAAAAATGCCGTGCAGGCCAGCCTTAAGACAGATAACCCTCAGGGTTATCTGGGCATTATTCCCAACCCGATACAAATTCAACGCTCCACTTGGAGCGCGCCGGTAGTAGCCGTAGGTTTGACCGGCCAGATATTCAAACTGACTTTTGTCGGCATCGGCCACGCCTTTGGCGGCCTGGGCTCGTTGATTGCCGGCGGCGTAACAGGGAATCATACCGCCCGCGTCAACGGCCAAACCGAGGCCAGCAGTCAAGTCGGCGGTCCGGTGGCCATCGGCGTGGCGCTGTGGGATTACGGCAGTCTGGGGCTGCATTTTATGCTGTTTTTAATTGCCTTGATATCACTTACCCTGGCCCTGATGAACGTTTTGCCCATACCGGCTTTGGACGGCGGCCGCTTAGCGATGATGCTAGTGTCCAGGGGCATTTTCCGGCGCCCCTTAAGCCGGGTCGTGGAAGAGCGAATCGTCGGCACCAGCTTCGTATTGCTGCTAGGGCTGGTGGCGCTTATAACCGTAGTTGACGTTAAACGCTTCTTTTAACAGATGAAAACCAAGCGCCCGATTCGCCGCAAATTTCACCATCGCCCAGCGGACTCGGATAACCAGCGATATGAAAAACAGGATTTGTTCAAGCCCGACAAACCGGCCAAACCAGCCAAAGGCTTCAGTAGTCCCGGCTGGATAGTTCTAAACACCATCCTGATATTTTTGTTCAGCCAGTTCACGGCGGCGATTTTCGTAGAAATCATCCTGACCATCGTTCATCCCCACGTCAGCTCCGGCTTTTTTGACAACTCTATCGCCGCCCAATTCTTTTACGTATTGCTGGCCGAAAGTCTGGCTGTGGCGTTAGTTTTATGGGTGGTGCGGCGGCGCGGTCTGCGATTGAGTGCGATTGGTCTGGGTAGACGACCCGTCTGGGGAGATTTGCTGAGGGCGATTATCGGATTTGGCGCTTTTTATCTAGTGCTGATAATCGTTGGGGTAATCATTGGCATTGTTTCGCCAAACATCAATAATGAGCAGCAGAATATCGGCTTTAATAATTTGCACACTACTTCTGATAACACGCTGGCCTTTTTGGCGCTGGTCATTCTGCCGCCGCTGGGCGAGGAAACTCTGGTGCGGGGTTATTTGTATTCCGGGCTGCGTAAATACTGGCGATTTTTACCGGCGCTGCTGCTTACCAGCGCCATCTTTGGCATTGCCCACCTGGAAATCGGCAGTGGCTCGCCGCTAGTATGGGGCGCGGCCATCGATACGTTCATCTTATCGGTAGTATTGGTTTATATGCGCGAAAAAACTGGCGCTCTGTACGCCGGAATCCTGGTGCATATGCTCAACAACCTTGTAGCTTTCACAGTTCATTATCATTCCTGAGGCTAGCTTAACAAACAACTGTACCCTGATTCCTAAATCCTATATCCTATTATTTATGAGACGCTCCGAACTATTTGTTAGTACCCGTAAGCAGGCGCCGGCCGATGAAGAATCCAAAAACGCCCAACTGCTGATCCGCGCCGGCTATATCCATAAAGAAATGGCCGGCGTTTACAGCTATCTGCCGCTGGGTATGAAAGTAGCTGAGAATATCAAACAAATCGTCCGGGAAGAAATGAATGCTATCGGCGGCGAAGAAATGATTCTATCTACTTTGCAGCATCCTCATATCTGGCAGGCAACCGACCGCTGGGACGATGCAAAAGTCGATGTCTGGTTCAAGGCGGCTCTAGGCAAGGACAGCCAAGTCGGGTTCGGCTGGAGCCATGAAGAACCGATGGCTCGCCTGATGACGCAGTTCATAAGCTCTTATAAGGACCTACCGGTCTATACCTATCAGTTCCAAACCAAACTGCGGCGAGAGCTAAGGGCTAAAAGCGGCTTGCTGCGCGGCCGTGAATTCATTATGAAAGATCTCTATTCGTTTTCTCGGGACCGCGCCGAGCACGATAAATTTTACGAACAGATAAGCGAATCGTATATGCGGATTTACCAGCGGCTTGGTATTGGCGATATTACCTACAAGACTTTTGCCAGCGGTGGTCCGTTCAGTAAATTCAGCCACGAGTTCCAGACCTTGAGTCCGGTGGGCGAAGATACTATTTATTTTCACGAGGGCGAGGGAGTGGCTATCAATAAAGAAGTTTTGAGCGATGAGGTCCTGGCCGACCTAGGTATCGCCCGGGACGGCCTGGTAGAAAAGACCGCGGTTGAAGTCGGTAATATATTTACGTTTGGTTCGCGCTACAGCGAGCCGCTGGGCCTGTTCTACACCGATGAGAAAGGCATCCAGCAACCGGTCTTCATGGGCAGCTACGGTATAGGTATCAGTCGCCTGATGGGCCTGCTGGCCGAGCATTTTGCTGATGATAACGGCTTGATCTGGCCGCGTAATGTCGCGCCTTATCAGGTCTACTTGGCGCGGCTAAGCAGCCAGCCCGAAGTCACCAAGGCCGCCGATCAGTTGTACGACCAATTAGAAAATGACGGTATCAGCGTGCTTTATGACGACAGCGATTTGCGCCCCGGCGAAAAGTTCGCCGATGCTGACCTCTTAGGCCTGCCGCTGCGCGTGGTGGCTAGCGAAAAAAGCTTGACGGCTGGCGGATTTGAGCTAAAATTACGTACTAACACAGAAACTTCGATGCTGCCAAAAGATAAACTTATCGATTCCATAAAGCAGTTCACTTCAGAACCCTAGACAAGCCTGGTATAATAGCTTGAAATCTCGGTGAGGTTTACGGGTAATTGACTAACGAAAGGTCCTATATCTTAGTATGAAAAAAGAGTACCGCTTAACCCAAGAAGGCGTGGATGAGCTCAAGTCAGAGCTCGCTGCTTTAATTGGTCAGCGTGTCCACGTGGCCGAGCGTATCAAGCAGGCTCGTGAGCTGGGCGACTTATCAGAAAATGCCGAGTATCAGACCGCCCGCGAAGAGCAAGACCGCCTGGAAGCCAGGATTTCCGAGCTTCAACACGTGCTACAGAACTCCAAGATTATTAAAAAGCCGCGCAACGACGGCCAAGTTCGTCTAGGCTCAACGGTAGAACTGAAAGACGGCGGCAAGCCGATTGTTTTCCAGTTGGTAGGCACCATGGAAGCCAACCCGGGCAAGGGCAAAATCAGCGATGAATCGCCCATCGGTAAAGCTTTGCTGGGTAAAAAAGTCGGCGATAAAGTCGACATTAAAGCCAACTCCCACACCAAGTCCTACAAGATTATCAAGATTTCCTAGGAACTTCGTATTTGGCGCATTACGGCGTCAGCGCTTCCAGTACTCCCTCATTGTTGCATCCAAATACTAAGTTCCTTTTATTGGTAGGTTTGGGTGCCTGCTATAATGGTTATGGTATGCAAAAGATCAAGAGTGCGCTCGACATGGAGGCCTACGGCCAGCAGATATTCATTTGCTTAAGCGCCATTATGATCGCCTGCTTCATTACGGGGGCCGTGCTGATGAATTTCAGTCGGGGCCGGTTATACGGGCTGATTACAATGGCGATCGGATTGGTATTTGGAATGTTCATCTGGTCGGTTTTCCTGGCGGAAGCTACAGAGTAATTACGCCTAAGCCTTATTTCCTAAAGCGATCTGCCATTTTTCATCGCTCATTTAACATTTATTTTTCCAGTTAACATCTAACATTGCGGCGGCAATTGCCAAATGCTACCTGTTAAATAAATGTGAATTGTGAACTGTTAAATGTAAAATGTATTTATGCAGTGGCTTAGCACGCTTGCGCACGAGGCCGTCAAGGCTCGTCCCGATGGCGAAATATTAATCGAATCCGGCAGTTCGCCGTCGGGTACTTATCATATGGGCCACCTGCGTGAAATTATTACCTGCGACGCAGTTCTCCTAGAGCTGCGCAAACGCGGCCGGGACGCCCGTCATATATCTTATATAGACGACTTAGATGGGCTGCGCAAAATTCCGGTGAACATCCCTGCCGACTACGAAAAGTATCTGGGCCGGCCCTTATGCGATATCCCATCGCCAGACGGCAAGGCCGGCTCCTACAGCGAATATTTCCTAAAGGGTCTAATCGGCGCGGCTAAAAACTTGTCGATCGACGTCGAGTTTGTGCGTTCGCATAAAAAATATCGTAACGGTTTTTTTGTACCGGCGATTGAAAAGGCTCTGGATAAGGTGCCGCAGGCCAGACAGGCGCTAGAAAAGATTTCCGGCCGGCAGTTGGATGAAGCTTGGTCGCCGATTCAAATCATGGAAAACGGCTATCTTAAAAAACGCCGTTTTATAGACATCGACACTAACAATAAGACGCTAAGCTATGAAGATAAAAACGGCGCAGTGCGGACTACCGGCTATGCCAAAGGAGAGGTCAAACTGGATTGGCGGCTGGACTGGCCGGGACGCTGGTGGCTGCTGGACGTCAATATCGAGCCGTTCGGCCGCGACCATGCCACTAAAGGCGGCAGTTACGATACCGGCGTGCAAATTATGAAAGACGTCTATAAGGCCGCGCCGCCGATGCCGGTGCCTTATGATTTCGTAAATCTGGCCGGTGACACCAAAAAGATGAGCGCCAGCAAGGGTACGGGGCTGGACGCGCTAGGCGTAGTCAAAACCTTACCACCGGAAATCATCCGGTACTTTATGCTGCGCTTCGGGCCTGGTAAACGCTTGTATTTTGACCCGGAAAACGGCGTTTCGCAGTTGATGGATGATTTCGCGGCTCTGTTGGCCAAACCTCAAAAGACCGCCGATGACGAGCAGCTAATCGCCATATCTATGGGCCGGATACCGGAAAGTACCGTCAGCAGCGTGCCATTTTCGCATCTGGTAGCTAGTTATCAGGCGGCTCTCAAAGACATTGACCAAACATTAGAGATCATTCGCCGCACCGAGCACCAAAAGATAGTCGGCGCTCAAGAGGAGACTATTAAAAACGAGCTGAAATTCATTGATAGTTGGCTCAAAAACTGGGCGCCGGAAGAAGTTAAGTTCGATTTAGCCGCCAAACCGCCTAAAGTCATCGGCGAGAAAGAGCGCCAATATCTGCTGGCTCTGGCCGAAAAAATCCAGCAAGCGCCAAAAGACGCCGACGGCGAATGGTTTCATAAGGCGATTTATGAACTGCAGGCGGCCAGCGGCCTCAGCCCCAAACAGCTTTTCAGTACGCTTTACCAAGCCCTAGTCGGCAAAGAACACGGCCCGCGGGCCGGCTGGTTCTTGTCGATCTTACCACGCGACTGGCTGCTAAAACGCCTAAAACTAGAAGCCTAAAGAAGTAACTCGCGTGTCTCACGAAAACATAACAAACGAAGCTAACACACAAATTTTGGAGAGTCACCCTCCGCGCGTGAACGCTCTCCAAAAATTTCCGTGTGTTAGCAATCGCCGACATAAACGCTTTACAAAAACCTATTTGTAAGGTATGGTAAGGTTCATGATTTCCGTTCAGGCTGCTACGATGATGAAGAAGAAGGTCACGAAGCTTTGGTCGTGACGGCTTGATATTACAAAATAACCGCCCCCGTCACGACCGGGGCGGTTTTTATATCAACTCAAAGTAGGAATTAACATGCAACGAGATCAATTTGAACGATACTTCTTCCCGTTGGACTCCGGCGAAAGACCAGAACGTCTGCCGGCTGAGCTGATCGATGAGTTCAGAGATGATTTGGGCAGATACGGCTACGCCCGCAACGGCGCCGGTGCGATTGAAGTCCATGAAGTCAGCTCTGTTAGAGCTTTGGTCAAAATGATTGGCCAGGACGCCGTACGACTGACCGAACAGGGCTATGTCGCCGGCCCTTACTTGATGGGCGATGTCAGTTATCGTGGGATAATGCTTTACAGAAGATTACAACAAGAAAGTGCAGCAAATGATCAGTCCGAACCGCAAGCAGCTTAAATCACTAGCAACCCGCCACCGCACACCGCTATATATCTACAGCCGCCAGTATCTGGAACAAGGAGCCGAGGAGTTACTAAACTTATGCCGGCCGCACGGTATAACCGCTCGCTACGCCGTCAAGGCTAATCCGCATCACGATATAATCAAGCTGTTTTTAGATAAAGGTCTGCAGTTTGACGCTAGCTCTGAGTACGAAGTTGAGAATTTGATCAATAACGGAGTTCCTGCCTCTGTCATAAGTCTCAGCTCGCAACAACCGCCGCGCGGCTTGGCAATGATGCTGGAATCAGATGTCAGATTCGTAGCTACTTCTTTGCATCAACTCGATTTAGTAAGTGAATCCGGCTGGCAGGGCAATCTGGCGGTTAGAATCAATCCTGGTGTCGGTACTGGCCACAATAAGCGCACCACTACGGCCGGCCGGACTGCCAGCTTTGGCATCTGGCATGAATATCTGCCTCAGATTCTAGACTGGCAGCACAAATCCGGTTGTGTGATTGACCGTCTGCATATCCATGCCGGTTCCGGTGGCGATCCCGCGGTCTGGGAAAGCCTAATAGACGCCGGCTTAACGCTTGTTGGGAAAATGCCGAGTGTTACCAAGTTTGACATCGGCGGCGGCTTTAAAGTTGCCCGCCTGCCAAACGAGCAGGCTGCTGATATGCCGCGGATTATGGAATTGTTCGCTCAAAAAATGGCGGATTTTAAAGATAATACTGGCCGTACGATCAAGCTGGAGATTGAACCAGGGAGCTGGTTAGTTGCTAATGCTGGAGTGTTGCTAGCTGAAGTGATAGATATTGTTAACACTGGTCCGGGTGGCTATGAATTTTTAAAACTGAACACCGGGATGAATGATATTTTGCGTCCGGCGATGTACGGCGCCCAACATCCAATCGAAGTTATTAATGATTCTAAAAATCAGCGGCAATACGTGGTAGTTGGTCATAATTGTGAATCCGGAGATTTACTGACTCCGGCCGCCGGCGATCCGGAAACGCTCGGCCCGCGGCTGCTAAATGAAGCCCGAATCGGCGATTTGGTGTCAATAGGCGCCGCCGGCGCCTATTGCGCCAGTATGCGGGCGGCTGGCTACAATAGTTTTCCGGCGGCCGCCGAAATCGTAGTATGAAGATTGACGCCATCCTAAACCTTTCATCTTTGCAGGCTGCGCCGCGGCTGCTAGGCTGGACGCTGTGCCGCCAGACCCCGGGCGGTCTTATAAAGGTGAAGATCGTGGAAACTGAGGCTTATCATCAAGAAGATCCGGCCAGCCACAGCTACCGCGGCCGCACCGCCCGTACCTGGCCGATGTTTGAATCCGGCGGCCATATCTACGTTTATTTCACCTACGGAATGCACTACGCGCTGAATCTGGTGACCGGTCAAAAAGGGGTAGGGGAAGGAGTGCTGATTAGAGCTGCCGA
>DASTHV010000075.1:0-14171 GCA_035718045.1 Saccharimonadales bacterium (SeqCode) | reverse complement strand
ACTCAGTTAGCACTAATGATGGCGCAACCTCTTTGGATTTGTACACACCAAGCTTCGAAACCGCGCTGCATAAATGCGATCCCACAACCGTAAAGTACAATAATTCTCCGTTTATGTCGATCTCAAAAATGAATGGAACATACGATGAAAACAACTATCCGGGTATCGGAAACCTAAAGCAATTTGACGGTTTTTGGGTCAGTAGTGCTTCGCCTAACGGCATAGTCTGCGCGAGTACCGCTACACAGCAAGATAAAGATGAGTTTGAATTCCAGTTCAACAATAGTAATACGGCAATACGTGACGCATTTAAAAATGCGACTTTAATCAAATAGTCGCTTGTGGTCTAGGCATTCTGTTCTTATCAGATTGATATATTCCTTGCTATCATAATGCTTATGCAACCTAGCGAGCCGAATCCGGATTTAAATTTCATTTTAAATAATAGTCCGCAGTCCAAAAGAGGGTTAAAGCTGCCGTCTTTCAACTTGCCCAAGCCCGCCAAAATTATCATCGCGGTGGTTGTCGTATTGTTGGCTCTTGTGGTCATTTCCTCGATACTATCGAGTCATAAATCCAGCGCCAGCCAGCCGTATGTCAACGCCTTGGCCCGCCAGCAGGAAATTCTGCGCGTCACCCAACTGACCCAACAACAGCTCCAGCTCCAAGACCCGTCTACTCAGGCGTTGGCCGCAACCACTTATACGACTTTATCCAGCCAACGGCAGCAGATTCTAAAATATCTGTCCGGGCAGCACATGAAGGTAAGCACGCAATCGTTAGTTACAGATCAAGACAAAACAACTGACAGTCAACTGCAGACCGCCGCTCAAAATAATAACCTTGACGCCGCCTTTGCAACTTACCTGAAACAAGGTCTGACAACTTACCAAAAAGATCTGCAAACGGCTTACCAATCAGCCGGGCCAAACGGCAAAAAAATTCTCAGCAACGCTTTTGACAGCTCACAAATCTTACTAAGCTCGGCACCGCTTAAAAGCTAAAGCCATTAACTGTTTACTGTTCACCATTAACCATGCGTTTACCGTTTACGATGACCATTTACCCCGGAAAACCAAAAACGGATCACGGAAAACGTATGGTAAACGAAAAATAGAAAACGGAAAACTTATCTTCCTTCTACCAAATTGTAGCTGTGGTTTATTAGGTCTTTGATTTCGTCCCAGCTCAGCTGGCCGGTGAGCACAATCGTATTCCAGTGCTTTTTGTTGAGGTGATAGCCCGGCATTACGGTGTCATATTTGGCGCGCAATACCTCCGCCAGCAGCGGGTCGCATTTCAGGCTGAGTTGAACCGGCTCTTTTTTTTCGCGCACTAATGCGAACATTTTATCTTTGACTTTATAAACGGCTATGTCTTGACCGAACGGGTAGTCCAGTTTGGTGTCCGGCATACTTAACAGATATTTTTCTACCTGCTTATGGTTCATCGCTTCTTTTTAGGATCAAATCCCAGTGCGGCGGAATTAATACAAAAGTGCTGGCCGTTTGGCGACGAGTTATCATCAAAAAGATGGCCCAGATGGCTGCCGCAATTAGCGCAGGTTACTTCGGTGCGCTGCATGCCCAGGCTGTTATCGGGCGATAAAATCACGGCATCGCTTTTAGCTACATCATAAAAACTGGGCCAGCCAGCTAAGCCGGGGATATCCGACTCGTATTTGGTGTCGCTACGGAACAGCTCAGCCCCGCAGACAGCACAAGTGTACACGCCTTTCTCGTCGTGATTAAGGTATTTGCCGGAAAATGGCTGCTCTGTACCCTTTTCGCGCAGGATATGATATTGCTCCGGCGTCAGCCGTTTTTTTAATTCCTCATCTGTGTATGTCTTACCCATTGCCTTTCCTATCCCCTATATCCTGTGTCCTATGCCCTCTTACTTACATTCTTTCCGGGGCTTCGATACTTAATATACTAAGTCCACTCCGTAAGACCTGGCTGTAAGATTTGACCAGCTTTAGCCTTATCTCTTCACGCTCGTCGCCAATGATCCGGCTTTTCTCGTAAAAACCATTAAACGTCTGGGCTAGCTCGTAAAGATAGGTGCAGATATGGTGCGGCATCAGCTCGGCGACGGCTCGCTCTACCACTTCCGGATACTCGCCAATCTTCCGAGCGAAACTCCGCTCGGAAGAGTCGAGAGTCGTTAGCCGAGAGTCGTTAGCCGTCGACTGTCGACTGTCGACTGTCGACTTCTCCAAAATGCTGTTCGCCCTGGCGAACGCATATTGGAGATACGGCCCGCTGTTACCTTCCAGGCTGACCGAAGCCTCTACATCAATAACTATGTCTTGGCCCAAGCGATGGTTAAGCATCGAATACTTGGTGGCTGCCACATAAATTTCCTGCCGGTCCGCCGAATCCGGATATTTTTTAGCCATAGCTGATCGCACGCTGTTCAGCATCGCCATGGCTGTGTAGACATTGCCGGTCCGGCTGCTCATTTTGCCGGAAGCCAGGCTCAAAAAGCCGTGGCTTAAGTGAGTTGTCTTGACTGTCAAATCGGGTTTAATCTCGGCTAGCGCCGCCAGCATCACTTTGAAATACTCAGCTTGCTCGCTGGCGGTAATCACAATCGAACGGTTAGCGTCCGGGTAATCCGTATCCTTCAGCATCACCAGGCCCAGGTCCTTGGTTTCGTAAGTCGGCAGCCCCTTGGAAGTTATAAAGACTCGGGTGTGCAAGCCGGCCTTTTCGCCCTCATACACTACCGCGCCCTGGCTTAGTTTAAAGACTTTATCCTTATTGCTGTTTACCAGTTCCAGCCCAGCCGGGGTAGTTTGGCTCTCAAAATAGCGCTTATCAGTAGAAATACTTAACATGTTAAGTATTTTGTCAAAGTACTCAAAGCTTAGCTTAATGCCCTGTTCGTGAAGCTGGTTGATGCGCTGGTCGTCCCGACTGTAAATATGTTGATTTATGGTGTCGATTTCAGCCTTTGCTTGCTGGTCTTTCTCGTACTGCTCATTCCCATAGGAGTAGGCCTTACCCAGAATATCTTCATCCCGAGTTTGGAGTTCACCTAGCCCGTAAATCGCTTTGGCGACATGCAAACCGACGTCGCCGTGGTAGCTGAGCCGTTTAACTTTTGCTCCGGATGACTCCAATAGGCTGGCGATGGCATCGCCGACTATATAGCTATAAAGGTGGCCAATATGCATTTCTTTGAAGGGGTTGGGGTCGCCGAATTCAACTAAGATTTGCCGGCCTTTGAGCGGTTTAGGCAGATCAGTGGCCGACTGGGCAGCCTCAGCTAAGGATTCGTCGGTAAGCTTGAAGTTGATGAAGCCGGGGCCGGCCAGGCTAATCTGCGCCACGGCGGGTATTTGCTGTAATTCCGCGGCTAGCTGCTCAGCTATCTGGCGCGGGTTTTTACCGGTCTGGCCGGCCAGCTGCAACGCCACGTTCGTGGCGTAATCGCCGAATTGTTTTTCAGGCCGGGTAATTACCGGATCGATCTCTACGCTAAACAGCCTATTGCAGGCCTGAACGACCGCCTGCTTTAACTCCTTTTGCATTCTTTAATAATATCAGTGTTTCGGCGTGGGCGGCTTCCACACCATCCAGATGCAGTAATACATAACGCTTAGTAACACGAAAAACAGCAAGGTAACGTTTAGCGCCCGGGGGTTGCCTAACGGGTCAGCAATCTGGTCCGATATATTCAGCACTAAGCCGCCAGGATTGGCAATAACATCCCAGCTGTTCCAGCGCAGGTCGCGCCCCACGTAAATCGCGAAGCTGCATAGCAAAATTACGGTCTGTATCAGCCAGTAACTTCTTAAGGGATCCAGCCGCCGTAATAACTGCCTATGCAGCGAATACAGGCTGACAAAGCCCAAAATAAAACCGCAAAATGCCAGCAGGCTCATTAAGACAATGTCGTAGAGCTGGCTAATTTCGCCGTTGGGATAAACGTGGATGAAATCGGTCAGTACATACCAAGTATTGGGCAAAAATACCAGCCAAAGTCCGGTCAGAACCAGATTCGGCCAGCTCAGCCAGCGGCGATTCTTCAACTCCCCGACTAGCCAGATGGCTAGCAGCGGACTTACCCAGGCCAGCGCTAGGTTCGCCGGCACAAACCAGTACCGAGTGCTACCGGTCATCAATATACGAACCGCCACAAAGACAACGTCAGTTAGACTTAGAATCGCCGTCGCTTCTAAAATCCGCCGCATATAACCGTCGTGAACCATACTAAAATTATAAAGCTTTACATCACCTGGGTTAAACATAGAGTAGAATAACCTCATGAAACTGATGATTTTATGGGGGAGTTCCAGGCAGGCTCGCCAAGGCGGTGTGGTAGCCGATTGGGTCAAGCGGCATGCTGAGCACGATAGCCGTTTTGAAATTGACTTCGTGGATCTGCAGGAGTTAGACCTACCCTTTTTTGACGAACCGCTGAGTCCGTTCGCCATGAAAAGAGAAGGTAAGGATTACACTAATCCAAATGGTAAAGCCTGGGCCGAGCGGGTTGGTCGCTGTGAAGGACTGCTGATTGTTACTCCAGAATATAACCATAGCTACAGCGCTGTCTTAAAAAATGCCCTAGATTGGGTCGGCCCCGAATGGGTAGACAAACCCGTGGCCTTTGTCAGTTACGGCGGAATTTCCGGCGGCGCCCGGGTAGTAGAGCAACTACGGACAGTTACCATCGAGCTCGGATTGATACAGGTCGCCAACCCGATTCACTTCGTGTTTTTCAGGAACTCTTTCAATCAGCAGGGCGAACCAGAACACGCCGGTACCAACGACCAGCTAAAAAGTATGTTTGACGAATTAATCCGCCTGTATGAGATTTTTTGCCACGCTAAAAAGTTGAATCTGTCAGCCGGCCAGTGCGGCCTGGAAGACTAGCTATAAAAAATCAGCCACTGGGGGCTGCTAACCAGATTTTGCAAACGAAACTGCAATTCCTGCAGGACTTTTTCCCTGTCATCCTTGCCTATGCCAAGCATGTTAAGCGCCACATATGGCTCGTGCACATTAAACCCGCAGGCAGCCAGCGTGCCGTGATTGATAGGGTGCAGGGCTTGGACCGGCGTGGAGCGGTAGCGGCCGTTTTCTTGGAAATAATCCGCCGGAGCGCCGGCGGCCGCTACCACCATCGCCTGTTTGCCGCGCATCATACCGTTTTCAAATATCTTGCCCGTATCCCAGGCCACACCCATCGCTAAAACCCTGTCGAACCAGCCCTTTAGCAGTGCCGGCACGCTCATCCACCATATGGGCGTAATAAATAGAATTATATCGGCGGCCTGCATCTTTTGAATTTCGCCCAAAATGTCTGGCGAAAAAGCCAGCTCCAAATTAGCGGCGTGCTTTTGTTCCAGCATATAGTTGAAGTGGTTACCGCTGGTGGTCACAAAATCCCATTTTTGGGCTACGGCACTGAAGCCCTGGCCATACAAATCACTGACCGTCACGCTGTGCCCTTGCTCTTCCAGGGTGGTGAGAGCCAAATTCTTCATAGCCCCAGTAAAACTGGTCGGCTCGTGATGTGCGTAAATGATTAGTATATTCAACCCGCCCCCTATAGATACTTACGCTTATTGTAACGTATGCCAAAGCGGTTGAGGAGTCTAGGCGGCGGCTGGAGCGCCTAAGGGCCGCACGGCTTGGTCTTGCAGTCGGAAAATCATCTGGCTGATTTTCCAGTTGCCGGTGCTGGTTTTAACCAGAATGTAATCGATAGTACCGCGCACGGTCCATACGTAGCGGTCGCCACGGTCAGCGACATAATGGACATGCTCGACGTTAGTAGTGACTTTAGCTCGGCGGCTGTTAAGCATCCGGACCGCTAAGCGCCGAACAAAGTGCCGGGTAGCGTAAAAATAACTACCGATTTCGCGGCGCCAGCCGTCAATCAGGCGTTTTTTAGGAATCACCGCCGGCGTTTCGCCGCTTAAGGATTTGTTATCAACGTACGGTTTCTTTACGAAATAATCTTCCAGGCGCTCCCATTGTTTCATGTCCTGTAGTTGGGCAACGCTATTTACAACTTCTTTGATCAAGTCTTTATCGCTCATGATATGCTCCTTTGGTTAGTTTTGGTTTGGCGAATGGTATTTTGACAAGCCTAACTGAAAAATAGCTGACAAACGGACCTGCCGCGGTAAGAATTTTAACTGTTTATGTTTTCTCATCCGCTAATTCTATTTTACCACTCCCAAAAAACATCCCCGCAACTTCCATTTGCTAAAATAGCTTCTGCGTGGAAGGGTCGCATAGTTGGTCTAGTGCGCCGCCTTGGAAAGGCGGTATGGGGGCAACCTCATCGCGGGTTCGAATCCCGCCCCTTCCGCCACGCAATCTCACGACCACAAGTTTGGAGGAGTATTTTGCGGTGTAGCCTATTTCGCAACCTTTTTTGATTGCCGGGCAATACGGCTGGGGCGTAGACTTATAGGATAGAGACTTTTCCCGAGGGAATTCAGGGTCAGGGTGGAGCCTCTTTTTTTTAATACTAAAATTATAAAACCGCGTGGAAAGGAACTAAATTGGCCTTAATAGAGCTAGAGGAAGTGTCCAAACTGTATGGTTTTGGCGATGCCACGACTTTGGCTCTGGATGAAGTATCCATATCCATAGGACAAGGTGAGTTCGTGGCCGTGATGGGACCCAGCGGCAGCGGCAAGACAACCTTGCTTAACATTATCGGACTACTGGACAAGCCGACCCATGGCAACTACGCACTGGATAGCCGCTACGTAGCCCGCCTGCGGTCTAACCATCAGGCCCGCTTGCGCCGCGACCGTATCGGCTTTGTCTTTCAAGCCTACAATCTTCTACCAAAACTAAACGTGCTGGAAAACGTAGCCCTGCCGCTGGCCTACAAAGGCATGACACCAGTCAGGCGGGCCAGGCGGGCCAGTGACATCCTAGAGCTAGTCGGTATGCGCGAGCGCGAGTACTTTATGCCTTATCAGCTATCCAGCGGACAGGCCCAGCGGGCTGCCATTGCCCGGGCATTGATTAATAAACCCAGTATCATCATCGCTGACGAGCCTACCGGCAATCTGGACAGCCACGACAGTAAGGTCGTGATGGAGTTAATGGCCGAGGTTCACCGCCAAGGCAACACCATCCTGTTGGTCACTCATAACCCGGAGTTGACCCGCTACGCCAGCCGGGTCATTTATATGTACGACGGAATGATTGTGGGCGACGAGAAAACGCCCATTGGCTATATGGCCCGCCACGCCCGCAAAATTTATTTCAAAAAACCGCGCACCACAGAGGATGATATCGCCGCCGGTGTTTCGGCTTTGATGCGCGATGTCCCCGGCAAGGAAATCACCAGTAAAAAAGCGCCCCGGCGTAAAGCCAAGCGGCGAGTCCGGAGGGCAAAGCGCTGATGTGGAGCGGCAACTTTAAGGTAGCTTTGGCTAGCCTTCGCTTCAGCAAATGGCGCAGCTTTTTCACAATGTCAGGCATAATCATCGGCATCGCCTCGGTGGTGACGGTGGTCAGTTTGGGGGAAGGCCTTAAGCAGCAAGTTACCGGCCAGATCAACAACCTAGGCACCCGCGTTATTACCGTCCGCCCGGGTAAACTGCGCAGCCAAGACAGCGGCGCCTTGAATTTGTACGCCTTTTTAGCGCCCAGCACGCTAACTACTAAAGACGTGGCCTCCGTAGCCGGTCTGCCGCCGGTAAACAGCGTGGCACCGCTAGAATTCGTCACCAATGCCGCCAGTGGCAGCAATGGCGAGCTAGACAACCTCTTTGTAGCCGGCACTACTCCAAACGCCGCCGGTCTGCTGCATTTAAAAATGGCTTATGGCAGCTTTTTTGATGAAAACGATCCGGACAGCACCTTTGTAGTCATTGGCAGTGACTTGGCCTACGGCATGTTCGGCGAGCTAAATCCCATCGGTGAAACCGTCCATATAATGGGCCAGGATTTTATCGTCCGCGGCGTTCTGGCGCCGACGCCTGGCGGGCCGTTGTCTGTGACGCAGGCCGACTACAACTCGTCGATTTTTATGCCCACGGCCGTGGCCGAGCCGCTAACGTCCGGACATACCAATATCATGGAAATCCTAGCCGAGGTTAAAAAGAACGCCAATATCAATACCGCTGCCGGTGACATTAATCGTGTGCTGTCCAAAAACCACGGCAGTGGCGGTGATTTCACAGTTCTAAAGCAGGACGAGCTGTTAGATGTCAACAGTCAGGTGCTAAACACTACCACCGGCTTTGTATCGGGCATTGCCGCCATCAGTCTGCTGGTGGGCAGTATTGGCATCATGAATATCATGCTGGTCAGCGTTACCGAACGAACCCGGGAAATCGGCATCAGAAAAGCTATCGGAGCCACTGACCGTCAGATTATGCGCCAGTTTCTTACCGAGGGGCTGGTAATCACCATTACCGGCGGCGTAATCGGCGTTTTAATTTCGCTGCTAATCAACTTGCTTCTGCGGCTTTATACCAGCTGGAAGCCGGATATCGATGTGTGGGTAATCATTCTGGCGGCTGGCATATCGATTGCCGCCGGCCTGATATTCAGTCTGTTGCCTGCCCTGAAAGCCGCCCGCAAGAATCCCATAGACGCCCTCCGCGGCGAGTAGCACTGCACCGCCTAGCCCTGCCAACCGGCGCGGCCGGTTGCACCGGCTAGGCTTTGGGCGCTCCGCTGTGTCAGAGCCTGCGCTGCTCCTTCGATGTATTTCAATACACCTTAGTCCGCTGCTCGGCTCTTCCTTGCATCGCATCCCAATGCAGCACTACTCCTTCCCGCGGAAACAGGTTCCTAGAATACTTAACATGTTAAGTATTCTAGCTTATCGAGCGAGTCCTAACCGAGTTTCTTCTTAAATTCCTCGACTAAATCCACCGGGCCGGGGTCGACATTATTGAGCATGGCTACGTAAAGCGTTACAAAGTCGCCAAAATTGCTGGTCCACAGCAGCTGCTGCGGCAAGGTTTGACCCTCGGCCTGCACCACTTGGGCCGCTGGCCGCCGGCCCGATAGCATCCGGTCAGATAGCTCGAATCTCTTTTGAATTCGTTCGTGTTCCAGATTAGAGCGTAAATCAATTACCGCGTAAGGCTTATTTACCGGATGGCTGCTCCAGCCGATGAATTCATTGTGGTTGAACTCCGAATACTGCCCCCACCAGGCTACGTTTTTAGCATTTTCATTAAAGCTGATTTTCCACTTATAAGCGATAGGGGCCATTAGCGGACCGCCGTAAATCACCGCTGACTTGCCAACGATTTCTTGGGCTAGTCTTTTAGCGGGGTTTTGGGCCGTTGGTACGGTAGGTATCCAGCTTTGGACAGCTTGCTGCAGAAACTCAGAAGCCATTCTCAGCTCGGCGTCGATATTTTCAGCGTCAGCCAGTTTAGCGGACTCTAAGACGGCCAGGAATGCCGCCAGATTGTAAAACACGGCGTAGCGCGGCTGGGCGGCTTTGGGCAGCAGCACGAAAGTATGCCTCTTTTGCTGGGCTATTTCCTGTAGTTTACCGCCGCCGGCAATCACTACGATACGGGCGCCCTTGGCTTCGGCTTCTTGCAGAGCCGAGATAGTTTCCTCGGTATTACCCGAATAGCTGCAGGCGATAAATAAAGTTTTGTCAGACACATAAGCCGGAATATGATACTGCCGGCAAACCTCAAACGGCAGCTTGTAGCCAGGCCAGCTTTGACTGATTAGCGCCGCCAGGGCCGAGCCGCCCATACCGCCGTAAACAATATTTTCAAAAACGCCTCTGATAGCTGGAACTTCGAACTTTTGCGTCAGTTGAGTAGCCTGTTTTTCGGCAATTCCAAAAGCGTCCTGACTGTCCCGTTGATGTATGTATTTTAGGTCGTCTAACATGACCTCATTTTACACTTACCATTTGCACATTTACCAATTAAGTAATACTTTCCATTTACCAGACTGTTTAGTAAATGGTGTTTGATAAATAAATTGGCTAATGTGAATTTGGTAAATTGTTTTTGGAGAGTTTGACGCTCCAGACATAATGCGCGCCGGCGCCGGCTAAAACAGCGCTGGCGAAAATCGCTAAAACGTCTCCGGGGCCGCTGTTTGGCAAATTACTGGAGTTACTAGTGCCCTTTCCGCCGGCTTGTTCATTACTTTGGGGGCCGGAATTAGTCCCGCCGGCAGCCTTATTGGGATTCGAACTATTAGAGTTACTGGTGCCTACCGCTACGGTTGGCGGATTGTTATGAGTAGCGTGATAGATAGCCCTGGCCCCCATTACCAGGCCAAAGATTATAGCGGCCACAATAACCACAGCCGCTACAATCCGTGCCCAGCCGGGAATGGAATCTTGATTGGTCGTCTGGATAAGAGAGGTACGTTGCGCCTTGGCCGGTTGGCTGGCTTTGCGGTCTTTTTTACTGTCGTCTTCTGACAGCGTATTTGAATCATCCTCTATCAATTCCATATAACCTCCGTTAGCGCTATTATATCATATAATTTACGCTTAAGCTAATTATGAAGCCGGGTTGCCAATGCGTCAGTACGATTTGCTACTGTTTAAGGTGTTAGGATACCTTTATTTTTAACTATCACCCTTCCTTCGGATAAAGCCTTGCCGGCGGCCGTACGGTTTTTGACCCCGAGCTGCGACAAAATATTAGTTACATGGTATCTAACAGTCTGAAGGCCAATTCCTAATCGATCGGCTATTTCCTGGTTAGTTAAACCTTGGGAGACAAATACCAAAACCTCCGCTTGCCGGGCAGTTAGTGGATCACTTGGCTCAGGTTTAGGGCTATCCACTTCATCTGCATCGGCGGTACCTACAACCAACCCCTCCCGGCGCGCTATAAAGGCTGCTTCTGCTCTGTTGGCGGCGTCAAGTTTACGCAAAATATTACTTATGTGGAACTTAACCGTTTGCTCTGATACCCATTCCGCTTGAGCAATGTCTATGTTGGCCATCCCGGTAGCCAAAAATCCCAGTATCTGAAATTCCCTGCGCGTAAGCCGAAGTTCTGCAGCCCGCTGAAGGGCTATGACGCCTAATTCTTCAATGGTTTTGGCTGGTGGAGGAGCCTCTTGGGCTTGCCTTAAAACATCAATGGCTTTGCCCAAGTGGGCGGCGGCTAACTCAGGTGCTTCGGCCACCACTGAGCCGCTGGCCATTTTGATATGCTGCAGCACAATAGCGAGCTCATACTCCGTAGCCACAGGCGGTAAATCATCTTGAGGTAAGAGTACCCCACTCTGAGTTTTGAGCTCCGACTCCATAAAAAATAAGGCCTCTTAATTCAAGGCCTTATTTTACAATCTATTTACGCTGGCCGCAAGACTACATGCCCATGTCCATGCCGCCGCCCATTGGCGGAGTGACTGGAGTTTTTTCGGGAACTTCGACTACTAAGGCGCCCATAGTCATGCTGGTACCAGCTATACTGACGGCATTTTGGACAGCTTCTTTGGTAACCCTTGTCGGGTCAACGATTCCGGCGGCTTTAAGGTCGGTGAGTTTGGTTGGGCGATTAACGTTCACCCCCATGCCGCCCTTGCTGTTTTTGACTTGTGGCAACCATTCGTCGGCATTCAAGCCGGAATTGGTCAATAGGATGCGGAAGGGTTGCTCTAGAGCATTCTTCAGGATATTAGCGCCGGCCGCTTCGGAGTCGTTGGCACTTGGGCTGATTATTTGAGCAGCATCTACTAGTGTTACGCCACCACCCGGTACGACGCCTTCGTCCATGGCGGCTTTTACGGCATGCACGGCGTCATCAACCCGGAACTTCTTTTCTTCAATTTCGGTCTCTGTAGCACCGCCGACTTTGATGACGGCCACCTTGCCCTGCAACGCAGCCCGGCGTTTTTCAAGATTTTCCTTATCGTACTCGCTGCTGGCTTGCTCGATTTGCCGGCCGATTTGGTCAATCCGGGATTTAACGGCCGCAGCGGCGCCGGCGCCTTCGATAATGGTAGTCTCGTCTTTGCCGACAATTACTTTGCGGGCCGTACCCAATACAGACAGTTCGGCGTTTTCAAATGACATACCGGTATCTTCAGAAACGACTTCCCCGCCGGTCAGAATGGCGATGTCTTCCAGCACATCCTTGCGCCGATCGCCGAATGCCGGCGCCTTGACGGCTACCGTGTTAAATACGCCTTTTAGCTTGTTAAGTACCAAGGTTCCTAAGGCTTCACCCTCTACGTCCTCGGCGATAATTACCAGGTCCTTTTTGCCGGAGCCGGCTAGTTTTTCCAAAAGCGGCAAGAACTCCTGCACTGAACTGATTTTATTTTCGGTAATCAAGATTGCCGGTTTCTCGTAAACGGCCTCCATGCGGGCTGTATCAGTCACCATATAAGGGCTGACGTAGCCGCGGTCCATGGTAAAGCCTTCTACCACTTCGCTTTCCAGGGTCAGACCCTGGCCTTCCTCAACCGTCACTACGCCGTCTTTGCCGACGTTTTCCATGACTTCGGCGATTAAGCTGCCGATTTGCTCGTCCCCGGCGCTGATAGTAGCTACCTCGGCCACGCGGTTCTTTTTGCCTTGAATATTTTCACTTTGGGAATCAAGCGCCTTAATGACGTCTTGTGCAGCTTTTTCCAAACCACGGCGCAACAGCATAGGGTTATGCCCGGCAGCAATCAGTTTATTGGCCTCGTTTAAGATGTGATAGGTTAGCACGGTAACGGTAGTTGTGCCGTCGCCGGCCACGTCATTCATCTTATTGGCAGCTTCTTTAATTAGCTCGGCGCCGACTTTATAGCCCAGAGTCTCATCATCGGCGTCTTCAATTTCCACGCCCTTGGCTACAGTCACTCCGTCGTGCGTAACCGTGGGGTTACCATAACTTTTGCCGATAACTACGTTGCGGCCTTTGGGGCCCATAGTCGTCTTTACGGCATCATATAAAATTTGGGCTCCTCCCAGCACCCGGCGGCGGGCGTCATCATCGTAAAATACTTTCTTACTCACTTCGTTCCTCCGTTCGATTTAACATTTTACAGTTACCACTTCCCAATTATTTACCATTTTTCATTTCACATTGCCTGGTAAATGACACCTGACAAATAAATGTGAGTTGTTAAATGGTATGCAAATTCGCTACTTTACAGTAGCGAGTATATCCTCTTCTTTAACCAGGATGTATTCTTTATCATCAACTTTTACTTCGGTAGTGCTATAGGTTTTGTAAACTATTCGGTCACCTACCTTGATTTCTTTAACGTTTTTACCGACTTTGCTAACTTTAGCGATTTTTGGTTTTTCAGCTGATTTTTCGGGCAGATACAGACCGCTGGCGGTTTTAGTCACAGCTTCTTCCTGCTCAGCTACTACCCAGTCAGCTAATGGATTCAATCCAGCCATAAATAGTAAACCTCCTATTATTTTCTACAAAAATCCGCTCCATGCGGACGCTAGCACTCAATATATACGAGTGCCAATTTACCGTCAAGCTATAATTCGCCTAAATTTGCAAAAGCATAAAAAGATTGACTAATAAACCAGTCCGGTTAATAATTGGTTCATTCCAATACCCGATCCCCGAAAGGGGAGATTGGAGGACCAGTGAGTCAACATGAGTTGACGGCAGACCCGTTCAGGGTCAAGGTCGAGTTCCTCGCGGGGCGGCGCCATCTGCGCGTCAGCCGCCCGGTCAAGCTGGGGTTCGCCCCAGAGGAGACCGGAATCCTCGCCCTGTATTTCGACGCTTCGGGGCTCTGTGCCTCGAATCAGGAATGCACGAGGATCGAGGGGTCCAGCAGCCACAGCTGCCGGCGTTTCGACCTCCTGCTGGTGCCGCTGGCGCCGGACGTGCCTAGCCGCGGGGCTGAAGCCCGTGGCCGGTCCGTGCTCAGGCAGGCGCTGGAGGCCGTCAACATCGAGCGGACTCGCCAGCTGGAGCTCGCCGAGGAGCTGAAGAAGGCCAAGCGCCACAATGTCTCATCTCCGAGGCCGAAGACGCACCGCACGTACGCGCCGTCGCGCTGCGACGGCCAGGTCGGTGCGCCGGCCTAGAGTCCTCCTACGGGAGCCCGGCCTCGCGCCGGGCTCCCAACTGGGACTTGGAATATACCGCCGGTTTCTGATCGTCTCCACGATTCAGAAATCGCGCGGTTTTTCCTTTAAATTCTTAGGGTTGATCGCCGCTAGATTCAGTCTGGTCGTACTTTTCGGCAAAGGCTAAGAAGGCGGCGTGT
>DASTHV010000074.1:0-4297 GCA_035718045.1 Saccharimonadales bacterium (SeqCode) | reverse complement strand
CCTTGGCATACGTCTTCTGGGGCCTGTCCGGCTTGGCGATAGCGCCGCTCGCCAGAGAGAATTCTGTTATAATGGAATCCAAGCTTAAGCAGAATAATGGCAAAATCAAAAAAGCGTCGTAAACTGGTTATCCAATTCATCGAGTATATGGTCAGCGGTGGGGTCTATTTTTGGGTCGGCTATGTAATTTTAGATTATCTTTATTACGCTCGGCACTGGGGCCTGTGGTGGGCTACGATTATTAGCAATATCATCGGTTGGACTGTCAATTATATCCTGCAGCGCTTCTGGGTATTCAATAACCAGACCTTAAAGGGCCATCAGACCCAGGTCACCGGCCGCTATACGGTTATTACCTTGGTCGACTTCCTGTTGAATTACGTCATCTTGTACGGTCTGCGGCTGGTAGGCATCACGCCGGCTATCGGCCAGTTCATATCGTCCGGATTCTTCACGGTTTGGAATTATTTATGGTATAGGTTCTGGGTATTCCCGGAAAAGTTGGGCCGCCGAAGAACGGTTGTTACGCCAGCCCGGGTAGTTGCGCACAGAGCGCATGGGCATAGCGCGTATCATAGGATCTCAAGTTGAATTTCCCATTTCACATTTCCCATTTCACATTTAATTTACATTTTTCATTTACCAGTGTTTGTAAATTGCTAAATGATAAATTATTGAAAATTGATAATTGTAAATTGGTAATTGCTGCCGGAGGGAGGTCATGAGCGAGAATTCGGCGGTTGTGAGGCCGACTAAGAAGCAGCGCGAACTGCTGACATTCATAGAAGAATTTATCACGGCGCACGGTTACAGCCCGAGTTACCGAGAAATCATGTCAGGCTTGGGATATACGTCGGTAGCGACGGTCAGTCTACATATCAATAATCTGATTCGGCGCGGACACTTAATTAAGCGCGACCATTCTGCCCGCTCGCTGGAAGTTGTTAAACCACAGGTCACCGCAAATCAAAATCCAGTTGAGCCCAAGCAGCTTAAAACCAGCGAGGAAAAATGGTTGGTCCAAAAGGTAGAACGTTATTTTAAAGATGTCGAGGCCGCTCCGGCAGCCAGCGAACAAGAGCTTGACCGGCTTTACGTGCTAGTGGGCGCGCTGAAGGTCCTAGGCCTGGAGGGCGCGGCCAGCAGCTTTATCGCCCGATTGTCGGAGCTCAAGAAACGCCAAAAAAACAATCAATACAGCGTCTAGCCGACGGCTTCATCTTTAGATAGATGTGATGTATCGCGTAGCGGCGCTTCGCGTAAAAATAGCGCGACAACAAAGGCCGCCAAAGCAAACGGGATGCCAATCAAAAACATATCGTGGAAGGAGTGCACAAAGGCCAGCAAGATATTGTGCTGAATCGCTGGCGGCAAGTGTTGAATCTGCGAGGTACCGTTAGTGGTGATATTCTTTGTGGAAATATGTTGAGCCGCGGCGGCGGGCAGGCCATTGTGAAGATGGTAAGTCAATCTAGAAATTAAAATCGTGCCAAAAATAGCTCCGCCTAAGCTGCTGCCGATACTACGGAAAAAGGTGGTACTGCTGGTGGCGGTACCCAACTGTGAACGGTCCACCGAATTCTGCACAGCCAGGGTGGCAACCTGCATGAAAGACCCCAGTCCCAGCCCGATTACGATCATCCAGACAGAAAGGGTAAACTCGCTGGTCGTCAGCGAAACATGGCTGAACAACCACATGCCCAAGACCAACATTAGGGTACCGAAAATAGGGAAGGGCTTGTACCGGCCGAACTTGGTTATTAAACGCCCCGAAATAATTGATGCTACCAGCAACCCGGCCACCAGCGGGATGGTATAAAGCCCGGACTTAGTCGGCGAGTAGCCCCGGACTACCTGCTGGTACTGCGGGATGTATAAGATGGCCGCGAACATTGATATACCGGCGAACAGGGATAAAAGCACCGATGTCCGGAAAATATCGTTCTTGAATAATTTCATCGGGATAATCGGTTCAGGCGCTTGGCGTTCCCAAAACACAAATGCGGTTCCGAAAACCAAAGCGCTAGTAATCAGCCCAGTGATTTCTGAACTCCCCCAGGCGTAGGTAACGCCGGCCCAGACCGCGACCAGCAGCAGACTGACGACCGAAACGGCCATAAGGGCCGCGCCAACGTAGTCGATTTTGTGTTGGCGGCGCGTGACTGGCAGATGCAGCCTGGTAGCGACGGCCGTCAGGGCAATCATGCCTAAGGGTATATTGATATAGAAAATCCAGCGCCAGCCGGCGATGCCCAATATGGCGCTGGCGCCGGCAAAAAAGCCTCCCAGCAGCGGCCCGGCCACGCTGGATAAACCAAAAACCGCGCCGAAGTACCCCTGGTAGCGGCCGCGCTGGCGCGGTGGTATAACGTCGCCGATGATCGCCAGCACCAAACTCATGAGTCCGCCGGCGCCGATGCCCTGCAGGGCCCGGAAAAGCACTAACTGGTCCATATTGCGGCTTAGGCCGCACAGGGCCGAGCCGACCAAGAAGATAACAATAGCTGTCTGAAAAATTTTCTTACGCCCGAATAAGTCGCCCAGCTTGCCGTAAATGGGCGTCGCGATGGCGGAGGTCAGTAAATATGATGTAGCTACCCATGAATATTTATTCAGACCATGCAGGTCCACGGCGATTCGGGGCAGGGCCGTAGCTACGATGGTTTGGTCGAGCGCGGCCAGAAGCATCACCAGCATCAAGGCGGTGATGACTACCATAATTTCTGAATGGCTGCGCTCGCCGTGCAAGTTTTGAGGCGCCGGCGCCGCGTAAGAATTCTTCAACTTATTAGTCAATTTCTTCATCATAAGTGTTTCCTATCTGTTTTACAGGGCATTTATAGCCATTTTTTTATGTAATTTGTGTAGTTGCTCCAGCTCCTTTGTATTTAAGCTTTCCAGAGCGGCACGCAGCCCAACAAATTTATATTTAGCCATCAGCTTGAGAATCTCATGACCCTTAGGCGTCAGACTCAACCTGGCAATCCGCCGGTCGTCCTGGTCGGTACGCCTACTTACGAACTTTTTTTCAACCAAAGGTTCCAGCAGCTGGGTGACGGCGCTTTTGGTCACCCCCAGATATTCGGAAATCTGCTTGACGCTGACATCGGAATGATAGGCCAGCAAATAGAGCATACTTAACTGGGCGCGCGACAGTCCGATTTTTTGCCAAACTGGGCTTAGGGCCGGCCGCTGACAGCGGGCCAAATTCTCAATAATCTCTTGAATAAGTCTTTCCTTGGGCATAATAAATTAGTTTAGTTACTTAAATATTAAGCTACTAAACTAATTTTGTCAAGAGTCCGTGTGGAAACTATTTGACCAGTACGAAGTAGATCAGAATTATGATGATGATTACGCCAAGGCCAATCCACATCATTTTCATATTTTTGCCACCGGGCTTAGCGGCCGTAGCGGCCGGCGCTGGCGGCGGCGTACCGGGCTGTGCCGGGTCGGCGGGTGCCGGACCAGCTGGAGGAGGTGTTGGATCTGGGCCAGGCGGCGGCGGAGTTTGAGTTGGTGTTGGCGGAGTTTGAGTTGGTGTTTGGGTGGGGTTCATTTTAGATTCCTTATTTACACCATCATTCTAGCATGTAAGCACTAGAGATATAAAACGACTCGATGGTAATATAAGTTAGATGGATTCGGTAATTGTCTTTTGCGCGAAATATCTAATTGTACTAGTAGGACTAGTGGGGCTTTATGTTTGGTTAAAGCAGACTAACTCCGGTAAGCTACGATTGGCGGCGACAGTGGTTTTTGGCGGCATCATCGCGTTGATTGTGTCCAAAATCGCCCAGAAACTCTACTATGACCCCCGGCCTTTTGTGGCGCATAACGTTAAAGCCCTTTTTTCGCACTCAGCGGATAACGGCTTCCCGTCGGACCACACTCTTTATTCGATGGTAGTAGCTACGGCTGTCTATTTTTACGATCGCAAGTGGGCCAGCTTAGCCTTTATATTGACTTTGATAATCGGAATCGCCAGGGTCGCAGCGCATGTGCATTCACCAATTGATATCATTGGTGCGCTAATTATTGGCGCCATCGCCAGCAGCTGTGGCTATTATCTGGCCCGACTGCTATGGCCAAGCAGACCGCTAGCTAAGACCGGCGCGCCCCGCGGCTGAACAGATGCCATACCAAAACCACTAAAGCGATTATTAATAGGATATGGATAAAGGCGCCCAGGCTAAATACCAGCCAACCCAACAGCCACAGTACAATCAGTATGCCTACAATCGTTAAAAACATTCATTTTTCCTCTCTTTGGTTAATACTCTTCGGCGCCGCGTTC
>DASTHV010000073.1:0-9674 GCA_035718045.1 Saccharimonadales bacterium (SeqCode) | reverse complement strand
AAATCTTCGGCCGCGGCCACCATGCGGGCTGGCGCCAAAGGTGTCCGCATAGAAGTTGCCGGTCGCTTAGGCGGTATGGAAATGAGCCGGCGCGAAAAAGAGGTCCAAGGTAGCGTTCCATTGCACACCCTTAGGGCAGACATCGATTACGCCGCCGCCCGTGCTCTGTATCCCGGCGCTGGAGTAATCGGCATAAAAGTATGGATTTATAGGGGAGAAAGCTAGATGCTGCGCATCCATTTTCCATTTTCCATTTTCCATTTTCCATTTAAGTATCCTTTACCATTTACCAAAAAGTCTGATAAGTGGTGTTTGGTAAATAATTCGGTTAATGATAAATGTCAAAATGCTAATTTATTGAAAATTGTAAACTGTAAATTGATAACTGGAGTGATCGAAGGGAGCGACTCATGTTAATGCCTTCCCGCACTAAGTTCCGGAAAGTTCGCAAAGGCCGCATCCACGGTGGTACGGCTACTTCTTTGTCGACTATAACTTACGGCCGTTATGGCCTGGTCAGTCTGAACAGCGACAGAATCAGCGCCCGACAGATCGAAGCTGCCCGTCAAGCGATGACTCGCTACGTAAAGCGCGGCGGCCAGATCTGGATTCGCGTTTTTCCGCACACCCCGGTCACCCGTAAACCTCAAGACGTTAAAATGGGCAGTGGCAAAGGTAACCCGGAGTTCTTTGTGGCTAAGGTAAAACCCGGTACGGTGATGTTTGAGATGGACGGCGTGGCCCAAGACGTGGCCCGCGAAGCCATGCGTTTGGCCGGTCACAAGCTGCCGGTAAAGACTCGTTTTTCCATCAAGGAGGAACAATAATCATGAAGATTGTTGATGTTAGAAAAATGAGCACCGAGGAGCTTACCAAGCAAAGTTCGAATTTGCAGCAAGAGATAACCGAGCTGCGCCGGCGGCTTTATAGCGGCGAGGTGCAGAATGTGCGCGTTATTCGTAACAAGCGCAAGGACTTGGCCAGGGTGTTTACCGTTTTAAGTGAAAAACTAACCAAGGAGACCGTCTAAATGTCTCGAGTACTTTATGGAACAGTGGTAAGCGATAAGGCCGACAAGACAATTGTGATTTCGACTAGAGTCCGCCGCACCCATCCGCTATATAAGAAGCAATATACCGTGACCACTAAATTTATGGCTCACGACGCTAAAAATGAGGCCAAAGTGGGTGATATGGTGACCATAATCGAAACTCGCCCAATAAGCAGCCGTAAACGCTTTACTCTTGATAAGATAGTCGAGCGCGGTGGCGTGCGGTTTGAAGAAGCTGACGCTACAGCTGATGTGCCGTCGGAAGAATTAGCGCCAAAGCCAGTCGAAAAGACCGAGGATAAGCCCAATGCCGCTAAAAAGCCCGTGAAAGAGGCTCGAGCCGCGAAGAAGCCTAAAGAGGAATCCCAATGATTCAGCAAGAATCAAAATTAATTTCCGCCGACAACAGCGGCGCCCGGCAGCTCAAATGTATACGCGTACTGGGCGGATCCCGCCGGCGTTACGCACGAGTGGGCGATATCGTGGTGGCAAGCGTTAAGACCGCCAACCCCGCTGGCGCAGTTAAGCGTAAAAGCGTGGTTAAGGCCGTAGTGGTGCGCACTCAAAGCCCAATCCGGCGGCTCGACGGCTCGACCATTAAATTTGACGATAACGCCGTAGTTCTATTGGCCGAAGATAATAAAACTCCACGCGGCACCCGTATTTTCGGACCTGTTCCGCGTGAACTACGCGACATGGGCTATCAACGGATAATTTCGCTTGCGCCGGAGGTTCTGTAATGATGGACAAAGTTTATAAAATGCGCATCAAAAAAGGTGACACGGTCATGGTCCGTTCAGGTAAATATAAGGGTAAAACCGGCAAAGTTTTAGCTGTTCATCCAAAGCATAACAAGCTGACAGTAGAGGGGATAAACGTGGTAAAACGACACCGTAAACCGACCCAAACCCAGCCCCAGGGCGGAATCTTTGAGATTACCAAGCCGATTTGGACTAGCAAAGTCGGCCTCCTGGATAATGCTGCCAAAAAGCCTTCCCGAATCGGTTATAAAACCGACGCCAAAGGCGCAAAGACTCGAGTCCTTAAAACAAGTGGCAAGGAGGTGAAATAATGGCCACCACCGCTAAAACCACTAAGTATGAGGTCCGCTTAAAGAAACAATTCAATGACCAGATTGCCACTGAACTGAAAAGCGAGCTAAAACTTAAAAACATCATGGAAATTCCCCGTTTGGAAAAAATCGTTGTCAACGTCGGCCTGGGCCGCGCCAAAGACGATAAACGCTTGCTGGAAGTCGGCGCAAACACACTACGCAAGATTACTGCTCAGCAACCAGTTGAAACAATTGCCCGCAAATCGATCGCCAGCTTCAAGTTACGTGAGGGCAATAAAATTGGGCTTAAGGTGACCCTGCGCGGTGATAGAATGTACGAGTTCGCCGATAGGTTTATCAATATAATCTTACCTCGTCTGCGCGACTTCAGAGGAGTTGCCGAACGTTCCTTTGATAAACAGGGCAACTACAGTGTCGGCCTAATAGATCAGTCAGTGTTTCCGGAGTTATCGTATGAAGAAACCTCCACGCCGCACGGACTGCAAATTGTATTCGTAATAAATGCTAAAGAACCCGCGCATGCCCGAGTTTTACTTGAAAAGCTAGGTATGCCGTTTGAAAGGAGAAGCTAATGGCTAAAAAATCAATTTTGGCTCGAGATGTCAAGCGCGACAAAATGATCGCTAAGTACGCCGCCAAGCGAGCCGAGTTAAAGGCCGCCGGCGACTACGAAGGCCTGGCTAAGCTGCCGCGTAACTCTAGCCCTACACGGCACACCAACCGCTGCATCGAAACCGGCCGGCCGCGAGCTTTTATAAGACAGTTCGGTTTGAGCCGCATCGCTTTCCGTGAGCACGCCAGCAAGGGCGAGATACCTGGCGTAACAAAGAGTAGTTGGTAAACGGAATGAGTAAAGTAACAGTAATTTCCACCGATCCAATAGCCGACATGCTGACCCGAATCCGCAACGCTGTCATGGTGAATGCGCCAGAGGTGCGACTGCCGCACTCTAAGCTCAAGCAGACAATCGCTCAAATTCTGGCCAGTAACGGCTTTTTAGAAAAGGTCAACACCGAGCAGGAGAATGGCCGTCCGGTGCTAAGTCTGACGATTAACACCCAGGACGATTCACCTAAAATTACAGAGATTGCGCGCCTTAGCCGGCCTGGACGGCGGATGTATGTCAAAGCCGACGCTATCCCAACCGTCAAAAACGGGCGTGGTATGGTGGTTATATCAACCTCCGGTGGTATCATGAGCGGCGCCCAGGCCAAGGCCAAAAACCTTGGCGGCGAGTTAATATGCGAGGTCTATTAAGATGTTTCGTTACACTCAACATGAGCTAATAGCTAATAACTTAAAGCTCATAGCTAACTGCAACTGGCTATCCGCTAACAGCTATCAGCTAACAGCTAAAGCGACTGGAAGAAGCGTCTGATGAGTCGAATAGGAAAACTACCGATCCAAATTCCATCCGGTGTGACAATCACTGTCGACCAAGAAAAGATCCAAGTCAAGGGACCGAAAGGTAGCTTGGAGCAGTTCACCATGCCAGGAATCAAAATTTCACAGCGCGAAAATGAAGTAGTCGTTGAACGTCATGACGACGAAGCAATTAGTCGGGCCCGGCACGGTTTAATGCGGACCTTACTCAGTAATATGGTCACGGGCGTCAGTCAGGGGTTTGAAAGAAAGCTCGAAATCAATGGGGTTGGCTTCCGTGTCCAACAGCAGGGCAGTGATTTGAAATTCAATCTAGGTTACTCGCATGACATTGTTTACAATGTTCCAGCCGGCATAACGGTAGCCGTGGAACAGAATATAGTTACCGTCAGCGGCATTGATAAACAGCAAGTCGGCCAGGTCGCGGCTGAGATTCGGGCTTTACGTAAGCCTGAGCCCTACAAAGGCAAAGGTATAAAATATGCCGATGAAAGAATAATTCGTAAGAGCGGAAAGAGCGGTAAGGAATAGACTATGAGCAGGTTGGAACATAAGAGAATGACATCAGAACGACGGGCCCACAGAGTTGCCTCTCGCGTGCGCGGTACCAGCGAGCGGCCGCGTTTAGCGGTCAGCACCAGCAATCTACACATAACCGCTCAGTTGATAGATGACACTAAAGGCTTGACTGTGGCTTATGCCTCTACTGTCGGACAAAAACTTACGGGCACCATGACCGAACGGGCTGCGGTCGTTGGTAAGGACATTGCCGCCAAGGCCAAAAAGGCTAAAGTTAAGAGTGTAGTCTTAGACCGTGGCAGTCGGCTTTACCACGGGCGCATTAAAGCTCTGGCTGAAGCTGCCCGTCAAGAAGGATTGGAGTTTTAGCATGGCTGAAATGCGCCAGATGGGTCGAAGAAACGACCGAAGGAGCGATGCCAGAGAAGAGAGTCAGTATGACGAGCGGGTGGTGTACGTCAACCGCGTCGCCAGGGTTGTTAAGGGTGGTCGCCGTTTCAGGTTCCAAGCCCTAGTAGTAGCTGGAGACCATAAGGGCAGTGTCGGGGTTGGCGTCAGTAAAGGAGCCGATGTTTCCGCGGCCGTCACAAAGGCGACAGATGTTGCTAAAAAACAGATGATTAAAATACATCTTCACCAAAGCACGCTGACTCATGAAGTCAAAGGTAAGGTTGGCGGCGCCAAGATTTTGATCATGCCGGCAGCGCCCGGAACTGGTTTAATCGCCGGAGGCATAGTACGCACAGTACTGGAAGTAGCCGGCATAGAAAATGTCTTGTCCAAATCGCTCGGTTCCAGTAATCGGGTGAATATCGCCTATGCCACCCTGGATGCCCTGCAAAAAATGGAGCCTTCCAGCAAGTGGATAGTCAAACCTCAGACGACCAAAACTAAACCCGCAAAACCAGAGGTTAAATAATGAAATATAATGAACTGATTTTAAGCCGACAGAAGAACGCCAAACGGGCCGGTCGCGGAATCAGCGCTGGACGTGGTAAAACCGCCGGACGAGGTACTAAAGGCCAAGGTTCGCGCAAAAGTCCGGTAAAGCAAGGCTTTGAAGGCGGCCAAATGCCCCTACATATGCGCCTGCCAAAGCTCCGCGGCTTCAATAGCCGGCGACCCAATATGGAATGTGTTTATACCGAACAACTTGAGCAGCTTAAAAAGCCGGCCATCGATACCACCGTGCTATTTGAAGCCGGTCTAATCAGCAGTCCACATGTTGGCGTCAAACTTCTAGCTAAAGGCGAGTTAAAATCCAAAAAAATCGTCAAGCTTCAAAGCGCCAGCGGCAAAGCCATAGAAATGATTGAGAAAGCCGGCGGCAGTTTTAGCAGAACCGACCGTCTGCCCCGGCAGCCTAAAAAATCCGCGGCGGCCAAAGCCTAAGTTACCGCTAAGAGGAATGTTACAATTATAGAAATGGGCAATAGACTTAACCAGAGTATATCTGCGTGAATTGGGGAATTATTGTTAAATCCCTAGGGCATAAGGAGATGCGAAACCGCATCTTGGCGGTACTTGGAATGCTGCTGGTTTTTCGGATTTTAGCCCACATACCGGTTCCGTTAAGCGATCCGGCGACCCTGAAACAAGTCCTACATAACCTATTTGAGCAATCAAATTCCAATCAGCTACTCGGGTTTCTGAATGTCCTGTCTGGCGGAGCCCTGGCCAACTTTTCGATTATGCTGGTAGGCCTTGGGCCATACATCAACGCCAGCATCATCATGCAGCTGCTAAGCAAAGCTATACCGCACTTTGAAAACCTGTACAACAAAGAGGGCGAACAGGGCCGGCGCAAGATTAATCAATATACCCGTGTTCTTACTTTCCCGCTGGCCATTATTCAGTCAATCGGCACCATTTATCTGATACGCCAAGAAGCAGCCAGCATCGGCGGACTGGGCGATATCACGGCCAATACCTCGCTTATGCAGTGGGTGGTCATGATTGCGGCGCTGACCGGCGGCTCGATGATTTTGATGTGGCTCGGAGAACTTATCACCGAGCGTTCAATCGGTAATGGTATATCGTTGCTGATTACTGTCGGCATTGTGAGTCGCTTGCCCACCTTATTTAACGAACTATGGGGATCGGCCTATTGGACCAAAGGCGGCGCCGCTAGTGATAAATTCCATCTGTTTAATCGTAACTTTAGCAAACACGGCATGATTTTGTTCTGGATAATTATGTTCGCGATTATTTTTGTAATTTGGGCGGTGGTCAAACTCAATGAAGCGTCACGACGCTTGACGGTAAATTATGCCAAAAGGGTCCAAGGCAACCGTACTTATGGCGGTGTAACTACCACCCTACCGGTAAAATTAATTACTGCCGGAGTGATTCCGATTATCTTCGCGGTAGCCTTTTTGTCGGTGCCAGGCTTTGTCGGCCAGCTGCTCACTCATGGTCAGGGAATCAATGCTATTCCGCACAGCCATTGGGAAAAAGTCGGAGTCAGCGTTAGCCAGCTGTTTCAGAGCCCCAGTGCCACCACTTTCGCGGCCGGTGGCTGGAAGCCCTGGGTTTATCCGATAACCTATTTCTTACTAGTTTTTATCTTTACCTACTTCTATACCAGCGTGGCCTTTAATTCAAAGGAGATTGCCGAAAATCTCCAAAAGCAGGGTGGCTTTATCGCTGATGTGCGATCCGGCAAGCAAACCGAGAAATATTTGAGCCGGATCGTGAACCGGCTGACACTTTTTGGTGGGTTGGCCCTAGGTCTCTTAGCGGTCTTGCCGATTATCGCCCAAGTCAAGCTTAATCAAAACATCGCCATCGGCGGTACCAGTATTTTGATCTTAGTGTCGGTGTCGTTGGAAACTTTGCGGCAGGTAGAATCCCGGGCTTTGATGATTACTTACGACCAATACGAAGCACCAGACTACTTTTACGAGGCTCCAGCGGTAGTAGCGGCACCTTCGGGGCGAACCGGCATGCTAACCAGATTGCGACCCCGCTTACCGACGCGGCGGAAATAGGAATCAATCCTAAAGGGTTGAAGGATCAAAAAACTCTTTACAAACAGATGACAAATTTGCTACAATTATCAGGTTATATTTTATGGCGAAGGATAAAGAGGTCATCGAGCTGGCGGGTACCGTCGTAGAGGCGCTGCCTGGCACCCAGTTTCGAGTAGAGCTTGAAAACGGCCATCAAATCATAGCTCATGTCGCCGGCAGAATGCGAAAGCACTATATCCGCCTTGTGCCAGGTGACCGCGTTAAGGTAGAATTGACACCTTACGATCTGACGAAGGGTCGGATAACTTACCGCGAAAACTGAACTTTTACAAAACGGCGCATTTCGGGCGAAAATCTCCGGTCCGTACTCGCAGTATGTCAAATACAGCTTGTTTACGGTCCTCGATTTTCATCCCAAACTGCATCCATTTTGTGAAAAGTTACTTAATAATCAATCAGTAAGCAGTGTGTCGCTCAAGTAAAGGAGATGATCCGGATGAAAGTCCGTGCCAGCGTAAAAAAAATCAGTCCTGACGATAAGATTGTCCGTCGTAAGGGTAGAATTTACGTTATTAATAAGATGAAGCCAAAGCACAAGCAAAGGCAGGGTTAAATATGGCGCGTATCTCTGGTGTAAATATTCCGGATAATAAGCAAGTATGGGTGTCTTTAACCTATATCTATGGAGTCGGACCAAAATCTAGCTACGATATTCTCGGAGAAGCTAAGGTCGAGCCAACCGTTCGCGTCAAAGACTTAAATGACGCCGAGATTTCGCGCATCCAAGACATTATCGCGGTCAAATACACTGTAGAAGGTGAGCTTCAAAGGGTTATAACCGGTAATATTAAACGGCTGCGAGACATTAACGCTTACCGAGGCTTGCGTCATAAGAATAGCCTGCCCAGCCGTGGCCAACGAACTAAGACGAATGCCAGAACCCGACGCGGCAAAAAAATGACTGTCGGCGGCACGGCAAAGAAAGCGCCAAGTAAGACCTAGAGTATAAATTATGGCAGAAGAGATCCAAGAAAAATTGAACCAAGACATACCCGTCACCGAGCCGGCCACCGAACAGCCGGAAGCCACAACGGCAAAGCCAAACCGGCGCCGCAAGGCCAGGCGCAATGTTAGCAACGGCCAAATCCATGTTCTGGCCAGCTTTAATAACACGATAATTACAGTCACCGACGATAAAGGTAATACCTTAACTACAGCCAGCGCCGGCGGCTCCGGCTTTAGAGGCAGTAAAAAGGGTACGGCCTACGCCGCCCAGGTGGCTGCCGAAAAAGCCATCGGTACCGCCAAACAAAACTTTGGCTTGGGTAAAGCGGATGTTTTTGTTAAAGGCGTAGGCTTAGGTCGGGATGCGGCCATCCGCACGCTTATAAGCCAAAAAGTCCAGCTCGACTCTGTCAAAGATGTCACCGGCATCCCGCATGGCGGCGTAAGGCCCAGAAGGCCTAAGAGGAATTAGGAGTCAGATATGGCAAGAGAATCTCGACCAATTGTAAAACTATCACGCCGCGAAGGTTATGCGCTGCACCCTAAGGCTCACAAAGCTCTGGTTAAGCGGACCGGGCCTCCCGGCCAGCGCGGCACATACTCCGGCCGTACTAAATCTAGCCAATATGCCCTGCAGCTACGGGAAAAACAAAAAGTAAAAAGACTTTATGGCCTGCTGGAACGCCAATTTGCCAAACTTATGGAAGAAGCTTCCCGCACACCCGGCCAATCTGGCGCTACGTTGCTTCAGTACCTTGAGCAACGGTTGGATAATGCGATTTACCGCGCCGGATTCGCACCCAGCCGCCGCGCCGCTCGCCAATTGGCAACCCACGGGCACTTCGTCTTAAACGGCCGGCGCGTAGACGTCCCGTCTATTAGGCTTAAGACGGGTGACAAAATCAGTCTGCGTGACAGTAGCAAGAAAAGTGAATACTTCAAGCAAATTGACGAACTCAGTCCGGCGCCTGCCGCTTCACCTGCCTGGCTGAAAGTCAATCGGAAACAGTTTCAGATAGAGATAACCGGCGCTCCGTCACGCGATGACGCGGAACCGGATATCAAAGAGCAATTAATCGTGGAATATTATTCCCGCTAAGAATAAGAAAGAGGAGATACATAGTATGAGCAAACTTATTCACACCCCAAGGCTAGCCGATGTCACGGATCATAGTGACACCAGCGCCACTTTTGTAATCGAACCGTTGCATCCTGGCTACGGTATGACGCTTGGCAATAGCCTACGCCGCGTGCTGCTTTCCAGCATTGCCGGCGCCGCTATCACCGGCTTCAGGGTAAATGGCATCAGTCATGAATTTACCACCGTAAAAGGCGTCAAAGAAGATGTTGTAGCCATCATCCTGAACCTAAAGAACATCCGATTTAAGGTTTACAGCGATGAACCCCAAAGCCTAAGCCTTACTAAAAAGGGCAAAGGCGTAATTAAGGCCAAGGATATTCAGCTGAACGCCGATGTCGAAGTAGTCAATCCGGATCAAATCATCTGCACGTTGGATGATGATAAGGCTTCGGTAAACATCGAGCTGATAGTCGAAACAGGCAGAGGTTATCAAGCCTTGGATGAAACGGGCACCGGCCGAAAACTTAGCGACATGATAATGCTAGACGCTCTATTTACTCCGGTGACTCGAGTTCGCTATAAGGTAGA
>DASTHV010000072.1:0-3578 GCA_035718045.1 Saccharimonadales bacterium (SeqCode) | reverse complement strand
CCTAATAACAGAGGTAGAAACCGTCAGAGCCAAGCATTTTTAAGTACTGATATTTATTAACTAACAGAGTTAAGGCAGGCAAATTGAAGGCTTTAGTCACCAGAAAAATCGGCATGACCAGCGTAATCGGCGACGATGGCGCTATGCAGCCAGTTACCCTGCTTTCGGCTTCACCAAATGTGATTACGCAAGTTAAAAATCAAGAAACTGACGGTTATCAGGCCGTTCAAGTCGGCTTTGAAGAAGTAAAAAAACAGAAGCTTGGCAAAACCATGGCCGGACATCTGAAAAATAGCGGAGCTGCAGCTAAAATTATTCGTGAATTTAAGGCGGACAAGCTGGATGAAACCCTGAAGGTCGGCGAGAAACTTTCCGCCGATCTTTTTGAAACCGGCAATTTAGTAGATGTTACTGGTACCAGCAAAGGAAAGGGATTTGCCGGTACTATCAAGCGTCACAACTTTAAGCGGGGTCGTAAGACCCACGGCGGCCGCAGTTATCGTCGTCCCGGCTCGATTGGCTCAATGTATCCTCAGCATATTTTCAAAGGCAAGAAAATGGCTGGCCAGATGGGCGCTGAAAGAGTCACCACCAAACGGCTCAAGGTGGCGTTTGTGGATATGGACTTGAACGTCATTGGCGTAATTGGCGCGGTGCCCGGACCTAAAAAGGGCATCGTTTTAATTAAGGAGACCAGATAATGGCTGTAGCAACCTATACCAAAAGCGGCACTAAGGCCACTACGCCTGCCAAACTGGATAAAGCCGTATTTGGTCTGGAAGTTAAAGACCACAACTTACTTAAAGAAGCTTATCTTGCTTACTTGGCCGCTGGCCGTACTAATAATGCCATTGCCAAGCGCCGTGGCGAGGTTCGTGGCGGAGGTCGGAAACCTTGGCGGCAAAAAGGCACCGGCAATGCCCGCGTCGGTTCGATCCGTACGCCCTTGTGGCGCGGTGGCGGCGCTATATTTGGGCCGACGGGAGAGGAAAATTATAACCGCCGCTTAAGTGTAGCCTCAAAACGAAAAGCTATCCGGCAGGCGCTAAGCCTGGCCGCTTCTCAAAATCGGATTAAAGTGATTGAAACCTTTGCCTGTCCGGATGGAAAGGCTAAACCTACGGTCCAGCTATTGAGTAAGATTGACGCTCAAGGCACGATTTTAATTGTTGTGCCCCACAAAGATAAACTCGTAGATAGGGCTACGCGCAACCTGCCCAACACCAAAGCGGTGCAAGCTGGATATCTGAATGTTTTTGATGTTATGAATGCTGATACTGTGCTTATCAGCAAGGATTCGCTGGAAGCGATCATGGCTCGCCTTAGTGGGGGTAGCAAGTAATGATTGGTTTAGTTTTAAAGCCCCGCATCAGTGAAAAAGGTTATGCCCTGAGTGATCAGCGCAATACCTATATTTTTGACGTGCCCGCCCAGGCTAATAAGTTTGATATAGCAAAAGCCGTTGCCGGGCAATATGAAGTCGGTGTTACTAAGGTACGGCTGGCGGCAGTTCCCGGAAAAACCACACGGGCCTATCGCCAGCGCGGCCGAAAGTCTATGAGCGTCAAACGCTCAGACATTCGAAAAGCTTACGTCACATTAAGAGAAGGTGATAAGCTGCCTATCTTCGCGGCCGTAGAAGAGACTCAACCGCCCAAGGAGGAGAAAAAATAATGGCCGTTAAAGAATATAAACCCACAACTCCTGCTCGACGCGGCATGTCCAGCCAAGATTTTGAGTCTATTACTGCTAAAAAACCACTAAAAAGCCTGGTGAGTATTAGGAAGCAAAATTCTGGTCGTAATAATCAGGGGCGCATCACTACCCGTCACCGTGGCGGGGGTGCCAAACGTTATTATCGATTGATAAATTTCAAACTGCCTATTGGTACCACCGCTACAGTTGAACAAATCGAATACGACCCGAATCGTAGCGCCAGAATTGCCAGGGTCAAAGACCAGACCGGCAGCTATCATTATGTATTAGCAACCCGCAACATGCGGCCAGGCCGCAAGTTTACTGTCGCCGAGGAAGGTTCAATTGAACGTGATAATCGCCTACCCCTTAAAAGTATCCCGACAGGCACTCAAATACACGCTATAGAATTACGGCCTGGCCGCGGCGCCCAACTAGTTAGGACGGCCGGTAGCAGCGCCCAACTAGTCGCTAAAGAGGAAGATTATGCCCAGGTGCGTCTACCAAGCGGTGAAGTGCGGATGATTAATGTGAATTGTATGGCTAGCGTGGGCGTGATCGGTAATGAGCAGCACCAGAATATTCAAGTCGGCAAAGCTGGCCGTTCCCGCAATAAAGGTATCCGACCGACCGTACGTGGGGTGGTAATGAACGCCGCAGACCACCCGCACGGAGGCGGTGACGGCGGACGTCATAAAATGGCCCGCCCGCCAGTAACGCCTTGGGGGCAAAAAACCCTTGGCTATAAGACTCGGCGTCGCAAGATATCCAGCAAATTTATCGTTAGAACCCGTCATCAAGGAAAGAGGAGATAGCATGAGCCGCAGTCTAAAAAAGGGACCCTTCGTAGATCCCAAACTGGCTAAAAAGGTAGCCGCTCTGAGCGCCGATGACCGCAGTATCATCCGCACCTGGGCCCGCGCCTGTACCATCGCGCCGGAATTCGTCGGTCGGACTATTGCCGTCCATAATGGCAAAGTCCACGTGCCGGTTTTCATTACAGAAAATATGGTTGGTCATAAACTGGGCGAGTTCGCACCGACGCGGAAATTCCGTGGCCATGGTGGCAAATTAGCTAAAGCTCAAGGGAGTACGGGGTAGATTATGCCAGCTACAGCCATGTCTAAGGGTGTCCGCATCAGTCCACGCAAAGTAAGCGAGGTAGCCGCCCTAATTCGCGACCGCAGTGTGGAAGACGCTCTAGTGATACTTGACTACACGCCACGTCGGGCAGCCGGTGCCGTAAAGGACGCCGTAAAAAGCGCGGCCGCCAACGCCGAGCATAATCACAGCTATAAGCCGGGCACGCTTAAAATCATTGAAATAAGCGTAACCAGTGGTCCGCGCCTCAAGCGTTGGATTCCGGCTGCCCGCGGCCGTGCCCGCCGGTTTCAACGCAAGACCTGCCACATCAAGGTAGTAGTTGACGGTGAAAAGCGCCAAATTAAGAAGACAGTCGTTAAAAAAGAGTCAGAGAAGGAGGCCGTCTAATGGGTCAGAAGGTTAATCCGATCAGCATGCGCCTGCAAGTCAATAAGGATTGGCGCAGCAAGTGGTTCGCTGGCAAGCGTGAATACGCTAATTATCTTAAGCAGGATCTGGGCGCCCGCAAACTTATCAATTCCCGGCTTGGCTCCAGGGCTGCCGTGAGCAAGGTAGATATCGAACGCTCGCCTAATTTAGTCACCGTAACCATTCAGACGGCCAAGGCCGGCGTAGTGATTGGCCGCGGCGGCACCGGAGCCGCAGAGCTGAAAACTGTCATCGAGAAGTTATATGGAGTTCCGGTGCGAGTGAATATCGAAGAAATCAAACGTCCCGAGCTACAGGCTAAGCTAGTCGCTGAAAATATTGCTCATCAGCTGGAGCGGCGTATCGCTTTC
>DASTHV010000071.1:0-13188 GCA_035718045.1 Saccharimonadales bacterium (SeqCode) | reverse complement strand
GGCGCGACCAGCCAACTTAACCGCCCCGCTAAGCGGCTGGCGGGTCTTAACTTCTTTTTTAACCTTGGCCTTAGACTGCTTTTTAGATAGTTTTCGGATACGTCCACCAGCCGCCGCCGGCTTTTTTGGCCGCTTTTTTGTTCCCGCTTTCGCCATAGGTTAATTATATATTAAACAGAGGTAAAATGCTTCTAGAGCCTCATTTCGCGCAGGGCTTTGATGCGGGCCTCGATTGGCGGATGGGTGCTGAATAAATTCAAAAAGCTGTGGCCTTTTAGTGGATTGGCAAAGAACATATGGGCCGTGGAAGTGTTTTGGACACGCGTGACGCTGCCGGTCCGTTCGATTTTTTGCAGAGCGCTGGCTAGCCCTTCCGGATAGCGGGTAGTTAGCGCGCCGGTAGCATCGGCAAGGTATTCGCGGCGCCGGCTGATGGCCAGCTGCAGTAAACTGGCGGCCAGCGGCACCAAAATCGCCGCCACAATGGCCAGGGCGAACATTAATTGGTTATTCTCGCGTTCTTCCCGGTCACCGCCCCAAAATGTAAAACGTAAAAAGAAATCGGCGATCATCGATATAACGCCAACCAGCGCGAAGGCCAGAGTGTTAACCCGCATATCGTAGTTTTTAACATGTCCCAATTCGTGAGCTATGACGCCTTCCAGCTCATTGTCGTCCATTAGCTGTAGCAGCCCTGTGGTGGCACAGACATAGGAGTTATTGTAATTACGGCCGGTAGCGAAGGCATTGGGCGACGGATCGTCCATAATATAAACCCGCGGCATCGGCAACCCATCGGTAATAGAAAGATTTTCTACAGTCCGCCACAGCCGCGGATCATCCTGCTTTTGAATCTCTTTGGCGCGGTTCATAGTCAGCGCCATCTTGGCGCCGCCAAAGTAACTGATTATAGAGTAGCCGATAGAAAAAATGCCAAAGAAGAACAGTAGGCCCGGGTTGCCGGTGGCCCGGCCAATCACATAACCCAACGCCCAAAGCAGCGCCAAAAAGAAAAACATCAGAAATACGGTGCGGCGCTTGTTAGAAGAGATCTGCTCGTACATGGTAGTAGCTTAAAGACTAAAGCTAAAAGCTTAAAGCCTCCTGAATTATTTTTTAGCGGAACCTGAAAAGTCGACTTTGACCGGTTCATTAACGGCCGCGGCTTCAGTCTCCGGAACTTCAAAAAAGTCGCGCGGCTTAAAACCCATTGAACTGGCGAATAAATTAGTTGGGAAAGTTTGGATTTTGACGTTAAGGTCACGAGCGGCGCCGTTATAAAACCGGCGAGCGGCTTGGATTTTATCCTCGGTATCAACTAGCTCGGTCTGTAGCTGCTGAAATCCTTGGTTGGCTTTTAGGTCGGGGTAGTTTTCGGCTACCGCGAACAGACTTTTTAGAGCTGTTTGGAATTGATTGTCGGCCTGAGCGGCTTCTTTGACCGTCTGGGCATTCAGGGCTTGGGCGCGGGCCTCGGTAACGTCTTCTAAGACCGTTTTTTCGTGCGCGGCATAGCCTTTAACCGTATTTACCAAATTCGGAATAAGATCGTATCGGCGCTTCAGCTGGACGGATATATCGCTCCAGGCTTCATCGGTGCGGACCTTGGCGCGGACCAAGCGGTTATACATCCAGGCTAGAAGTAGGATTACTACTCCAACGATGATGATTATGATTATTACGGTCGTTGACATCTCTCTTTAAACCCCCTGTTGTCCCTGATTATACAGTAAGCGCTATCGGTCAAAAAGAGGTATTATTGATTTATAAACATGTCCAGGTTCAAACAGGTAATATTGCTGATTTTAGTCGTGATTATTGGGGCTGGAATTTACCTGTATTTCCGGCCATGGCCGGCGCCCATGCCGATAACCCAGACTCCTAAGCCTCCCAAAACTACTGCCATTCAGCTGCCTTGGCCCAGCGGCGGCCAAGCCGCCATAGGCGCTACCGGTTATGGCCTGCTGGCTAGTAATGGTCCCGCCGACCCTAAGCCGATCGCCAGCATCGCCAAGATTATCACCGCTTTGGCTATCCTCCAAAAAAAACCGCTGACCGGCGGCGGCCAGGGCCCGACTATCACACTGGACACTACCGATGTCGGTTACTACGATTATTATCTAAGTCATGACGGGTCAGTTGCCCAGGTTACTGACGGTGAGCAAATCACGGAGTATCAGGCTCTAGAGGCGATGTTGATCCCTTCAGCTAACAATGTGGCTGACTCCATGGTGCGTTGGGCCTTTGGATCGACAGATAATTATCTAACCTATGCCAACCAAATGGTCAAAGAAATGGGGCTAAGCCATACCACCGTGGCTGGCGCTAGCGGCTTTGCCGATACTACTACTTCAACGGCCGCCGATTTGGTACAACTAGGCATCGCTGCGCTAAACAACCCCTCGATTACTCAGATTGTCAGCCTATCTTCCGCGGACCTGCCAGTGGCCGGAACTGTCAATAATGTGAACTGGTTGCTGGGCAGCGACGGCGTGGTAGGTATCAAAACCGGCAATACCGATGTAGCCGGCGGTTGTTTTTTGTTTGGCGCCAAGCACCAGGTTGCCGGACAGACAATTACGATTGTTGGCGCAATCTTAGGCCAGCCGCAATTAAATGACGCTATTTCGGCGGCACAGCCGCTGCTTGGGGCCGTGGATTCCGGCTTCACCAAACTGACGGTTATTCATAAGGGCCAGTCGCTAGGCTACTATGCTACCGCCTGGGGGGCCACGGCCCGCGCCCAAGCCGCCGAGGACTTGTCGCTAACGGTTTGGAAAGGCCAGGATACAAAAGTAGTAAACTCGATTGACTCCATTAACGCGCCCGCCAAGGCTGGCTCTAAAGCCGGTACGGTGGTAGTTCAAAGTGGCAAACAAATAGCTACTTCGCCGCTAAACTTATCCAGCAACCTATCCGGCCCCTCATGGCATTGGCGTCTGATTCGACACTAAATACTTAACTTGTTAAGTATTTTTTACATCTGTAAATTATGTTAATATTGAGACTGGTCTAAACAAATTTGCGGATTTCCGCAGTGCAGTAATTCGCAAATTTAAGAGGAGGAGGCGAGCCGAGGCTGAAAGTGAGCAAGTTTTACGCGCTCACGGAAGCCGGTACCTCGACTCCGACGAGGGCGAATGGCGGAATTGGTAGACGCGCTAGCTTCAGGAGCTAGTGTCCGCAAGGACGTGGAGGTTCAAGTCCTCTTTCGCCCACCATTACTTATCATCATACGGCCCCGGCACAGCCTAAAAATCGTGATATGATTAGGCATATAAACATGAGCCGACTAAAGGGGTAGACTTGTCAAAAATCGCACACTATTTGCAAGAGCATTTAGATGGAGAAGTGACTGATTCGGTAGAGGTAAGACGCTATTTTTCGCACGACGCCTCGATATTGGAACTAGCCCCTTCCGTGGTGGTATACCCCGCCTCCGAAAGCGACATTAGAAAAACCGCCAGGTTTTGCTGGCAGCTGGCTGAGCGCGGCCAAATTCTGCCGATAACAGCTCGCGGCGGCGGCACCGATACTTCCGGCGCCGCGATTGGCAACGGTATCATGCTGGCCATGACCGGACACCTTAACCGGATCCTGGAACTTGACCTTAAAAAAAGGCAGGTCACTGTTGAACCCGGTATAACTTTTGGCACTCTGCATCAAACCTTAGTGACCCACGGCTTATTTTTGCCACCCGTCCCTGTCCCGGCGGCTTATGCCACTATTGGCGGTGGTTTGGCTAACAATTCGCTCGGCGAAAAATCAGTCAAGTACGGCGCCATGTTGCGGCACGTGGAGCGGCTCTCGGTTGTGCTGGCCAACGGCGAAATTATTGACACCGGGCCGCTGAACAAACGTGAACTAAACCGCAAGCTGGGCCTTTCCAGCCTGGAAGGCGAGATTTACCGTACTATCGACTCATTAATTGAAGAAAATCAGGAGCTGATCAGCACCGAAGGCCGTCAAATAACCGCCCTACACAACCGGGTCGGCTATAACATTTTTGATGTCAAAACCAGCAAAGACTTTGACTTGACACCTTTATTTTTGGGTTCGCAAGGCAGTTTGGGCGTCATTACTGAAGCCACGTTGCGGCTGGCCCCCCACAACCCGGTCACTGACTGGGCCGTGGTCAGCCTGGAAGATATAAATAGTCTGCATGATATCTTGCCGCGCTTACTCAAGCTCAAACCCAGCGCCTGCGAAATGATAAACAAAGAAGCAGTTCAATACATCACCCGATTTAATCCGGCGTTGTTAAAAGGCGTGATAGACCATCCGGCGGCGGCCTTGCATCTGATAGTCGAATTCGACGATTCCAAAGAAGCCTCACGGAAAAAGTGCCTCAAGTCTTTGCAGAAATTGTCCGAAAAGGCCGGCGGCCATTTTCAGTCAGCAAGAACAGCCGAGGAAAGGCAGCGGGTAGAGAAACTCAAGCAGTCCACATCATCTATCTTTTGGGCGATTCGCGGCAACGCCAAAGCTGTGCCGGTAGCCGAGGACGTGTCTGTTCCGTTGGACCGGCTGGCTGATTTTATCCGGCAAGCAGCCCAAATTTACACCAGTCTTGAACTGCCGCCAGTGATGTGGGGCCACGCCGGAGTGGGCGTCATACGGATGAGCCCAATGATAGACTTAAGCCAAGTCGGCGGCCGGCAAAAACTGTTTAAATTATCAGATAGTATATATAAGACAGCTGCCAGTGTGGGCGGGAGCATTACCGGCAGCGTCGGCGACGGCCGCCTGCGCGCGCCGTACGCCGGCCATGTTTACGGTCCGCAGATGCATCAGCTGATGATGAGAGTCAAAAAAGCTTTTGATCCGCACGGAATCTTAAACCGAGGGGTCAAGACCGCTTCGGCCGAAGAAGTCCGGGGATTGATTCGCGACAATTATTCCCACTCCAAGCACGAACACCTTCTATAAGCACCTGGCATTAATTTAGCTTTAGCAATATAATCTTACGAAGTGATTAAAGCCCAAAGCTTAAGCAAAAAATTCCGTAAAAAGGTCGCAGTGAACAGCCTGTCGTTCCAGGTTGAAACCGGAAAGGTGACTGGCTTTTTGGGGCCCAACGGCGCCGGAAAATCCACTACCATGCGTTTGATGCTTGGCCTGGATAACGGTCAGGGCTCAACGACTTTTGACGGTAAAAAGCTTCATGATTATCAAAACCCATCAAGAGTCGTGGGCATTTTACTGGAGGCCAAAGCCTTTCACCCCACCCGCACCGCTCGAAGCCACCTTAAAGTATTGGCCGCCGAGGGCGGTATCGCCGCTCAGCGGGTAGATGAAGTGCTGGATATTGTTGGGCTCAAAGATGTGGCTAAAGAAAAACCAGGCAAATTCAGCCTGGGCATGAGCCAGCGCCTGGGCATCGCCGCGGCCATTTTAGGCGAGCCCAAATACCTGATTTTAGACGAGCCGGGTAACGGCTTAGACCCCGAAGGAATCGCCTGGTTAAGAGAGTTTCTGCGCGATTACGCCAAAGAGGGCCGCGGCGTTTTTGTTTCCAGCCATCTGCTTAGCGAGATGTCACAGCTGGCCGATAACGCGGTAGTTATAGGCAGGGGCAAACTTATAGCCGATACTACGATGGATAAGCTGATCGCCGGCGCCGGCAGCGCCGTGTTCGTGCGGGCCAGCAACATATCGGCTATGGAAGGTGCTCTTAGCAAAGCCGGGCTGACGTACGAAAAAAGCGGCAAAGGCCTAATGGTCAGCGCCGCTAAAACTGATGAAATCGGTATGCTGGCGCACGAGTCCAAGATTACGGTGCTAGAGCTCTCCTCTCATGCCGCCTCCTTAGAACAGGCTTTCTTAGAACTGACCGAGGGCGCCGCCGAATACGAAGCTAACGCAGGTAAGGCGGGTAAAAAATGAAGCCCGCGCTAAAAGCTGAATTCAAGAAGTTGCTGACAGTACGCTCCACCTATATATTGATGCTGATATTTTTGCTGCTGAGCGCTTTTTTCTCTTTTTATGTTCACGGCTTCAGAGATTCACAGGCTCAAAGCCTGATGCTGAGCGGGCAGTCGCCAAAAGATGCCGCCGGCGCCGCGCTGTTCGTTTCGTCCTCCATAACCCAAATCGCCAATGTCGTAGCGCTGGCCGGCGGTTTAATCGCTTTATTGCTGTTGGCTCACGAATATCGTTATAACACCATTATCTATACGCTGGCGGCCAGCAACCGGCGCAGTAAAGTTCTAGCCGCCAAAATCATATCAGTGCTTTGTCTGGTGTTCGTATACACCGTTATCGCCGGGGCCTTATCGTTGGCCTTGGTCTGGGCTGGCGCCGCCGCGGCCGGCCACAGCCTACCGGCCCAAAATATCAGCTTCATAACCTTTTTCGCCAAGCTGGTCTTCTACAGCGAAGCTTACTCTATGGCCGGCTTACTTTTTATAACGCTTATTCGTAACCAAGTCGGCGCCATCGCCGCGCTGCTGATACTCCCAAACACCGTCGAGGGGTTGCTGACACTGCTATTAAAAAAGAATTCGGTTTACATGCCGTTTACGGCTTTATCACAGGTCATACAAGGACCGACAATCCAGGGGGCGACGCCGGCTCATCCCGCCAGAGGAGACAGTACCATAGGCAGTTTAACCCCAGGCAAAGGCGCGCTGGTGTATCTGTGCTATCTGGTAGGCGTCTGGATAATCGCCTGGTATCTGTTTTTGCGCCGCGACGCCACCAAGCTGGATTGAAATAAAAAAATACTTACAAGATAAGTATTTTGGTGGGATTGGAGGGACTCGAACCCCCGACATCCTCGGTGTAAACGAGGCGCTCTAGCCAACTGAGCTACAATCCCGATGGTGGGCGGAAGAGGACTTGAACCTCCACAGCCTTGCGGCCACCAGAACCTCAATCTGGCGCGTCTACCGATTCCGCCATCCGCCCAAAGCCCTCATATTTTACTAAAATACAGGGGTAAAAACAATTCGTATGCGCTTTTTGCTCCTTTTAGATATACAATTATACGAAAGGGGGCAATATGGCGGCAGTAATTATTATCATCATTATTATCCTGATTATCTTAGTTCTCACCGGCGTAAGAGTAATCAACCAATATGAGCGGGGCGTAATCCTAAGGCTTGGCAAAGTGCGGCCGGCCGTCAAAGAACCTGGTCTGAGGCTTATTATCCCAATAGTCGATCAGATGAAAAAAATCAGCATCCGCATCGTAACGCTGCCGGTAGACAGCCAGCAGGTCATTACCAAAGACAATGTTTCAATTGATGTGGCGGCCGTGGCTTACTATCAAGTCAAGGACGCCATAAAGTCGGTTGTAGAAATAGAAAACGTTATCAGCGCCACCTACCAGATAGCCCAGACCACGGTGCGCAATGTCGTAGGCCAAAGCGCGCTTGACGACGTGCTGAGCAATACCGCCGATATTAACGATAAAATCAAAGATATCCTGGATACCGCCACTGCCGGCTGGGGAATATACGTTAGCACTGTCGAATTAAAAGATATCAAACTGCCCGACAGTATGCAGCGGGCCATGGCCCGGCAGGCCGAGGCCGAGCGCGAAAAGCGGGCTAAGATTATCGCCGCCGAAGGCGAAAAACTCAGCGCCGCGGCTTTGGGCGATGCCGCAGATATTATCGGCAAACATCCCATCGCTTTGCAGCTGCGCAACCTGCAGACCTTGACCGAAATTTCCAGCGAAAAGAACAGCACGGTTATCTTCCCTGCCCAATTTATGAGTACGGTGGAAGATGTTAAAAGCTTCCTGGCCAAAGAATCTAAGTAGAATAAGACCGGTTTTAGTCTTTAGTGACGCTTAATTTTTAAATTGTGGCGGCGATAGGCTAAAACTAGTTTCTTAAGCGCTTCCACTGGATGGATGCCATGAGCTGTAGGTATATCTGCTTCTTTGGGTTCGCTAGGTCTCCAGTTATGTTCGCCTGGCAATGAAACAAACCTAGGATCATACCTAACGCGGCTCGTTTCAAAGTGTCCTGGTCTGCGCTCCCTGGGGGCCTGTTCGCCGTTCATGATGGCTAAATTATACCCTAATATTTGAAAAATAAGGTGTTAAAGTTTAAAATATACCCTGACACCAAACGCGGCGCTTTAGCTCAGTTGGTAGAGCAGAGGCCTGAAGAGCCTTGTGTCCCCAGTTCGAGTCTGGGAGGCGCCACCATAAAAATATCCCAGCCCTGTGTTGGGATATTTTTATGGAATGTTTATTAAACAACGGCAAATTAAGCCGTCAGTACAGATGTTTATAACGCTTATCTCATCTGTAAAGCCACATTTGACAGTCGGCTTAATGAACTTATAATTAGGCTTAGATTGCTTGGTGGAGCAACAAAAAATTGTGGCGTGTTTTTATATTCGGTCGGTCCGCCGCATCAAAATAACTAAAAGGAGGGAATCATGAAAAGAATAGCCATGAGCTTGGCTACCATTGCTCTAGTAGCTTTGGTCGCCACAAGCGCCACGCGAGCCTATTTTAGCGATAATTCGTCCAGCTTAAGCGGTATCACATTTTCTACTGGTAACGCTGACTTGCAACTAAGCCAGGTATGTCAACACCTATGGTATGACAACGACGTGTCAATAGATACATTTAACAACGTCTATGCTGGTTGCCAATTCAACTTAAACACCGGAAACTGGTACCCTGGCCAGCAGGTTCACAATGCAATGTATCTAGGCAACTTTTCGACTGCCAACATCGCTTTGAGCCCAAGCCTACAGCTTACGCACCTATCAGGTGATACAGGTCTGCAGAATGTTATGCAGATGCAGATTTGGTGGTACGGCAGCGCGACCGGCACAGGTTGGCACAATTTGGACTACTACAGCGACAATGCTGTAAGTTTGCCTAACGTTCCGGCTCCGTCAAACGGCCATCCAGGCACGCTGGGCTTGAACATCGAAACCAAAATGTCACCAAACGCCGACAACTCGTACGCCGGCAAGACTATGAGCTTCGACTTCCACTTTAACGCCGTCCAGGCACATTAGAAGCTTTGAGGGCTGGGTAAAATTCCCCGGCCCAACTAAGCTTCTAAGGAAGCTTATAGCTATGAGAAACTATTCTAAGATATTGAAAAACACCGTGTTGGGACTGATTATCGTGTTTTCTTTGGTAATCATCGCCTCCACGCTGGATATATTCGGCCACAGACAGTTCGTGGTAGCCTCTGGTTCTATGGAGCCAAAGATTATGACGGGCAGTATGGTTTTTGATCAAAAAAGTTCAAACTATAAAATCGGTGATGTAATCACCTTCAAAAAGGCCGGCAGCAAAGACACTGTTACTCACCGCATCGTAAGTGTTAAAAATGACGCTAGCGGTCAGACATTCTACACCGTCAAGGGTGACGCGAATTCTTCGCCGGACGCCGACCCGGTTGCTAAAAGCGATGTGGTTGGCAAAGTCTCGTTCTCCATCCCCTACGTCGGCTACCTGGTTAATTATATTAAAACTTTGCCCGGCCTAGTCATCTTTATTATTATTCCGGCAACGATTCTTATATATCAAGAGCTAGTGAACATTAAATCCGAAATTGCCGGCATGCGAAGGACCAAAAGAAAAATCGTTCAAGAGGCCAAAAAAGCCGAAGAGACTATTTTGGCCGAGGAGCGTGAGCTAGCCGCTAAATTCACCGGCCAACCGCGTGTCAAAAAGAACTTTAAGGCGCCTTCCAAGGTAGTGGTGATGCTTTTTGTAGCCGCTGCAGCTCTGACTATGACCGCCGGCGCTTCCAAGGCATACTATTCGGATACTGCGGATTTGACCGGCAATACAGTAACCACCGCCTTCCCCGCCAACCAGGATGCTTGCAAGGACGGCGGCTGGCAGACCTACGCAGACCTTAACTTCAAGAATCAAGGCGACTGCGTCAGCTGGATAGCCACCCACGGCAATAACCCACCCAGCGGCGGGTAAATTTACCCCTTTTCGATGTAAGTCTTTTCACTGCGCTTTTTTTAACCCTACTGTTTAATATCGGCAGTAACAGGAGGGTCTATGAAGAAGTTATTATTTAGTACTTTAACTGCTGCTTTTGGTGCATTAATAATGTTGGCGATGCCGCTGGCGGCTAAGGCTGCCGGTACAACCATTGTGGTGACGCCGGCCAATAACGACGGCTGGGCCACCGCAGATACCAGGCCGGGCGGCAACGTGTCTTATGTGAATGACCCTAGCTCGCCTATGCCCAGCGGCGCGCTGCAGTTAACTACCGATAGCACCAACGATGCCAAAGCCCAATATATGCACACCGCTAATACCGCCCTGGCCGATACCGATGTCTTAAGCTATAGCACTTACCAGAAGACCGCCAGTTCGCCTACCGGCGACCCGTCATATCAGCTGGTAGTCTGTCTTAGCGGATATACAAACAATACCTGCAATGGGTTTGATACCTTGGTATACGAGCCTTACTGGAATACCGCCAACCAAACCGTAACTCCTAATACTTGGCAGACCTGGATAGTGTCCGACGGCCAGTTCTGGTCATCCGGCAGCTATACGGACTCCTCTAACGCCAACTGTACTGTGACGGCCGGTCATGGAGGAACACCTTTTTACACCTTGAGTGACCTTAAAACCGCCTGCCCTAATGCCACGGTTGTAGGCTTTGGAGTTAATGTGGGTACCTATAATCCAAACTATGTCGTGGAAACCGACCAGATTGTATTTAACCAGTACACTTACGATTTCCAACTGACGAATGCGCCCACCAGCAAAGACCAATGTAAGAATAACGGCTATGCGACCGCTACAGACGAGAATGGTACTGGATTCAAAAACCAAGGACAATGCGTGTCCTACTTTAATCATTCCACGCCACAGCATATGACGCTCAGCGCCGTATCCGTTAACAATAAAGATGACAAAGCGGCCTATAACGCCGGAACCAACAGTGGCAGCAACAGCAACAACTCCGGTAACAATACTAATACCACTACTAACGGCGGCTAGTTCCCGAAAAGTCATCGCAATGAAAAACGGCGCGGTTTATTTGCGCCGTTTTTCATTTTCCAAACTTGAATCGCTAACTCTTAATTTCTTTAAGCATCTCGTTCCAGAGTTTCGGATTTGGTTTTTTATCCTTAAGAAACTCTTGCATCGGGCTGTCGTTATTACCGCCCTTGAGAATACGTAGAATAGTCTTCAAACTATCTATCCCTCCTTTTTTACTCCTTGTGCCTGAATTTTGGACACCAAACCAGCTTACCGGTTTCAAAATTATAGTCAAGCCCGTCTGTCCCAGTGTTGAAGATAATGTTGTTTTGCTTTTAATAGATTGCTACTATGTTTGTAGTTTAAAAGCATAAAAAAATATAAATGGAAAATCCGCAAGGTCAGCCTAGTCCTAATCTTACTCCGCCGGGCCCGTTGGGCATGCCGCCAGAAAATCCGACACAACCTCCGTTGATGCCTCAACCGATATCGACTAGCAGTCAGCCAATATACCCTCAGATGCCGGCCTACGCCCCAGCTCAGCCGATTCCACCGGCCGCTCCTACGGCTCCTGCCGCCAGCGCCGGAAACATCATTCTGCAGTGGTTGACGTACGCTTTTTGGGGATGGACAGTGCTGGCCATGTCATTCTTGACGGCTTCGGTGCTTGCCAGCTTTATGGCTGATGCCGATACAGCCGGCTTTATGCCTTATACTATCGCCGCCGTATTGGTGCTGCTGCCGATATCGATAGCTTGTGACCATTTTTATCGCAAGCAGGAGCCAGATAAGAAGACAGGAGCCGCCTCGATAGTAATGGTTATTCACGCTGTTATTTTTGCACTGTTTTGTATAGCTTCATTGATAGCAGCTGTTTTTTCATTGGTCACTATGTTTACCAGTAGTTCGGACTCATCAGGAAAAACCGTAGCCTTGCTTAGCTCAATTATTATATTTTTCCTATATGCCGCTACTTTTTTAAGGACAATAGCACCGCCGCGGTTCCCCATGATCAGGCGTTACTTTGTAGGTTTCATGGTTGTAGTCGTTGGTATTATTTCGATATTAGGATTCGTCGGGCCAGTTGCCAAAGCCAGGGAGACACGCAACGATAAATTAATAGAGGATAATATCAGCAGCCTTGAGACGAGTATTAATAGCTATGCAGAATCTAACAACCAGCTGCCAAGTAGCCTTGATACTTTATCGCTCAACGGAGACACCAGCAAGCTCGTTACCGACAAACTTGTCGAATATAAACCTAACACACGCCCGGCTGCCACTACAAATTATGACACGGGATATTCAGCCAGCTTTTCTGGCGTTAAACAAAGCTATACGTACTATTACCAACTCTGTGTTACTTATAAAAAAGCCAGCAAGGACCAAGCCCCACTTTATTCAGATTCGTTAAGTGACGACGGTTATAGTAGCTACATATCAGCTTATTATCATGGCGCCGGTAATACCTGCTATAAGCTAAAGACCAACGGCTATTAGGTTCGCCAGACAATCATTTTTTGCATTTAACAGGGGTATTTTGCTATAATTCGAACGTTCAGTGAGAATTATATGCAGAGCCCAAGAAAGCCTACCGCTTAAGAGAAAGCTTTCCTGGCGCGAAGCTATACAATTTCATCTGTTCGTTTGCGCGGGTGTAGCTCAGTTGTTTAGAGCGCTTCCTTGCCAAGGAAGAGGTCAGGAGTTAGAGTCTCCTTACCCGCACCAAATTGCACTATTACCGCCTTCGGGCGGTTTTCTGTTTAATGGGATAAGTTCGCTATAAGGGTAATTGACGGCAATAGTGAGCTTTTTGTCGTTCAGTGTGGAGTTAGAAAGTAGGAAGCTAAGTAGCTTTGAACGTTGGGCTTCGTTACCGTTTTTAAATAGTTCTTCTGCACGATTTGCTAGGTCTAACAGGTAAGAGCAAGTTAGTAAAAAGTCCTTGTTGCCCTTAGTTAGAATATCAAGCTTATCATTGACCGCTTCTTGTCGTTTAGTAAGTGTCTGCACGATAATATCGTATTTTTCAGGCTCTATACGGTCATCTACAAGTCGCTCCCACCACATGCCTAACTTATTGTCTATAACATCATATTCTCGTCTTAATTCTTTTATAGAAGCTGAGTAGTGTTTGTGCTGGCTAACATGGCGGTACTTAAGTTCACGTGCCACCTTTTGCAGCAAGCTATCTGACAATGTAATCTGGCTTATAACTTCTTCAATAGAACCAAGCAATAAGGACTCTG
>DASTHV010000070.1:0-2181 GCA_035718045.1 Saccharimonadales bacterium (SeqCode) | reverse complement strand
ATCTGCATCAGCAGCCAGGTGGCGCCGGTGTTCAGCGACAAGTTCAAAAATTGAGCTATGCTGCGCTCGCCCGGTCCGCCGTCGATTTCAACGTTATGAACATCGTGGCCGTCAATTGTCCAGTGAGCCGGATCATAATAGGTGGTGTCTTTATTGATCACGCCAAGATCAAGTGCCGCGCTAGTGGTCAGTACTTTCATGATTGAGCCGACCTCCAGTGGCGAGCTGACCGCCGCGTTGGTAAACAGTGATGCGTCGCTGACATTATAGTATTGGCTTGGGTCGTATGTCGGCCAGTTGGCCATAGCCAGTACCGCGCCGGTGTTCGGATCCATAATTAAAGCGCTGCCGGACGAGCTTTTGGCTTTTTTAAGATCTTGCTGCAAATAATTTTCAAGTTCTTTTTGCATCGCCAAATTAACCGTCAGAACCACATTGTCGCCCGGCTTAGGATCGATCTGGACATTATCGCGGCTGGCCGCCAACGGCACGCCATTAGCGTCGGTAATCGCCTTAAGCAGGCCCGGCGTCCCGCTCAGTTGCTTATTTAAAGCCTGTTCTACTCCGTAATTACCCTTTCCTTCATCATTCACAAAGCCAAGCAGTTGAGATGTCAGCGAGCCTTCAGGATAGGTTCGGTAGTCCTGCGCCTGCAACCCTACGCCGGGTAATTTTAGAGCCGTGATTTGGCCGTATTGCTGCTCGCTTATCCGTTTACCCAGCACCACGTAGCGGGTGTTTTTGGTTTTCATTAAATCGGTGTAATGATTAGCGTCGCCGTGAGTTATAAGGGCGATTTTTTGGGCGGCTTGGTCGGTGTTTTTAACGAGCGTGGGGTCGGCGTATAGCGTATAAAGCTTCTGATTCAGCACCAGCGGCACAACCTTACCACCTTGGTGGGCCTCGATTATGCCCCGGTCCGCCGGAATCGTATACTGCTTAAGTTGGTCGGCGTAGGCGGCCTCTTGATAATGTTCATGCCTGACAACCTGAAGGTAAAACAGCCGCACAATTATGACGGCGATTACCACTAGCAAAGCCCCGTACCAAAGGTACAGGCGGCGATTTGAGCTAAATCCGGCCGCAAGGGCCCGTCTGGGCGCCGATTTGTCCATCGTACCTATTGTACTACTGGCTCACGACACCGCTGGGCGCTACCGAAACCAAATTCTTGGCCACGTTGCTGGACGAAACACGATCTAGTGATTGTAGGCGAGCGGCGGCCACCTCTAGGTCGGCCTTTTGGTCCTTTAAGCTGGATTGCTGCTGTTGCAAGGTGTTAATCGTATAGCCGTAACCGTTGGTTTTAGTAACCTGGGTCAAGTACAAAAGCCCGACAAGGCACGCCAAGATTATCAGAATTATGGTATTGCTAACCGGCCCAAGTGTGCGTGCCGAGGCGGCAAAGCTGACTGAGTTTTGATTACGGCGCACGTAGCCACGGCGGCTGGCGGCAACTGAACTTGAATATGTCATGTTTTTATTTTTGTTGGACTCTGGGTAGGCTGGGCAGCACCTGGCAGGGTGCCTTGAGTTGGTGCTGCCCTTCCCGTCTAAAGCGCTAATGTTTGTGAACTATCCTAACATCGATGCGCTGCATCCGGGATCTATCCTTTACCTTAATAGGCATGGAGTTGTCCTTTGATCCTTTCTATTTTTTGTTTTTATTTTGCTGCGGCTCGCAGACGAGCGCTGCGGGCACGCGGATTGGAAACTATTTCTTCATCGCTCGGACCAATCGGTTTCTTGGTGAGCGGCCTAAGCTCGGCATCATAGCGGTCTCCGGCCCGTTCGGCCAGGAACCGTTTGACAAGCCGGTCCTCTAAGCTGTGGAAGCTTATTACGGCCATTCGGCCGCCGGGACTTAGTAGTTCGGTCATTAACGGTAAGGTCTGCTCTAGTTGTCCCAGTTCATCATTCACGGCTACGCGTATAGCTTGAAAGCTGCGAGTCGCCGGATGGATTTTTCCCCTTCGAGCCCGCCAACCGCCGGCGCCTGCGATGATTGTAGCGAGATGAGCCGTGTCAGTGATCGGCCGGGCCAATATGATCGCTCTGGCGATAGCCGTAGCCCGTGGTTCTTCGCCGTATCGTCTCAGAATTGCGGCCAGTTCAGACTCTTCAGTATTGTTTACCAGCTGTTCGGCTGACATTTCCTGCTGCTGATCCATTCTCATGTCC
>DASTHV010000069.1:0-11175 GCA_035718045.1 Saccharimonadales bacterium (SeqCode) | reverse complement strand
GCCCAATACAGGAGTAGGCGATGTTTTGGGTATCTTTACCGGCGCCAGCTCGTTGGGCGCCATAGGGCACTACATCGTAAATCGCCGTCGTCGCTGCTGACCCCTTTCTAACAGATATAGATTATGGTAAAATTGCGCTGACTAAAGCGTATTTGGTGGCCCCTTCGTCTAGTGGCCTAGGACACCGGGTTTTCATCCCGGCAACACGGGTTCGATTCCCGTAGGGGTCACCAAATACGCTTTAAAAATGGAATTTGCCGCTATTTTTTGCCATACTGAAACCGTAGAACATAAGAACTAAGGGTGGCCATTGTTTAATAAAAAAACCGTTAAAGACATAAAACTGGAAAATCAACGGGTCCTGATGCGGGCCGACTATAACGTGCCGGTCGCCGACGGAAAGATCTCCGACGATTATCGTATGCGGCAATCGCTGCAGACCATTGAATATATCCTTGGCAAAAAGGGCAGCCGTTTGATTATTATCTCTCACCTTGGCCGGCCCAAAAGCCCAGAAGATAAAGAGTTCAGCCTCAAACCGGTGGCCGAACATTTAGCTAAACTACTCCGGCGCAAAGTTCATTTCGCCGGCGATTGCATCGGTCCGCAGGCCCAAAAAGCCGCCGGGGCTTTGGGCGAGCATGAAATTTTGCTTTTAGAGAATTTACGCTTTCATCCGGAAGAGGAAAAAAACGACAAGAATTTTGCCAAGGCGCTGGTCGATACGACCCGGGCCGAGGTGTTTGTCCAGGACGGCTTCGGGGTTGTCCATCGGGCGCATGCTTCTACCGAGGCCATTAGCCACTTGTTGCCTTCAGTCGCCGGGCTTTTACTGGCCAAAGAGGTTGAAACGGTTACTCAAGTTATAAAAAAACCGGCCCGGCCTTTAGTGTCGGTCGTTGGTGGCGCCAAAATCAGCGATAAGCTCGAAGTTCTGGATAAGTTAATCGAATTGTCGGATTGCGTGGCGGTAGTGGGCGCCATGGCCAATGATTTTTTGCTGAGTGAGAAGATCGGCGTCGGCCGAAGCAAAGCCGAAAGGGAGCTGCTGGACACCACCAAAGAAATTATGGAGCGCGCCAAAAAGGAAGAACGCCGCCGCAATTTCAATTTTTTAATACCGACCGACGTAGTGGTTTCAAAAAAGACCGACGGCTCGGCACCGACCCGCATCGTGGACATCTTTGGCAATAATTTGGCTGACATCGAAGCCTATCCAAAAATTCCCAAGCCGGCGGCCTATATGGTGGCCGAAGACGAAATGATACTGGATATCGGCCCGGTTAGCGCCGCCCAGATCGCCGGCGCCATTAAGCTGGCTCAAACGGTTATCTGGAACGGTACTTGCGGCGTAACCGAGACTAAAGGAATCGCCGGAGCGCATGATCCGTTCGCCCACGGCACCCATACGATAGTAGAGGCGATAATCGGCGATTCGAACAAGCACGCCAACAAGCCGTTTAGCCTAGTGGGCGGCGGTGATACGGTCAGTTATGTGGAATTGCAAGGACTGACCGAAGATTTTAGTTTCGTGTCGACTGGCGGTGGCGCCACGTTAGAATTAATAAGCGGGCATAAATTGCCCGGGCTAGAGGTTTTGCAGTCGAAAAAATGATATCCCAGTTTGCCCCTTTCGTGTACAATAAGCATAAACAGTAAAGGGTGGGAAAAGTGCGTAAAATTCTGATAGTCGGCAACTGGAAAATGCACCTGAACGCCAGTCAGGCCAGCCTGTTGGTTCACCGCTTGCAGGAGCGCATCAATATCTATAGGGATATCGAGGTAGTGTTAGCGCCCAGCATGCTGACCCTGCAGCCCCTGAGTTTACAAATAGATCGTCGCAAGTTCCGCTTGGCGGCCCAAAATGCCTATTGGCGCGACGAAGGCTCCTTTACCGGCGAAGTTAGCTTTACCATGTTGCGTGACCTAGTTCACTACGTAATCGTGGGTCATAGTGAACGGCGCCATATTTTTCATGAAGACCTGGATATGATCCGCGACAAAATGGCCGCGGCTGTACGCAACGGCATTATGCCTATTTTATGCATCGGCGAGACCAAACCGGAAAGGGAAGAAGGCGAGACCAAGCAGGTGTTGCATGATCAGCTTATGACCGCGCTTAGTAATCTGACCTCCAGTGAAGTTCGCGATATAGTTATCGCTTACGAGCCGGTCTGGGCTATCGGCACCGAAACAGTCGCCAAACCAGATCAAACCGAGGAAGTTATCAAATACATCCGGCACTATGTTAAAGATGTCTTCAGCGAGAGGACAGCCAAAGAGGTGCGAATTCTGTATGGCGGCGGTGTCATACCGGAGGCAGTCCAAGGCTATTTAAATATCGACGGCCTAGACGGCTTTTTGGTAGGCCATGAAAGCCTGAATTACCATGATTTTTCCAGTATCGTTAAGTCGGCACGCCAGTGGCAGAGGAATAGGGAGGAATAGAGAATGCCTGACGAAGACAGGGTTTTTGACGTGAGTAAGCCGGGCCAGGTAGGAGCTTCGCCGACCAGCCGGCCGATTATAGTCGGCCATCAGCCACAGGTCAGCGATCCGATGGTCAGAGATACTTTCGATTCAGCCGGGCAGGCCATAAAAATAAATGTCCAAGATATGTCGACTGGCGAGCAATTGCCATTTGATAATGATGATTCCGCGGCAGCGGCCGCGGTCCCGGATTCACTGCCAAACCAGCCTCCGGCCAGCAGCGAGCCCGCCAGATTTGAGGATTCCGCCGGGCCGGCAGTCTTTCCATCGGCCGAACCGGAGTCACTGCCGCCAGCCTATACAGAAAGCCCACCGGCGCAACCCGAGCCGCTACCCGAATCAGTAGAGCCCGGCGCCGTACATTCAATCGAAGATCTGCATGTCACGGCTAACAAAAAGCGCCATTGGCCCTTAGGTGTTTTGATAGTATTTTTGGTATTGATTGGAGTCTATTTGGCGCTTGACTCCGGCTTGATACACAATAACCTCAATTTGCCCGTCCACATCTTCAAACAAAAGCCAGCGGCTACGGCGGCGCCAGCGCCAGCCCCCAAGCCTAAGACAAGCAATGTACATACTGTACCTGCCGGCTTTACCGAATATCGTTTGGCCACAACTGATATAGTCTTTGATGCGCCAACTGCCTGGGGCCAACCGACTTCCAACGCCGAGCCAGGCTACTCTAAGCGCGGTGGTACCAACCAGTCGGATGGAACCTACGCCTATACCGTTAATTTTGCTAGTAATAAGGATGTTCAGGTCGCGGTGACTTCAGCTAAGTACTTACCACCAGCCCGCACGGCCACCTACTACGACTTCTTACAGTGGTGTACCGGCACCAATGACGCCAAAATCTACAAATCGATTTTGCACTTTACGACCACTGCTAAGATTGATACTCCTTCTACCGTTACCTGTGATCAGGGTCCGCTGACCGATGCGACCGAGCTGGATGACTCTACGATCGTCCAGCTAAAAACTACAGGCCCAGACGGTAAAACGGTTATCGGCGACCTCTACACCAAGAACTTGACTGACCCTGAGCTGGTGGTTTTGCGGGTCAAGGACGCCGCTATGACAAACGGCGATAATATCAAGACGCTGTTGGGCACCGTACAGGTTTCGCCCGGCTCAACACAATAGGCAGCTGTTAAAATTAAAGAGTGTCAGACCGAGAGACTGTTGATTTAGAATTGCTCAAGGATTTGAATCCCGAGCAAAAGCGCGCTGTCCAAGCTATAGAGGGGCCGCTGCTGATTTTGGCCGGCGCCGGTAGCGGCAAGACTAAAACACTGACCCACCGCATTGCTTATATCTTATTCGCCCGTAAAGCGACACCGTTTAACATCCTGGCGGTAACCTTTACTAACAAGGCCGCCGGCGAGATGCGGTCCAGAGTAGCTAAGTTATTAGGGCAATCCGAAAATAACCGCAGTTTCATGCCCTATATGGGCACGTTTCACTCGATCTGTGTGCGGATTTTACGCCAAGACGGTGAGCATATTGGCATAGCCCGCAACTTTGTAATTTGGGACGAGGGTGATCGCCAAGCGGCCATAAAGCAATCAAGCCGGCAGGCTGGAATTGATGAAAAAGGTTTTCCGCCGCGCCTGCTTTCCTCGCTGATAAGCGGCGCTAAAAACGAGATGGTTGCCCCGGCGGAGTATACTGCTCACGCCCAGTTCAGTCCGGCTACGCGCGCCGCGGCCAAAGTCTATCCGCTTTACGAAAAACTACTTAGAGATGCTTCGGCACTGGATTTTGACGATTTGATTAGCCGCACGGTAGAGCTGCTTTCCAATAACAGCGAACTTCGTCAAAAATGGCAGGCTCAATTCAAATACGTCATGATCGATGAGTACCAGGATACCAACACCGCGCAATATAAACTTATTAAATTGCTTACTGGCGCTCATCGTAATATCGCCGTAGTCGGCGACGATTGGCAAAGCATCTACAGTTGGCGCGGTGCCGACTTCCGCAATATCTTGAATTTTGAAAAAGATTTTCCTGGCTGCACGGTGATTAAGCTGGAGCAGAATTACCGCAGTACCAAGAATATCCTAGATGCTGCCCATAATGTGATTTCTCAAAACCACTTACGCAGTGATAAGAAGCTGTGGACCGCGGCCGGTGCCGGCCAGCCGATTCAAATACTGCAGGTCAGCACCGAGCGGGCCGAGGCCGAAACGGTTGTGCGGCGGATTAAAAACGCCGCCGACATTCGTGCGCGCAGTTATAAAGATTTCGCGGTTTTGTATCGGACAAACGCTCAAAGCCGGGCGCTGGAAGAAGTTTTTGTACACTACGGACTGCCCTACCGGATTGTCGGCGGCGTACGGTTTTACGATCGTAAAGAAGTCAAAGACGTGATGGCTTATCTGCGGCTAATTTATCAGCCGGAAGATACAGCCAGCTTTGAACGAATCGTTAACGTGCCGGCCCGGGGAATCGGTGCTAAGTCTCTAGAGGCCTTCACTGCTTGGCGAGCGGCTGCCGGCTATAATTTGGAAGGCGGCTTGGCAAAAGCCGCCGCCTGCGTTGACATAACTCCCAAGGCTCGCGCCGGCTTTACCGAACTATCCGACATAATTTCCAGTTTTCGAATTCAAATGGATGAGCTGCTGCCGGCGACACTAATCGATAGCCTGCTGCGGCGCCTGGACTATCTGCATTTTTTGCAAGACGGAACGCCGCAGGGCGAAGCCAGAGTAGAGAACGTTAAAGAGATGCTCAGCGTGGCCCGCGAATACGAAGAAGCGGGCTTGGCTGGATTTTTAGAAGAAGTAGCGCTGGTCAGCGATTTGGATAACGCCGATTTTGGAAAAAATGCTGTAACGCTTATGACGCTTCATTCTGCCAAGGGCTTGGAGTTTCCGGTGGTGTTTATAACCGGGCTAGAAGAAACGGTGTTGCCGCATAGCCGAGCGCTATACGAAGCCAATGAAATGGAAGAGGAAAGACGCCTGATGTATGTAGGCATGACCCGTGCCAAAGAGGAACTTTATCTTACTTACGCTATCGAAAGGACTCTCTACGGCGGCCGCCAGCATAATCCGCCTAGCCGGTTCTTATCAGACATAGATACCGCGGCTACGTCTTCCGAACCGTCCTACGGTTGGCTTGGTCAGTCCGCCTTCGGGGCAAACTCCTTGGATGCGGCGCGTAACGATGAGCCTCGCTATGTCCCGGAGCTGGAAGAGGGAGATGGGGTTAAACATAGCGTATTCGGGGTCGGTACGATTGTAGAGCTAGAAGGCGAAACGGCCACGATTTATTTCAAAGGCAAAGGTACCAAGAAACTTAACATCGCCTTTGCGCCCTTAAAGAAAATCTAAAATACTTAACAAGTTAAGTATTTTAGGACACAGGCTAGAGGACCTAGGACATAATATTCCCTGCTCCCTATGTCCTTTTTGCTATAATGATATCTGTTTTGCGCCTCCAAAAATTTACTTTTCGCCAGGTACACGAATCCAGCCGGAAGCATATTACTCGGCGGCCTTATCTGCTGCCGATATTCGGTTTAATTCTGGGTATAGCTATGGTAGCCGGGGTGGTATATGCCAAAGGCGGCACGCCGGCCTTCAGGCCAAGTGATTCGCATGTAGTGTTCGTATTTGACAGCGGCCAGACCCAAACAGTAGATACCAAGGCGGCCACGGTCGGTCAACTTATTGAAAAGATGCCACTTCACCTGATACCGCAGGACGTCGTGGAACCAACGCTCAACACACCCATCGTTGAAGATAATTTTAGGGTTAACGTTTACCGAGCGCGGCCGGTGACGATCGTGGACGGTAGTACCAAAACGGTAACTTTGACCGCTCAAAAAAGCGCCCGGGTAATCGCCCAAGACGCCGGTCTTAAAATCAATCCGGAAGATCTCGCATCTTTCCAGGAAGGCGACCTTAAGAATAATGTGATTGGCGAACAGGTGGTAGTTTCGCGGGCCACGCCCATAACGCTTAACCTGTATGGCAGCCAGGTCCCTACTTACACGCAGGCCAAGACCGTCGGCAGCATGCTAGACGAAAAACACATAAAGCTGCAAAACGGTGAAACGGTTAGCCCGACCTCCAAGACGCCAATCGCGCCTGGCATGCAGGTATTCGTGTTGGCCAAAGGCAGTCAAGTGGTTACCACTGAGGAGGCGATTCCGGCGCCACTCCAGGTGGTGGAAGACGCCAGCTTGAGTTTCGGCACAAGTGTAGTCCGGCAGGTCGGCGCGCCGGGTAAACAAGCGGTTGTCTATCTGATAACTAAGAATGATAAGGGTGCTGAAACTTCGCGAAAACTCATTCAGCAAGCCATTATCCAGGCACCCGTGCCCCAGATTGTGGCTCGCGGAACTACCATCGATATTAACGGTGATAAGACTTCTATCATGTCCGCTGCAGGCATATCTAGCTCCGATTACGCCTACGCCAACTTTATAATTAGCCATGAATCCGGCTGGCGCCCAACCGCCGCCAATGCCAGCGGCGCCTACGGTCTGTGCCAGGCCTTGCCGGGCAGCAAGATGGCCACCGCCGGCGCCGACTGGTCCACTAATCCGATTACTCAGCTGCGTTGGTGTTCAAGCTACGCCGACCGGTCCTACGGCGGTTGGGCGCCAGCCTATAATCACTGGTTAGCGTATCGGTCATGGTAGAACCTAGAAAATCCCTGGGTCAGCACTGGTTAAGCGATGAGGCTACTTTAGAGGCCATCTGCGAGGCCGCTAACCTTAAAAAAACTGACACGGTCTTAGAAATCGGTCCTGGTCTGGGTGATTTAACCCGCCAACTGGTCAAGCAAGTCAGTAAAGTAGTAGCGGTGGAGTTAGACGAAAAGTTAGCCGCCGCTTTGGAAATTAAGATTAAGGCGCCAAATCTGGAAGTGGTCCAGGGCGACATTCTGCGCTACGACCTATCGAGTCTGCCTACGGCCTATAAGGTGGTGGCTAACATTCCTTATTATCTGACCAGTAACTTATTGCGAACCTTAAGTGAATCATCTAACCCACCCCTGGAAATGACCCTGCTGGTCCAAAAAGAAGTAGCCGAACGAATCTGCGCCCAGCCAGGAGAGATGAGCTTGCTGGCAGTCAGCGTCCAGCTTTATTACCAGCCGAAGCTAGGGCCGGTGGTATCCGCCGAACTGTTTGTGCCGCCGCCCAAAGTCGATTCACAGGTCGTCTTACTAAAAAAACGCGTCCGGCCGCTTTTTGACAATCTAAACAATCGGCAATTTTTTCGAGTGGTTAAAGCCGGCTTTGCCGGCCGGCGTAAGAAACTCCGCAGCAGTTTAGCTGCTGGCTTGGATATAAGTAAGGAAGAAGCCGACAGGCTGCTAGCGAACACCGGCATTGACGGTGATCTTCGCGCCCAAAACCTCAGCCTTCAGGACTGGCACCAAATATATGAGGACATAGGAAATAGGAAATAGGGATTACTTTATCCTAAATCCTCTACCCTGTTTTCTGGATATACTTGACTTGTTAAGTATTTTTGGAATACGCTTATGATGTAAACAAGGATTATTATTATGGCTAAATCAAAATTTCCTCCCCTGCTCCATCTATCGTATATTTTACAACACTCAGCTGAAGAAATGCTGGAGACGGAAACAGGAATCGGCCTATCCGCGGCGCGTATCATGAGTACCCTATCCGGCTCTACCGCATCCTCGCAGCGCCTTATCGCCAGCGAGCTTAAACAGACAGAGGCCAACGTCAGCCGTCAGCTACATGCTATGAAAAAAGAGGGCTTGGTGAAAATTACGCGCAACAAAAAGGACAGCCGCCAGCGCGACGTCATTTTAACCGCCAAGGGCGGTCAGAAATATAACGAAGCCCAAAAAGTTCTGCGTCGCCAGCAAAAGCAATTCTTAAAGATTCTCAACGCCGGCGAAGTTACCACTATAGAATACGCCGCCCAAAAACTTTCTTAAGCCGAACTGGCGACTAAGGCTAATGCTGCGAAGATCAAAGCGATGTCGCGGAAACTGATTGCGAACAGGCTAAAATTAGACACTACGATCCCTAACAATGTGGCTGCGCTTACAAGACCCGCGTAGCGTACGTATCGCCCACTCAGCAACCAAACCGCCAATAAGATTTCATAAATCGAAAAGACGTGTAACAGGCTTGTGGCGCTGGGCGAACTTCTCAAAAACTGGGGCAGGTAACCGATCCAGTCCTGTGGGTTTTTTAGCGAAGAAATACTGGCGTACAGCAAAACAATACTCAATCCGATTCGTAGCAGTAGCGGACTTAATTGTTTACCGCTTACGCTTCTCATAATCAGAAGTATACAAGATAGCCCCGAGCTTGGTCCAAATTTATCTGCGGAGTCTTATTGAATCACGATCGTACCGGTCAAGCTGGGGTCCAAGTGATCGTGATAGCCGAAGGTACCGGTTTTATGAACCGTAAAAGATATAGTTTGGCCGGGATTTACTACTCCAGCGTTTAAATCAGTATCGTCAGTATGTATAGGGTGCGGGTCAGAATCGAACTGCATAGTCTGCGAAGAGATGTTTTTTATGGCCACACTATCGCCAGATTTTACAGTCACTTTTTGAGGGCTGAAACCATTGCCGTCAAATGTAATAGTCGCGGCGGCTGACTGGGTCGAGGTATTAGCGGATTGGCTGTTTTGAGGTGGGCTTTGAGCGGTGTTGTTTGCTGAATTCGAGTATAAGCCGCCATTAGAAGATTTATGAACGGCAAAGAACCCACCTATAATCGCGGCTATTACCACAATTGCCACTATTATTTTGACCATACAATATATCCTTTCATATTTAACTTTGAATAACCTTAACGATTGCCGTGACTAACGAGTCGGTCTGGTTGATGCCATAAAAAACCTCCCTTCCGAGCTTGTGGCGTATCAGCAGGCCGTTTTTTTCTAAGATTTTCAGATGCTGCGAGGCCAGCGGTACGGACAGTCGCAAAACTTTGGCGGCTTCGGTTACATTGAGCCGGTGGCTTCTGGCGACCAGCCTGAATAATTGGCAGCGGTTGGCGTCACCTATGGTATCAAAAACCTCTGCCAAGCGTTGATTATCCTCGGAAACGATTTTCTTAAGCCGGACGCGTTCGGCGGGAGTCAACATCTAGTACCCCGGAAAGTAATCAGTCTTTATTCTGTCTTCTGCCAGGCCCATCTTTTTCAGCATATTCTCGTAGGCTTCAACCATGCCATGCGGTCCGGATAAGTAAAAGACAGTCTTAGAATCATCAATCAGCGGTTTAAAATCGGCCTCGGTGAGTTTTTTGTCTACGGCTCTGGTAAGCTTAAAACTACTATCCGTAGCGGCATACTTCTCCAGTTCTTCGCCAAAAACAAAGCTATCGTCGCGGTTTAAATAAATCAGTTCGGCATTGGCAGGTTTATCGTCATGGATTAGCTGCGCCAGCATGGAGCGGTATGGCGTAATACCGATGCCGCCAGCGATTAAGATGTGACGAACGTCGCCCTCTTTGAGGATAAACTTGCCGCCTGGCCCTTCAGCTTCGATTTCCTCACCCTTGTTTAGTTGGGCTAGCGCCTTTTTAAAACTGCTCTCAATTTCGCCGTCCAAGCGAGTGGTTATCTGAATATTTTTTTCATACGGCGCGGTTGAAATCGTGAACCAGCGTTCCACACCGCGGTCATCGGCCTCAGGGTGGGGCAGAGTGTAATGCAGATACTGGCCGGGCTGCCAATTTAGCGGGCTTTCCGGTTTAAAAACAAATGACTCCACACCGTTAATTTCTTGGCGCTTATCCAATAAACGTAGCTTCATACTTAAATACCTGTTTAACTATTTAATTTTATCATATAATGGAGACGTAACCATAAACATATTGCCAAAATCTTGCTGGAGTGGTATAATAAACGAAGAATAAACACCCAGTTTTGTACCCGATAACACCTTAAAATATCATCGTTACAATCAATTTCGGCCATCCAAACAGATCCGAAATTCATCCGCTCATTGGTACCTAAATCCTTTCCAATTTTGCAAATCGGGGCGTAGCAACCGTTTGCAAAATTGAGAGGAGGGACATAGCCTTAAGCCGAAACTTTTGCGAAATAGCAAAACGAGGCAAAGGCGTAGGTTCCGACGAGGGGCTGAATTTAAGCTCGACGATTGTGCACATTAACAAATTCGCATGGCAGGCCGGTCTGATCTGCACGTTAGCCGGATCAAACCAGTAAATGCAAACCGCATTTCAAATGCAGTAGCGAGTGCTAAGGAAGCTGTAATGGCTTTCATGAGCGCTCCAGTTGCTGTACCAGTTAGCGCTTAATTACGCTAGCCGCGCCGCTTGTAACGCCAAATAACAGGTGAGCGTGTCATATCATTTGGCTGCTCTAGGATCTCAGTAATCCGCTGAGCCTTAGCTAAGCTTTCCTGGATTGCGGCCTAGCTGCTTTTGACCGTTTTAACGGTTAGGCCCAAGTATCCAAATGGTCTAAGCCTGTAGTCAGCAAATTTGTTACCAATCGGACGTGGGGGCAGTACCCACCAGCTCCACCATATTGCAATTTTGAGCGACTTTCGGGTCGCTTTTTGCTTTGTATAAGGAGTAAATAGGACTAATTTTGGGAGTGTAAACTTTTCCGTCGGGCTGAATTATAATTTCGTCATTAAACAGGAGCAGTTTACACTCTTTCAGGCTGTCACGGGGCAGCTCCCACCACTTTTCAC
>DASTHV010000068.1:0-6574 GCA_035718045.1 Saccharimonadales bacterium (SeqCode) | reverse complement strand
GACCTGAAAGAGGCCGAATAAAAGCCTTCGCCCTGCAAAGTATTCTTATAGACGATAAAACCCCAATGGCGACCATTAATGTTACGAATATAATTATTTAGAAAGGTATTGGTGGGCCGCTGAAGCTGTGACTGACTACGCCCTGAACCTATCCAGTCATTTATATATTCGTCGCTAAGGTAGCTGAAGTTATAATTATTTTCATGAGATAAATTAGCACAGAGCTGTCCGATTACTTTAAGATCCTCCTGACTATAGTTCTCAAGGCTATATTTAACCAATTCGATATCTGCACCGCCGTCAACCAGCCGCTTGGCGAAACCGAACAATTTATCCTGTTTGCCGGCTTTAACGTATACGAATCCACCGGTATCGGCATAAAAACCAACCATAGCGGTCTGTGCCGCTAAGGTGGGAGACTGTAACTTCAGCTCGTCGATAAATATTTCGTAGATGTCTTGGGCGGTAGCTGGGCTGTCTCTGTTAATATAAAGGTCAACGTTGTCTTTACCGGCCGGTTCGTGGTGATCGATTACGATAGTCTTAACTGATTTCTCCCGAATACAATCTCTTACCCGCTGGCCATCATGGCGGCTACAACGCTCGTAATTGTTGCCATCTAAGAGAATAAAAAGATCCGGCGTGAAGTCTTTTAGCGAGCTGGCTATCGAACCGAAAGCTAAATTATCATATCCTTGAATAAATTCCAGTCCGTCCGGCTTTTCTTCCATGACAGCCTTGACGACTTTAGCCGGATAGTTAAGTTTTAAAATCTCACTCAGTAGTGATACCGAGGCAATGGCGTCCGGATCCGGCGAGATATGCGCCGTAATCAGAATCTTTCGAGAAGACTCTATAAGCGATAAAAGTTTTTTAGCTTGGTCCATGAATTTGGTGCAGGGAGAGGGATTTGAACCCCCGTAGGCCGTAGGCCGCCTGATTTACAGTCAGGTACGATTGACCGCTCCGTCATCCCTGCTTAGTTTATTGGAGCCGACGAGCGGATTCGAACCGCTGACCCGCTGTTTACAAAACAGCCGCTCTGACCAACTGAGCTACGTCGGCGCGTCGGAACTTCTGCAGTCTATCAGAACAGGGGTCAGATTACAACCCGCTTGGGGCGCAAAATGCGCTTCGGATGGGCTGCCGGCAATGAAACTTTGGCCAGTTTTTTTTCTACTGCTTTTAGTTCTTCGGTCATCCCCTGGGCTTCGTAAGCCTTGGCCAGCAGACCAAAGCTTTCTTTTGTTGGCTCTAGTTCAGCGGCTTTCTCTAATTCCTGCAACATCAGTTTGTCGTTGCCCAGCTTCTCTTGGACTTTGGCGTAGGCGATATGACGGGCCGCTAAGTCATCTTCCAGCCTGAGCGCCTGCTCGAACGCCATGGCTGCCTTTTCATAGTTTTCGGTCTCATAATAAATCAGTCCAAGATTGTGTAAGCTGGACGCACTAGGTTCGATACTGCTGGCTATTTCGAAGCAATCTATGGCGTCTTTATATTCGCGTTGCTTGGCATACAAGATGCCCAGCCGGTTATAGGCGGCGGCATTCTTTTCATCGATTTTAAGGATAGTAAGCAAGGCTTTTTCAGCGCGCAAAAACCGGTTCTCACGCATCCCATAGTGAGCAATTTCCCATAATTTAGTTAGACGGTCGCCGATTCTTTTGGGAATCACCACCATTTCCAATTCTTGAGCCCGGGCATGTCTGAACACAATGTAGGCGAACACCAAAAGCAATACTATGGCGTACATATTAGTTACATTATACCAAAACAGTTAAAGCTTGAGGTTAACCGCCAAGTTAAGATTAATCAATCTGACAGATGTGTTAGTCATCAAAGCCTCTAAAGACTCGTTAACCAACTGTCTGCTTCGCAGAATCACTTTTGATTGTCGTGGCTTGCCACGCTTAATAGCTTGTTGTTGCAGCGCGGCTAAAACCCGGCCTAAGGCTTCTAAGAATAACCCGATATCGGATCTACTATTGCCTAGCTTGTCGATAAATACCAGCCGCTGGAAAGTATCTGCTGCAACAAATTGCTTGGCGGCTCGCACAGCTTCACTCAAAGGGTGGTCGCTGTCATCTAATAAGGCGCTGATCAGCCCAGCACCGCCCTGGCTCAAGGTCCAGGCGCTGACAATATCATTTTGGCTTTTTTCAGATCGGAAATAATCTATGGCATCGGCGATTGATAGGGACGGAACGATGACGTGCCGTAGTCTGGACGCGACTGTTGGCAAAATGTCCAGCGCGGACGGGACGGTTAGTATAAACATCGTGCCGTACGGCGGTTCTTCCAAACTCTTCAGTAGGGCGTTTTGAGCCTCTCGACTTAAATACTGGGCATCTTCAACCACGACAACCTGCGTGACAGCATTTTGAGTCAAGCCGGGGGTCTTCAGTGCCAGCCGATGAATTATTTCTCGAATTGTGTCGATAGAGATCTCCTGTTTATCGGCTGGCCTGGAAATCACAATATAAAATGGATGATTAGTAAGTTTATCAATTTCTACCCCCAGCAAATAGCTCGAAAGATACTTGGCTAGATATTTTTTGCCGCTGCCAGCTGGCCCGCTAATCATCAGTCCCTGCGACGGGCTACGAAGAAAATCATCGAGTAAGTATCTTAGTTTAGGGTGGAGTAACAGGTCGTCTAATGTCTGTGTCATAAGCCAGCGAACTCCTTAATATAATCAGGAGTGGGAGCTTTGAATGTCTTATGCTGCTTATCGGGCAAGGTCAGCTCCAGCCGGGCAGCATGCAGCATTAGTTTATCACCCCCTTGTCCGTATATATTGTCGCCCATAATCGGGTGCTTGAGATATTGTAAGTGTACCCTGAGTTGATGGGTCCGGCCAGTAACCGGATAGAGCTCTAAAAGACTGTAGGTTTGGCCGTCTCTGTGGAAGATCTTGATAGTTTTATAGCGGGTTTGGGCCGACTTGCCGCCGCCGTGCGAGTAAAATGTCTGTGGTTTTGCCGGATTGCGGGCAATCGGCACGTCGATTAGAGCTTCGGTTGACTGTAACTCGCCTGGTACGATGGCTAGATACATTTTTTTGACTCTTCGGTTGGAGAATTGCTTTTGCAGCCATTTTTGAGACGCGGCGGTCTTGGCTGTGATTATTAGCCCGCTGGTCGCCCTGTCCAGCCTATGGACGATTCCGGCTCGGTTGCCTTCCAGCTCGTGACTTAGCTTGCCGGCGATGAAACTGGCTATTGTCGGCTCAAAATTCAGTGCGCCCTTGGAGTGCGTTAGGATACCGGCCGGTTTGTTGATAACCACAACGCTATCATCCTCATAGATAATTGGCAGTTTTATTGGCCGTGGCTTTTTACGCAGCAGTGTTTCCTCTATACGAACTGTCACGCCACTACTTAGGCGCTGAGAAGCCTTTACCGGCCGGCCGGCAATTGACACGCTACCTATATCAAACAATCTCTTAAGCGCCGAACGAGTGAATCCCAAATACTTGGCGGCCACGAAAACATCTGCTCGCTTACCCTCTTCTTGGGCCGAAACCTTAAAATACGCCATGCTAGGAGCGAAGGCCAACGGCTGTTTGGACGCGACGTAAAGTTTCATTGGCCGTGTGGTTCATGGCGGCTTCGTCTGATTCTAATTTGCGTAGAACAGTTTCATCATCTACTACGGTCAATTTATTATGGAACTCGATTAGAAAATCACGGACAACCGATGCTACCTTAGTCTTTAGCTCCTTATAATCTGTCGATTGCATAATCTCATCATGGCCATCCGGTACTAGTAGATCATGAATCTGTACTAAGTTCGTCACACCAGGGCGCTCATTCATATCCAGCTTAATCCCGTCGCTAAAACTATCGGTAGTGGCGCTTATTATCTTAGCCGCGGCTTCATCGGGCGTGTCACCTAGGAATATCACACCTCTTCCGGCGTCATCGCTCTTACTCATCTTTTTTGTGGGGTCAACCAGATCGCGGATTCGCAGCCCCTGATCATTACCGAATAGTTCATGTTGTTTAGCGACAGGTTCAGGGATTACAAAAAGTTCGCCTAATTGCTGATTCATGCGTCGGGCGATGTCACGAGTAAATTCCAGGTGCTGGGTCTGATCATCGCCTACTGGCACGTACTTAGCACCATATAAGAGGATGTCGGCTGCCATTAAAACTGGATAGTTGAATACACCCACGCTGACCCTGTCGTTTCCCAACTTATCGCTGCGATCTTTGAACTGAGTCATCCGACTCATTTCGCCGAAACCTGTGAAGCAGTCTAATATCCATGTCATCTCGCTGTGGGCCGGTATATAGCTTTGACGATAGATATGAATGTCAGAATTATCCAGCGGCAGGCCGGCGGCCACGAAGATTTTTAGATTGTGCATAATTTGATCTTGCAACTTGCTGTGGTCTATAGGGGTGGTGAAACTATGCAGGTCCGGCACGAATAGATTAATCTGATACTGCTCCGAATGTTTTTTAGCCATATCAACCATCGGCAGAAGCGCGCCGAAATAATTGCCGATATGCAAATCATTGTTAGCTCGAATACCAGTTAGGATGATCTCTTTGCTCACAAAATATATTTTACATTTACCAGTTACCAATTACCAATTAAATTGCGTCTAATTGTCCCCAGAAATTCTGATAGTCAGCTTTTGGTAAGCAAATTGTCTAACCGGCTCAGGCAGGTCCAATACCTAATGACTTAAGTATTTTAACGCTTGGTGAACTGGCGTTTTTTACGAGCGCTTTTTAGCCCGAACTTCTTGCGTTCTCTCTCACGGGGGTCGCGGCCGAGTAAATCGGCTCGGCGCAAAGTGCCACGAAAATCCTCGTTAAGCTCAACCAGAGCCTTGGACACGCCTAAACGGATAGCATCCACTTGGCTGGCGTGGCCGCCGCCGGCCACCTTGGCGCTGACAGTATATTTTTGCGGGTCTAATTCTAAGACTATAAACGGTTTTAGCAAGTCGTTCTGCAGGAATTTGCTTTCATCGAAATATTCACTGGCCGGCTGGCTGTTTATCGTAAACTCGCCTTTGCCGGACGATAGCCTAACCCGTGCCGTGGCTCTTTTTCGGCGGCCTAAACCATAAAAATAACTAGAGGCTGCCATTATTTATCACCTTTCAAAGATAGTTCGGTTGGTTTTTGCGGCATATGGGCGTGCTCGGCTCCAGTATAAATCTTTAAACGCTCTAGTCGCCCGGCACGCAATTTGTTAACGGGAAGCATGCCTCGCACTGCTTGGCGGATAATCTTGGTAGAATCCTTAGCCTTTTGCTGATCCAAAGTTCTTTTGTAAATACCGCCCGGAAATCCGCTGTGACGCCAATAAATCTTTTTTATCTGCTTAGCGCCCGTGGCGACCATTTCATCGGTGTTAATGATCACTACATAGTCGCCGCCGTCGACATGCGAGGTAAATGTCGGTTTACCTTTACCGATCAGTAAGCTGGCCGCAACGGTGGCCACGCGGCCAAAAGAAGCTTGTGAGGCGTCAATTAGGAACCACTGTCTTTTAACGTCAGCCGGCTTTTGGCTATAAGTCTTCACTACCTTGTCTCCTTTTTAGCTGCCGGCGCTGGTTTTTTGGCGGCTGGCAGCTTGGGCTTAGCGGCGGGAGCCGCGGGCTTGGCAGCAGCCTTAACAGCTTGGCTCAAATTATCCACGAAGCTAATTCGGGCTAACTGGGCTGCGTCACCACGCCTGAGCTTAGTCCGCTCAACCCGTAAATGACCGCTTTCACGGTCTTTAAGCTTTGGTGCCACTTCTTCAACTAATTTATGGGCTGCTTCAAGAGTATCGAGTCCGGCGATTACCTGACGGCGATTATGCAAACCGCCCTTTTTAGCCTTAGTAATCAATCTCTCGGTATAGCTTGATACTTCCTTGGCCTTAGGCAGAGTAGTTTCAATTGAGCCATTTAGGACTAGCGAATCGGCCAATCCTTTTATCAAAGCTGTGCGTTGATCGCGCAGTCGACCGAACTTTTTGCCTTTGTAGCCGTGACGGTGCATTAGTCGCTCCCTCCGGTCGCTCCAATTATCAATTCACAATTATCAGTTTTCAATAATTTAGCATTTAACAATTGTTCATTGGTAAATGATAGATGTGAAATTAATGGTAAATGGTAAACGGTAAAAGGTAAATGGATGCGCAGCATCTTACAGCTCCAGTTCCGCCATTTTTTCTTTAACTTCGTCTAAGGCCTTATTGCCAAAACCTTTCAAGTCGCGAAGCTCGGCTTCACTCAGGGAAATCAGATCACGTATAGTATGGATGTCGTTATTGATTAAGGCGTTGGTAGTCCGGGCACTGAGATTAAGATCCTCAATAGAAGTCATCAGCTCCGCCGGTTCTTCGCCGTCGCCACCGATTAGGCCTTCCACGCCATCCTCTGTGATCGGCGAGCCAGCCTCTACTTTGGTTTGACCAGCTAGGGCAGTATATTGGTTTACCAAGATTGCGGCGGCTTCTTCGAAAGCCTCACGGGCAGTAATCGAGCCGTCGGTATCAACTGTAATTAACAGCTTATCTAGGTCCGTCATCTGGCCGACGCGAGTATTTTCTACCTTATAGCG
>DASTHV010000067.1:0-7155 GCA_035718045.1 Saccharimonadales bacterium (SeqCode) | reverse complement strand
TTTTACGTTGGACAGGCTAATAAGTCATCCGACCAAGCCAGTCGGGCGGTCTTGGATAAAACAGGCCAGACTGATCAATACTTGGCGTCATTTACACCGGGGTATATAGACCAGCTGGATTTTGCCAAAACCTATCAGCCGAAGGTCATTACGGTTTCTGTTGGCGGTAATGATATGGGATTTTCAAGTATTCTATATTCATGTGTAGCACCCTGGAAAACAGGCACTTGTTACAACACCTACGAATCACGTCTGGAGCTAGTCAACCTCATCAACACCACGGTTTTCAATAATCTAGTCCAAACTTACGACGCGCTTAAGAACGCCGGGTCGCCAGATATGCGGATCTACGTCGTCGGCTATCCCCAAATCGCCAAGCCGGACGGTAACTGCGGACTTAATGTCCACCTAAACAACGATGAAATAAAATTCTCGCAACTTCTAATAGACTATCTGGACACGGTTATCCAGCAGGCCGCCGCCAAAACTGGGGTTTATTATGTTGATACTCAAGATGCCCTAAACGGTCACCGCTTGTGCGAAGCCGGCCCCGGCTCGGTAGCCATGAATGGTTTCACTGTGGGCAAAGACCGGCCAGCCAGTTTTGGTCCGATTGGCGATGAAAGCTACCACCCAAACCCCACCGGTTATCAACTGATGGAGAATAAAGTCTTGTCCGCTACTAATAATCTGACTAAGACGATGTCCGCGCCCAACCTTAACGCCGCGCCGCCGGCCATTGATGGCCAACCAATATTAGATGTGCCGCACGACGACAGTACCATCAAAACTGTCCAATACGATCCAAGTATTACCGCTGATTTAGCCTACGCCGGAGCAACGACCGACATATCTATCAATGGCCCGTCTGAAGGTCTTTCGTCTTATTCCCCGCTGCAAGCCGAGCTGCATTCAACCCCAATCGATCTTGGTAACTACACGACCAACGCCGACGGTGATCTTAACGCTCAAATAACTATCCCCTCGGATACGCCGGCCGGCTACCACACGCTGCATTTTTACGGAACTAACATAGCCGATCAACCAGTTGATATATATAAATTTATTTACATAGCGGCGTCAGCCGAAGATATGGATGGCGACGGGATGCCGGACGATCAGCAAGCCTGCATCGGTGTGACTTCATCCGGTCAAGACTACGACCAAGATGGAATCGATGACGCCTGTGATGCCGATATCAGTCTGCCACCTCTAGTCTCCACAGCCGCGGTGCAAACTTCAAGCGCCAAGCCAACCAGCCAGCCACAGCCGTTGCCGGTTTTGGCTAGCAATCCGCCCGGCCCCGATGCTTCTTACCAAAGTGGTGACCCTGACCCAGGCCAACCAACACAGTCCCAGCCGGTAACTTTAGCCGAACATACAACCGCGCCAGTAGCTGCCATGCCAAATTCAAAGCCATCGACCAAGCCCGGCAACGCCAAATACTTCGTAATAGCCGGAGCCATTATCTTTCTACTGGCCATAGCCACAGCTCTAAAATGGCTAGTTTGATTTAATGATTACAAAGTAGTTATCGGGCGGGATTGCAAAATATAAAACTTGCCGTCTACCTGCGCCCACTCGATATCCTGGGGCCGGCCGTAGTGCTGCTCTACCTTTACGCCAAGCTCAGCCAGCTCCAAAACATCTTCTTCGCTTAAACTCGCCCGGTCGGCCAAGGGTTCCTCTACCGCTTCTACGCGGTTAGCGCCGTTTTTGTAAACCATTTGTTTTTCCTTAACGGCGATATTAAATTCCAGTACTTTTAATGGCCGTTTACTAATTACATAATTATCCGGTGTAATCTCACCCTGAACAATCATCTCGCCCAGGCCGTAAAGCGATTCTATAACCATGGTGTTTTTATCCTTCAAAACCGGGTGCACGCTGAACATTACTCCGGATTTCTGACTGTCTAACATTTTTTGAACCACCACACCCACCGCCTTGTCTTCGGCGCGCAGCTGCTTATCTTTGGCGTACTCAACTGCCCGGCGGCTATCGATTGACCGCCAACATTTTTGGACTGATTGAATTAGGTCCGCGTTGCCAACATTCAAATAAGATTCCAGCTGGCCGGCCCAAGAAGCATCGGCCGCATCTTCGGCTACAGCCGATGATCGTACTGCCACCCGGGCCGCGCCAAGTTTATCAAAAGCCTCATATAGTTCTTGTTCGAGTTTATCGTCCGGCGGTTTGGCGGTGAACTGACTATAAGCATCAACATCAATGGCAAACCCCTCTGGCACCGGCAACCCAGCCCCGGTCAACTCGCCCAACGATGCTGCCTTGCCGCCAAACCGCCGCGCGTCGGCCTTTGTAATGTCTTTAAAAAACGCGATATAACTCATAGTTTTCTAACGATCCCGTTCTCTGCATCCAGCTCTACCTTATCGCCAGTCTTAAACACCTTGGTTGCGTGTTTGGTATTTATCACGCTAGGCAGCCCCAGCTCCCGCGATACAATCGCCGCATGAGAAGTAATACCGCCCTCGTCAGTCACGATGCCGATAGATTCGCGAATCAATGGCATCATGGCCGGACGAGTGTGGCCGGCTATCAATATTGGGTGTTTTTTAATTTCTTTAAGTTTTTTATTAAGGTCATCGCCCCACATATAGACAGTAGCGGTCCCCTGTACTTTTCCGCGCATTGCCACATTACCGGCGACTTCCGACTGCTTGGAGCGATCATTGGTTTCAATATATTTTTTAAACTCCGTAGCAGCGTGCTTACCCAAAAACACCGAGTATTTGCCATCTTTCAAAAGTAGCAGATACTCCATGTTTTTAGGTACTCGTTTCCTCAATTCGGCTAACTTTTGCTTGGTCGGATTAGAATAAAACTGCCTAAGCTCGTCCTCGTCAATTAAAAACATCAGGTCATAGCCTTTTACTCCTAATCGCCGCTCAATTTCACGTAAGGTTTTTAGGCATAGGTAGATAACCGGCATAAAGCCTTCCACGCGTAAATTGAATCGATACCGACCCATCTCGGCCAAAAATTCAATCGTCGATATAGTCCTAGGGCTCAACTCCAATTCTTTAATCAGTTGCCGGCGGCGATTAAAGGTACTGCTTTTGAAGTTTTTAAGCTCTAAGTACCGAGTTTTTAGTTCCTTTATGTCGCGCGGATAATCGCGTCTAAGATTATCTATAAAGTAATTAATCGAGTGATTCCAGACCCCGTCGCCCAAACTTAAAGTCCCGTATTTTTGATAGTGCGAATTTATCTTTTCGTACAATTCGGGGTGTTTCTGCTTGAGGTGGTTAATATCAAGCCCTGCCGGCGAAATCTGCTGACGCGACCATATAATCAGTTCCAGCCAGTCCTTCTCTTCTTCGCTGACGCGGGTCGGCTCTTGTGACAAAGCCAGCTGGGCCAGATATTCATCTACCCTAGAAGCAGCTACTTTTTTACGCAGCTCAGCCTTGGCTTCATCTTCAAACAGCTGTAACTTGTATGGCTGCGATGCCAAAAAATAAGTAAAGGCCCAGCTATCGAGCTCAAGCAAGGATATATATTGTTCATATAGCTGACTGTCCGGGAGTTTATCAAGCTCAAGCGATGATAATTTGTTCAGTCTTTTTTTAATCTGCCCAAGCAGATTATCGATCTGAATAAAAAATTGCTGGCGGTTTTTGGTATCTGAAAAGAATTTATAATTATGTTCGGCAGATAGGCGGGCTTCGTCCGCCTCGTAATACGCCGTGCCAAGACCGTCTTTACTATGAAACATGTAGTTGCGGTCGCCGCGCAGGCCGATTTGGCTCAGCTGCTTGGTATGGGAAATTATTTCTTCGTAATAATGCGGCAAGGGCGACACATCCCTTACCTGATAGCTGAATTGAAAATTGAGTTTCTTAGCGCTCATTTGGCGGCGGCAGCTTGGATTGATAACTCTTTCCATCATACTCTACGCTGGCCACACCGTTTTGGATGTGAGCGTTAAGCCGCCCGGTAAAGGTAGGAATAATCGGTTTTTCCATTCCAAACGCCTGCGCCGACAGCGCGCCGATATTGGCGTCATGGGCCACCAGGACAACAACTAGTTTGCGGTCTGGGTGTCTTTGCTGATGGGCTTGGGCTAACTCGGTAATATCCGCTACGACTTGCATTATTCGGCCCGACACATCAGTTGAAGTCTCGTTGCCTATCTGAGCGGCGAATTCATCAAGCTTCGGGTCGCCGCGGGCCCATAATTCTTTTTCCAAATTAGATAACGCCGCCGATTCGGACGGCTGGCTATCGCTAAGAGTTTCATGACCAGGAGTTTTAATGCCTTGCTCAATCGTTCGCTTGGCTAACGCCCGGTAGACATCAATTAACGACTCTTTGGATTTAGGGCTGTAATACACGTCTCTTTCTACTAAGCGTCGGTGCGGTTGGTCGGCTTCATTAAACGGCCGATTGGCAATAACCGGAGTCGATATGGTAACTTGATCAGCCTGTATTTTGCCCGCCTCGGCAAGCTGAGCGGCTTCGGTAGCGGCGGCCGTAGCGGCGAACATAGCTGTTTCTTGGGCTCTTTTACCAGCCCAAGGGTTGGGCGGCGTATAGTGCGGACTTTCGTATTCTTGGGCGCTCCCAATGAAGGTTATATCGACTTTTTGACCAGAGGCTATAGATTCCTTCAGGACATCCACCCCTAATTGAGCGGCCTGTTGTACGCCATTTTCGGTAAGGCGGCCTAATTTCGATTTGATTTCAGCTTCGTCCAGACCTTCGGCAAACATTCGATTTTCGCTGGCAGTATCGAAATATTCAGCGTGCCGGGCGACTATAAGCTCGTAATTCAGCGGCTTTTCGCCGGATGACTCAGGAACGGATTCTGGGGGTGACTTGGTTTCTAGCGACATTTTTGTTTTTCCTTACTAGCTAAACCTTATCATATTTAGCACAAAAATGCAAGGTCTAGAAGCCGGATACTTGGCTGTCGAACTGGCTGCTGTCGGAACTATTGGCGCTAGACGGGTCGTTTTGGTCCAGAACCTGCTCGGCTTTGGTTAGGTCGCTTGTAGAGTTAACCTGCGGAGCCGAAGATACATCAGCCGTTTTAGCCGATGACGTGTTGGCGGCGGTTTTCTGCGCCCCGGAAGCCGGATTAGTACTACTGTTTCTGTTAGAGACATAGATCCCAGCCACGACAATGACGGCCAAGATCAGAATTACTAAGATAAGCTCAAATGCTGAAAATCCAGACTGATTTTTGAATAATTTCATTGCTGCCCTCCTTGTGTGCTGGTGGTGTCGGCAACCGACTTAACACCAACTATCAAGTTTTTGACAGAGGTGCGATAAGCTTGAAGGGCCGATATCTCGGACTTTAAATCGTTCTTGAAAGTTTGGGCCGCGCCGTGGGGATCGGTCCCATCGCATTTGAAGCTGACTTTATCGGACTGGATGGTATTTACTGCCGTGGTAGCCGCGGCTTTCTGGCTATTCACATCAGACACTAGGGCGTTGTAGTTACCTAACGACAACTGTTTGGTGGTATAAAAGGTTTCCACTCGGCCGGCTATCGTAGTAAACAAATTCAGCTGCTTTTGGCCGCGGTCGGCAATTCGGCTCATGATATTATTTACGGCGGTTTGGCGATTTTGGCAGGCTCGCAGTTTAGCATCTGTTAGCTTAGTAGATGATTGGGCACCTGGGTGATTCACGCTTGATTGGCGTGACGGACCAGTTTGCGAATCGGCGGGCCGAACCGGCGGATTAGCTTGATATAGCGACCCTAGCGCCAAGGTTGTTCCTCCTGCGGACAGCAGAGTCACCGCAGCAATCGCCAGGGCCAATTTTGGTTTAACTTGCATATTTAAAGTTCCTTATTTATGGGCACTTTAAGCTTATGCTTGGCTGATTATCTTTGTCAATCAAACAGGTCGGGACGATAGTTTGCTAATTGTTTCTGCTGGAACTCGCCCGGCTGGCGCGCTACATTCTGCCAGTATCGGACTTGTTTTAAAAAGTTCACCAGATTTAAGCCATGGCTGTGATGGACGGTCAGTACCGGGTCAAATACCATCGTTTCCCCGCGGCTAAAGGCTTGCCGCGCCCACTCCAGATCCTCGCCGCCGTGGGCGAAATTCTCATCAAACGGATGCTTTTGCCAGGTACTTACGCGAACGGCGCAGCTAGTACCCTGCATAGCGCCAAGCCGGACTTTTTTTATCTTATGGGCGCCAGCCCGCATCCTTATGAAAATCGGCGCGGCCAGGTAGTAAAATATCCGCTCCCAAAAACTGGCGTTAGCATTGGGCAGATTGTCGGAATATACGCCCACGACTTCTGGATCGGCAAAGTGCCTGGCGCTGGCGCCAAAACAGATATTTAGCGCCGGCCGGGCGTGACCAACGGTTATAAAAACGGCCACAACGTCTTTTTTTACAGCCTTAAGGCCTAGGTTAATCGACTTTGGGTAATCAAACCCATCTTGTTTCATGCGCACGATTGTAGCGCCGGCTTGCCCGGCAAGCTCAAGCGTACCGTCAGTGGATTCGGTATCTACCACAACCAAATCGATACGCGCCGGGTAATATCGCCTCTCGCTTTTGATGTTCTCGATAATTTTTAATAAGTCCGGTCGGTCGTTTTTGGTTCTGACCACCACGGCGATATTGATGGGCTTGAAGCCATCGGCCAAAGCTTGTTGCCCAGCGTGCAGGATGTATCTGGCTAATTGGCGCCCCAAAAGACCGGTTGGGAACTTTTTAAACAGCTGCGGGCACTCTAATTTGACAGCGGGTTTCATGCTGGCTTTATGATACCAGACCTTTACCCCTTAGATTGCTATGATAATTTGCCTGTCAGATTCGCTTGCTGAACCCGGACAAATCTATCCCTCCATCCTGCGGGTTGGTCCTTTTGCTTTTCCAGCTCTCTAAAACACTCAACCAGTTGCTTCTGGTGAAACGACCTCACTGATCCAAGCTCAATTTCTCCACAAAGATAACCAATGATGTCATGTCGTAAACCTTCATCCGAATCATCCGCCAACAATTTCTTGGATTCTGATTCTTCCCTAGCGGCCGCAGATGTAATAACTGCGACCATTGGCTCAACCTCTTCGCCTATTAGCTGACCCAGTTCCAGGGCAACCTTACCCAGTTCGGCCTGCAAGGAATTTGCTCGCTCAATCGCTTCCCTAACCTTCTG
>DASTHV010000066.1:0-9868 GCA_035718045.1 Saccharimonadales bacterium (SeqCode) | reverse complement strand
GATCGGCGTTACAATGCTAGGTTACGCCGTAGGCACGACTGTACCGGACATTGACCGGTATTTTTTCCCGGTAATCATCATTGGTTTAGTTTTAATCTACGTTTTTGTCTTTTGGCGTGTCGCTCGTAGCCCGGCCCGTCGCGCCGCGCTCAAAAAGGGCTTAAAAGAAGATTACAGCTATTTCTTCAAAGGACATAGGCAATAGGATATACCTGTGTCCTTAAAAATACTTAACTAGTTAAGTATTTTTGCTAGGAACTGGCCGGTGTAACTATGTTTGTTTTTGGCGACTTGCTCGGGAGTTCCTTCGGCAACCACCTGGCCGCCGGCTTCACCGCCCTCCGGGCCCATGTCGATTACGTGATCAGCGTTTTTAATTACGTCTAAATTATGCTCAATAACAATCATACTGTTGCCGGTATCCACTAATGCATGCAGAACATGCAGAAGTTTTTTGACGTCGGCCATATGCAAACCGGTAGTTGGTTCATCTAAAATATAGAGTGTCCGGCCGGTGGGGCGCCGCGATAGTTCGCTCGCCAGTTTAATGCGCTGGGCTTCGCCGCCGCTTAGAGTTGTCGCCGGCTGGCCTAAGGTGATGTAGCCCAAACCAACGTCGACTAAGGTTTGAAGTTTACGGGCAATCGCCGGAATCGTGTCAAAAAACTCTAAGGCTTGTTCGCAGGTCATATCCAAAACATCACTGATGGTCTTGCCTTTGTAATGGATTTCCAGGGCTTCGTGGTTATAGCGCTTACCGTGACACACTTCGCACGGCACGTAAACGTCCGGCAAGAAGTGCATCTCGATTTTTATAACGCCGTCCCCTGCACAATTTTCGCAACGGCCGCCTTTGACATTAAAACTGAACCGCCCTGGGCTATAGCCGCGCAACTTGGCTTCCGGCATTTGGGCAAAAAGCTCGCGAATAGGCGTAAAAACACCGGTGTAGGTAGCTGGGTTGGATCGCGGCGTGCGGCCGATTGGCGATTGGTCTATAACAATTGCTTTATCCAGATTTTTAATGCCAACAATGTCGTTATGGCGACCGGGCACGGTTTGAGCCCGCATCAGCCGGGCGCTAAGTTCTTTAGCCAAGATATCATTTATTAAACTCGATTTGCCGGACCCGGATACGCCGCTAACTACCACTAGCTTGCCCAGCGGAATCTTAACGTCGATACTTTTTAAATTATTTTCGCGCGCGCCTTTAATGACAAGCTCCTTATCGTTGCCCGATCGCCGCTTTTTGGGCGTTTCGATTCGTTTTTCATCGCGCAGATACTGAGCGGTAATACTTTTTTCAACCTTGGCGACTTGCTGCGGCGTGCCGGTGGCTACCACGTGGCCGCCATGAATACCGGCGCCCGGTCCGATATCGATTAAATAATCGGCGGTCCGGATAGTTTCTTCATCATGTTCGACTACCAAGACGCTATTGCCCAAATCACGCAGATGTTCCAGCGTATTGAGCAGCCGTTTATTGTCGCGCTGATGCAAGCCGATACTTGGTTCGTCCAAAACATACAGCACACCCTGCAGGCCGGAGCCGATTTGAGTCGCCAGGCGGATGCGTTGGGCCTCGCCGCCACTCAAAGATACGGCGCTGCGGGCTAAATTCAAGTAATTCAAACCGACGTCCTGCAAGAACCTGAGGCGGGCGTTGATTTCTTTTAGGATTTGCTGGGCAATTTTGGCTTCGGTTTGGCTTAGCTGCATTGAATTAAAGAAGTCGATAGCTTTATCTATGTCCAATTCGCAGACGTCTATGATTGAGCTGCCGTGAACAGTCACCGCCAGCACTTCGGGCTTTAAACGCTTGCCTTTGCAGGCGTTACACGGCCGCTCCTGCATAAATCTTTCAATGTCGCGGCGGATAAAATCGCTGTCAGTTTCCCGGTGGCGCCGCTCAAGGTTAGGGATAACTCCTTCATAAGTCGCACTAAAGCTACGCCCCATACCCAGGCTGACCCGGAAAGTTTCATCGCCGGTACCGTATAAGATTACGTCCAGTTGCTTTTGGCTGAGCTCGCCGGTCGGCTGGTGGATGCTGAAACCATAGCGATCGCCGACTGCCTGGAGCTTTTTGATGTACCAGGCGTCCACGTTGATGCGATTATACGGGCGAATAGCACCTTCAGCGATGGTTAGCCGACCATTTGGGATGACTAATTCCGGGTCTACTTCCAGGCGATTACCCAAGCCAGTGCACACCGGACAGGCGCCGTGCGGGCTGTTAAAACTAAAGGTGCGCGGCTCTAGTTCCGGAATGGCTACGTCGGGGTGGTCAACACAAGCGTATTTTAAGCTGTAAAGCGTATCAACTTTGGCATCGGCATCAGTGACAATCAGTAGACCATCGGCTATATCAAAGGCTTGTTCTACGCTTTGAGCTAAGCGGCTGCGGTTTTCTTCGTTATTGACCAGCCGGTCCACTACGATTTCGATGTTGTGTTTGTAGTTTTTATCCAATGTCGGGAATTCATCCAGGGCATAAATCACGCCGTCAACACGGGCGCGGGCAAAGCCGGCACGCATGTATTGTTCGGGAATATGCTCAAAGGCGCCCTTTTTATCAACCACGATCGGCGCCAAGATAATTAGCCGAGTGCCGGCTTTGCCCCCCGCCACTTTATCAATCACACTGCCGGCAGTTTGGCGGTTGACCGGCTTGCCGCAAATCGGGCAGTGCGGAACGCCGATCCGCGCGAACAAAAGCCGTAGATAATCGTAAATTTCGGTTACCGTTGCTACCGTGCTGCGCGGGTTACGGCTGGTCGATTTTTGGTCGATGCTGATCGCCGGGCTTAAACCGTCAATCTGGTCAACATCCGGCTTTTCCATCAAACCCAGAAACTGACGGGCGTAGGCGCTGAGACTTTCAACGTACCGGCGTTGGCCTTCGGCGTAAATCGTATCAAAAGCCAAGGAAGACTTGCCGGAGCCCGAAAGTCCGGTAATCACCACTAACTTATTGCGGGGAATCTCCAGCGAAACATTCTTAAGATTATGTTCGCGGGCCCCCCTAACTTTAATAAAGTCCACCTATTTACCTCCGAAAATTAAGCCAAACTTTGTCCAGCTCCAAAACCTGAACGGAGTAGTCTGCAATCAGATTACGAAGTATCAAGTTTTTGGTGCTGGATGATTATACAGGTTTTGGCCGGATTTTTCTAGTCCTTAGTAGTGAGGAAAGGTCATGCTTATGTTTACAATGGAGTTGATTATTTAGCAATAAAGTACTACAGTATAATCAAGTAGAGGTGTGGTGATGCTTAATGAGTTATTGGTACTAGGCCTGATTCCAGGCACGAATCTTCAAATCACATTCAGTGAGATGTTGATTTTAGTTGAAATAGTTATGGTGGCTTTTTTGTTCCGAATCCACCATCTTAATCGTCGATCTCTTACAGCCAAACTGACTTATTTTACTCATCATTGGCGTATATACGCCTTTGTCAAAAAAGGCACCCAGCTCAATCTTCCGGTATAGGCAAGACTGATTGGGCGTACAAATTCAACTCTTCTAAGATGTATTGCTTTGGCTGGTCCATACCAGGCGTTTTAGCTAGCTCGTCCAGCCGATTGAAGAAGTTGGCGGTCTTGCTGCTGTCGCCGCCATCTAACAGTTTTTGGCGCCGGAAGGATTCCCAAGCCTTCGTCTCGGAGTCGCTAAGCGTTTTTGGAAAGTTACGGGCTTTATAAAGCGGCAGCAATGCATTGAGCCTTTGATCTTTAAATTCCAATCCCGGTTTACTTATGCCATCTGCGCCGGCAGCCCGGACAGCCGATGCCCGGGTTCTGTCATCATCGTTAATAAAGCCGTCATATAACTGACTGTCTACGGTCTGCGGGTTGGCCATTAGCTCTACTTTGCGCTTGGGCCACATCATATCCATGGTTTTTAGCAGTTTGTCGCCAAAATCGGCGGCCTTTTTAAGTTTTTTAAGGTGGTTATCCAGCAATTCTTTATGGAGTTGCAACCGCTCGGCGCTAGCATCGTCCAATACATTCATGGGCGCTATGGCCGGACATTTGTTATAGCTAAGCAGCTTGACCGGAAAGTAAGGTGCACTTTCGCCACGAGCCGACCAACGTTTAGCTAGTTCGCTGGCTGACAAACCACTAAATTCATCTGGATCGATCCTAAGGTCGTACATCAAAGCGCCGGACTTAGTCTCATTCTCTGCCACCATCACGGCTACGGTAGTTTTTTGAAACTCGCTAGGGTAACGTCCGCTGGTGTAAACAACCGGCTGGCCGCTAGTTACTAGCGGTATTATCTTTTTCTTGTCGCGATGAATTAGCAAATATTCAAATAGCTTTGGTTGATTTTTACGGATAAGTTTAGCCACGGCAATCGATGCCTTAACGTCGCTTAGGGCATCGTGGGCATCGGCGTGATCCAGTTTATTGACCGAGCTGAGGTATTCCAGCTTATTACTGGGCTTGCCGTCCGGCGCGAACGGCCATTTGATACCGTCCGGCCGCAGAGCCCTGGTCATACGTACGACATCTAATAAGTCCCAGGTACTGCAACCCTCTCTCCAGCACCATTCATAGGCGTCATGGAAATTACGCCAGAAAGTAAAGCGGATAAATTCATTGTCAAAGCGCAGATTGTTGTAGCCGACGTTAATCGTGTCCGGTGTAAATACTTGACTTGTTAAGTATTTTGTAAATTCTGCTTCACTGATTCCGTCGGCTAGGGTTTTTTGAGGCGTAATTCCATGTACCAGTACGGCATCCGGTTGCGGCAAGATATCCGGCGTCATTTTTATCAAAATATTATCCGGCTGGCCAACTGGGTTTAATTCCAAATCAGTCCGCTGGCCGGCGAATTGCATTATCCGGTCGTTGCGCGCTGAAAACCCACTTGTCTCCAGGTCATAAAAATAAAACGTCATCTTCGGTTTATAATATCAGCAATGGCCAAAATTAAGCTTTTGCACTGGAATATTCTCTACCAAGAAAAAGCCGAAAATATCTTATCGCTTGTACAACGAATTAATCCCGACATTTTTTGCTGCCAGGAAATAAGTGATAAAAATCCTAACTCAAAGGAACTTTTGAGCGGACTTACCAATATCTATAAACAGCACTATTTAGAAACCGCCGACATTATCGGCAAGTCTGGCGAAAACCTAAAGCTAGGCAACGCCATATTCTCAAAATTTCCATTATCCAACCGCAAGCGGGTAGATTTATGGAATGGTCCTAACCCGACATCAGACAACCAGCACGAGCAAAGAATTTATATCGAAGTTACTTTGGACGTCAGCGGCCACAACTTAACAGTTGGCACCACCCACTTGTCATTCGCCCCCTACTTCACCGACACCCCGGACAGGCTGGCGCAATCAGAAAAATTGATGAGGGTAATTGAAAGTAAAGAATCAAACTACATTATTACCGGCGATTTTAATTCGGCGCCCAAGACGGAAATTATCAAAACGATTGAGAAACACCTGGTTTCAGCTGGGCCGCCGGATTCCAAGCCCACTTTTACCACGATTCCTTTCAGTTTTCTGGGATTTGACGCCAAAGGCCTGGAGTGGCGGGTAGATTATGTATTTGCGACCAAAGATATTAGTATCATTTCAAGTAAGATCATTCAGACTAAGTACTCAGATCATTTGCCGATTTTGGTCGAGTTAGAGATTTAGTACTCTAACTGACCGATTGACGGCTGGCCGATAGTTATAGTTTGGTCGGGTTCTATTCCCTGCCGTTCTAGCTCGCGCAGAATACCTGTTTTGCGCATAATGTCGCGCAGGCGCTCCTCGGACGGCGCGTCACCAAATTTAGTGCGAGCAGCAAAACGCTCTAGCTTGCGGCCGGTAACTATAAATTCTTTGTCTGACTTTTCGACCCGCCAATCGGAGTCTTGAACCTCAAGCCGGATGACCGGTAATTCCTCACTTTTAGTTTGTAACGCCGTTTTTTTACGCTCCTTATCTACCTGCTTGAGCACAATCCATAGTAGCTCGTCTACTCCCTGCCGACTGGCGCTGGAAATGGATACTACCGGAGTGTTTTTGGGTACGATTTTTTTAAGCTTGGCAAGTTTGGCGCTGAGTTGTTTAGCGTCCAGGCCTTCGGTTTTAGTTAAAGTAACAATTTGCGGGCGGCGGCTTAGATCGATCTTATAGTCTGATAATTCTTGCGTAACCGTACGGTAACTGGACTGAATATCTTCGGAATAAACATCAATTAAATGAAGCAGGACACTAGTGCGTTCTACATGACGCAAAAACTCATCGCCCAAGCCTTTGCCTTGGCTGGCGCCTTCGATTAGTCCTGGAATGTCGGCGAACAGCAAACTGTTTTTGGAATCAATATCTACTACTCCCAAATTCGGGTGCAAAGTCGTAAAAGGATAATCGGCGATTTCGGGTTTGGCGTTACTGATTACGGAAAGTAAGGTTGATTTTCCGGCGTTAGGCAGGCCGACGATGCCCACATCAGCGATCATTTTTAGCTCGAAAGTCGCTTCCAACGACTCGCCGGCTTCGCCTTTTTCGGCCACCCGCGGTGCTTGGCGGGTCGAGCTGGTGAAGTGGGCGTTGCCAAAACCGCCTTTGCCGCCGGCGGCAATAATTACCGATTGACCGTCTTGGGTCAAATCCGCCAGAACTCCATCGTTTATGTCTATTACGGAGGTACCAATAGGAATATTCACGGTCAAATTTTCGCCGTTTTTGCCGTGACGGCGACGTTTGCCGCCCGATTGACCGTTTTTAGCCTGCAACAGTTTTTTGTAGCGGAAGTCGGCAAGTGTATTTTGGTTCCGGCTGGCTACTAAGATAACATCGCCGCCCTTGCCGCCGTCGCCACCGTCCGGACCGCCTTTGGATATAAATTTTTCCCGGCGAAAGCTAACCAGGCCGTCGCCACCTTTGCCAGCCCTGATACTCACCTTAACTCTATCTACGAACATATGAATGAATTTTACATTTTACATTTACCACTTACCAGTTATTTATCATTTTACATTCACCAATTCTGGCAAATGACTAATGAAAATTAATTGAAAAATGCTAATTGAGAATTGGTAAATCACTAGCCTTCGGCTAGTGATAGATGTAGTGTTGGAAGGTGCTGGCGGGGACCCAACCGCTGTAGCCAACGTGGCCCCAACCGGCCAGACCGTTCATATCAGAGTATTTGATCATCGAGCCGTCAGGCGAGACGTCTTCCAGGTATGCGACGTGCCCCAAAAAGCTCATATTGTCAGACTGCAGGATTATGCCGGGATGCCATGGTACTGGCGGACGGCTGCTGACTGTCCAGCCGCTCAGGCGGGCGTAATCGTCCCAGGTATTAGCATTGCCCCAGTTAGTTGGCACCGACACTTTGGAGGCCACATAATAGGTACACCAGCCGTAGTCATAACCATTACCTCCATAGCTCGCGAAAAATAGTGAGCCATAATTAAGCACCGGCGCCACTTTACCGTTAGGAATAACCACTTGTTCGCCAGGTTTCAAACCATTAATTTCGGCGTCGTTAAAGGCGATAATTTGGCCCTCGTCCGCCGAATACTTATTTGCCAGGCTGGCGGGAGTGTCGCCAGACTTTACGGTGTAAACGATACCGTTAACCGGCGGAATTACTAACTTGAGACCGGCGGTCACAGAGTTACCGCTAAGATTATTAGACCAACGGATGCTATCAGCCGTAACATTAAACTTGGCGGCCAACGAGGCTATGGTGTCACCTGGCAAAGTTACATAGTGGACGATGTCTTGCTTGGACTTTTCGGCGGTAGAAACGATTTGCGGTTTGGCTAAGGTTGGTAGATCGCTGGGTGGCACGTTCAAAACTAAACTATCCGAGTCCGCCTGATTACGAATAGCCGTCAACTCTGATAGGTGAGCCAACTGAGCGGCTGTCAATGCGATTTGGGCCGATGATAATGTATCGATGGGATTCGCAGCGGAGCTAGCGGTCGATATCGCCCCGCTTAAAGTGCTGGCTCGAACGGTTTGGCTAGCCGAACGGTTCGCTAAGATAAAAGTCCCGACAATTATTAAAAGCAGTACGTTGCCACCGATAATCCCCCACCGAACCAATCGGCGGCGAGCGGACTTATCGATTTTATTGGTTGATCCAGCCAAAGCCAGCAAAGCCTCCGAGGGGCGACTTTTATATGGTCTGATTATCGAAAATAAATTCCTACGAATCTTGAGGCTCCATTTGACAGCGCTGCCAAGGGACCGGGTTCTCCGCTACTGACCTAAATATTATACCAAAGACACTCTGATTAATGACCACTCCTATCTGTTATTGACCGCTTGACGAGCTTGCTTATTGACACTCTGCCGCACCATATTTTTGGATATTCTGCTCATGCTCGGTCTCCGTGCGGGCAAAGTGAATCTTGCAGTCGTTCCCATTTACGAAGAATAAGTAGTCATTATTAGATGGATGAGCCACTGATTTTAATGCCTCGCTCGGCATGTTATCAATAGGCCCCGGAGGTAAACCAGCGTGAATCCGAGTGTTATAGGGTGAATCATGGGCAATAGCTATGTTGTCAGCCTGTGTAGTGTTGTCGGGTAATGGCACTCCATCTTTTATTGCTCCATAAATAGCCGTCACGTCACTACCGAGGGCCATTCCGCTAGCTAATCGATTTAGAAAAACCCTAGCGATTGCTGGATCATAGGTTGGATTACCGGATTCTTTGTAAACAATCGAGGCCAGCGTGACCCCTTGATAGGTAGTTAATCCTTGGGCTACAAAACCGTTAACGATGTCTGCTGTCAGCTGTTTTTGCATCTCGTCCAGACTTTCGCGGACAATCGTCGTGGCGGGAGTATCGGCATCCTTCTGAAAGGTGTCCGGATATAAGAATCCTTCCAATGAGGCGGCCGGAGGCAGACTGTTTAAGACGGATTCGTCGGGATAGGTAGATGGGTCAAACGCTACATCCAGCTCGGCATCTCCATAACCCGCTTGCTTAAATGTTTGACGTATTTGTTTAATTGTTTTTCCCGGCAGGATGGTCAAATAACTGCGCGAAACTTCACCTTTGACCATTTTGTCGATTATCTGCGGAGTGCTCATAGATGGACTCAGTGCGTACGTGCCAGCCTGCAGTGAGGCAAAGGCTTGCCGGCTGCGTACATAGGTTTCAAAAGCACTTGCGCTGCGGATAAGATGGGCGTTTTTTAAATCATTGGCTATCTCCTGAACACTGCTACCGCTTGTAACTGGGAAGTAAACGGTTTGGGTAGAAGACGAAACCGCCGCCAAGTTACGGTTATACCAAGCCCGTAGTCCCAGATATCCGCAGCCCAGCAACAATATGACGACGGCCGCTATAACCGGCCAGGATCTGAAATTTCTAAGTTTTTTCTTGGATAGTCTCACTATTTAGCACCTTACCCTTTGACTTTCCGGCGTGTCAAGGAAATCTTGCAGAATCAGGGCGGCGGCTACGGCGTCTAGACCAACCCGGCTTTGAGCTTTCAGCTTTAAGCTTTCAGCTTTTTGGCTGGTCAAGGCTTCGTCTTGCCAGTAAAAAGGCAGATTTAACTGCGATTTTGCCTGACTCGTCCAGGCTCGGACTCGTTTAGTCTGATCCGTTTCCTGAGCTTCCAGCCCGCGCGGCAGCCCGACCACTAGGCCTGACACCTTATACTGGCCGGCTAAGGTTGACAGCTCTTCGATAGCATCGGTGGCCGCCACGGACTTAAGCGGCTGGGCTAGCCGCGCGGCGCTCGATCCTCTAGCTATACCGGTTTTAGCTTCGCCCACGTCTACTCCTAAGAATTCATCAAAGTTATGGCGCACTGTTGTTTGAACTATTACTTGAACCTGATTTAATTTCTTGAATGATTACGTGAATCTTGCCGGCTTT
>DASTHV010000065.1:0-7466 GCA_035718045.1 Saccharimonadales bacterium (SeqCode) | reverse complement strand
GGATCTTGAAGCCCCGCTCAGCGCCATGGAAACTAGGCGGCGAGCATGGCAATCGTGAAACCGGCCAGCACGACCGTCATGACTGCCATGAAGATCGCAGCCGGCTTACAGCCCATTCTCCACAGGCGAGGTATTGCGGGGACCATCATCTTGCCCCCAACTGCGGTCGCAGCCAGGACGATTGCGAAATAGACGTACACCCCTTCTCCTTTCGGGCCTCAGCGGCCGAAGTAGCTGTTGAGGCGGTCGTAGGCCAGCCAGCCGTAGATGACCAGCCAGACCAGCATGAAGATGTTCAGCGCGGCGAGCCGGGCTTCTGCGGCCCGAGAGCACACAGAAGCAGGCCGCCGATGAGCATCCCGAAGAATGCCCAGAACTCGGCCTGACCGGGCTGTCGGTCGAGCGGCTGATCTCCGAAGAAGATCGCTGCCGCGATCATCGCCAGGATCGCCAGCGCGATCAGGGCGATGCCGATCTGCACATACCACCGCTGGCGCCGCGTCCCCGTCCAGGCGAAATAGCCGGCGAGCACGAGAGCCCAGAAGATGTAGTACGGCGCCTTTACCAGGCCCCGAACCCAGTACACGAACACGCAACCGACGATTTCACCGGCTTCCATGAGCAGGTCGACAGCCTCGTAGGCATAATCGACCAGCATATCCTTTGTCCTGCGGAACATCTGGTTTCCTCCCAGTGAGAGTTGGACATCCAAATTGCCTTACAGCTGTCTAAGGTGTTACACCCCTATAAGGCAATTTGGATTAGGCTTCAATCTGTAAAGGTTCCACCCAACCCACCGTAAAAGCAGATTAAGTGGCATTATTATAACTTTTTTAATCACATAAGTCAATAATGCTTATGTTAAATAACACCTCCGGCTATAAACCGGAGGTGTCGATTTGGTTTATCTAAACCGCTACTCGTATAGACTTTTAAGCTTGCCCTTCTCTTCTTCGGCTTTGCCCTTGGCCTCAATTTCTTTGTCGTTTGGGGCCGATTTTTACCACAAATCGCCGCTGAAAATCACGTAGAAGAACGGCACCACGGGGATAATCACTAAAATCGCCCAAAGGAGCTTAGAAAACGGCGTCAAATCAGTCCGTTTAAAAAGGTCCAGCCATATCAGCACCACGGCTATAGGATGCAAAAAGCAGACCAATAATTCCAGGATTTTCTTCATTAAAACTGTTCCCTATTACCTAGTGAGCAATTTACAACAAACAGCGGCCTATAGATGTAAATATTCTTACGCGAGCTTTTAAAAAGCTTATTTTTGTGCTACATTACTCCTCAGTCAGATTATCAGCTGATTGCGTGCCTTAAAAACGTACGAGGAAAGTCCGGGCAGCATAGGACAAAGGCAGTTGCTAACGGCAACCGGGGGCGACCCCAGGGAAAGTGCCACAGAAACGACACCGCCGGATCCCTAAAGGAACCGGTAAGGGTGAAACGAGTGGGGTAAGAGCCCACAGTTATCCGCGGCGACGCGGATAAGAGGTAAACCCTGCCTGCTGCAAGGAGATATGTCGCATATATGGATAGTTCCGTCCGCGGCGCATCATTTAACCGCTTGAATCTGATGGCAACGTCAGATCTAGATAGATAATCAGCCTCGACAGAACCCGGCTTACAGATAATCTGACCACTAAAAAACACCTCCTCGCACCGAGGTGTTTTTTAAAATTGATTAAGCGAGACACCGCAAACATTAGTGATTCGAGAAAACAGAGGGAGAGGCAAGCTCGGTTAAAGGCGAATCGAGCACGAGCTTTGCTACGCGCGCAGATTCCCTTTTAGCGAGCGCAGGCACGACCATCCGGTTTTCGACCATCACTAATGTTTGCGGTGTCGAGCACGTTCTTGCTGGTCCAAGATACGATTCACTTCTTTGTCAGCAATTTTGTTCAATTCCCGGGGGACGTAAACGAACCGGATGGTTTCAAAAGATTTAGCCAGCTCTTTAACGTCTTGGTGAAGCGGCGCTAACTCCTGATTCTTCACCTTGTAAATGCCGTTCATCTGATTGACCACCAGCTGGCTGTCGGAGTGCAAGGTGATTTTGCCGATGCCAAGGTCCCTGGCCCGCTCCAGTCCTTTTTTAAAACCAAGATATTCAGCCTGGTTATTAGTGGCCATGCCCATGTAGTAGCCAGACTTTTCTACAACGTTGTTGTTCACATCACAGATGACGTAAGCGCAGGATGAGTCACCAGGATTGCCGCGCGAGCCGCCGTCGGTGTAAAGATTAGCCTCTTCCAGCAACATTGCCTGGCTGGGAGTCTTATCGGCGCCGGGCTTAAAATCAAAAAAAACGATTTTTACAGGAGTATCAGGTGCGACTCTGTCTCCATAATACTGTTTGAAATTGTTCAACATGGCTCCTTGAGAGGTGTAACTGCGATCGTTTTTCATATCATCGGCGTTGATATCGCCCAGATTTTTTTCGATAATCTCCTTTACGGTGCCCAGGCCTATCACCTGCCAGCTGGCCGGATCTTCGGGGGTTATCTTATCGATGATTTTAATCTTGTCGTTGACAGAAATATCCTTGTCGTCAAACAGTCGCCAGGTAGAGGTTTTTTCGCCGCGGAGAATCTGTTCGGCTTGATAATGTTCGAACTTCAGGGTCTTCACTGAACTTCTCCGTAAATCTTATCTATGGCTTTAGCTAAGCGGCGGTCCTTATTGGTTACCGTGCCGCCGGCGTCGTGGCTGCTGAGCCAGATTTCGACTTTACTGTATTCGTTTGTCCAGCGCGGATGATGGTTTTGGGCTTCAGCGGCGCCGGCGGTTTTTCGCATAAAATCAAAAGCCTGCTTAAAGTCTTTAAACTCGAACCGCCTATAAAGTTTTTTGTCTTTCTCTTGCCACATACATACATGTTACCAAACCCGCGCGGCTTAAGGATAAGCCGCGCGGAAAAGCAAAAACCTGGTCGGGGTGACAGGACTTGAACCTGCGGCCTCACGGCCCCCAGCCGTACGCGCTACCAGCTGCGCCACACCCCGTGAACAGAGGTAATTATAACAGACGAGATGCAAAAAGCTCGTCTTAACCGACGAGCTTTTTGCTTGATAGCCGGCATTCGACACTCAATTTACCTCTGCTTATTACGACAGGTGGGTGCCCTCATCGCCGGGCCACGGCCCGGGCGACATGGTTGGACTCCCTTGTAAATTGTATTGAGAAAATATTATTGTGCCGCGTACCGACCATTTATAATTATACTCCTGCCTTTGAATACTAGACGATAAGCGACGGCGCCAAAAAATGCACCACGCTGATGAAAATCCGAGCCAGCGGCCCCTGTACCAAAGGGTAAACAATAAAGAAAAGAATCAGAATACTAATGGCTCCCAGGCGTTCGATTCTAATCATAAAATCTTGTAGCGGCTCGGGCGCGAAGGCGTAAAGCAGCCGCGAGCCATCCAGAGGTGGCCACGGGATTGAATTGAACAAAAATAGACCGACATTCAGCACGATGGTAATCCTGAAGATGTCATAAGCCGTGGAGCCCAGCAGGCCCACATGATTGAAAATCAGTGCGGCGACCGCAGCGATAACTAGATTGGTCACCGGACCGACCATGCCCACAATGGCGCCGCCCAGCTCTCCGTAGCGCAAACGGCTAAAATTGACCTGCACCGGTTTGGCGGCGCCAAACAAATACGGGCTGCCGCTTAAAAGCAGTATCAGCGGCAAGGCCACCGTAAAAATCGGATCGATATGCGGCAACGGATTAAGCGTCAGCCGCCCCTGCAGGCGCGCCGTGTCATCGCCCAGCCAATTGGCAGCAAAGGCATGCATCATCTCGTGGATAGACATACTCAACAGTAGTACAACCAATAAAATCGCCACGCTGGTCACAGATACATGCATCTCAATCATTATAGCTTATAGCCGGTAGCCAATAGCTGATAGTAGACTTGTTTAGCTATTAACCGATTCGGTTGACTAAGACCATCACCTCTGTTAAGCTAATCAATTGAATATGAAACGACTCGATTTTGATACCAAAGGCAAGCAACATGGCAACAATGTCAGTTTTTCGCAGCGCCACACCAAAAAAACCTGGAAACCCAATTTACAGGTCAAAACCCTGACTGTGGACGGCAAAAAGATCAAGGTTAAGATCAGCACTTCGGCTCTACGCAGCCTTAAGAAAAAAGGCCTTCTCTAGCCTCTAGCCTAGGTTTGGCGCATTACGGCGTCAGAGCTGGCGTTCTAGGACAATGAGCTTGGTGCTATCGCTAAGATCGCCGCTTTTTATCTTATATTTGGCGAGTTTTTCACTGATCTCCATGCCTAGGTTTTTAAGAGCGTCGTCCAGCTCGGTTTGAGCCACCTCGTAACGTATGGCTCCGTCACTGTAGTGGGTTGGGATGACAATCTTCGGTTCGATCTGTTTAATAACTTGCAAGGCTCCGGAGCCATCAAGCGTGTAGCCGTTGCCGCCCACCGGCACCACCGCCACGTCTACCATACCGATGGCTTCTAGTTGTTGATCAGATAATTCAGGGTAAATATGGCCCAACACGGCAATTTTGGTGTCGTCGGCCTCAATCGTATAAATAACGGCTGATTTTTTGCCCTCCTCATCCATGTGCGAACGGGCGCCGATACCGTGAATAACCACGCCTGATATCTCGTACTCACCCGGCATGGCGGCCGAAAAAACGCTCTGAGCCGGCTCGGTAAAATCCGCTGAAGTGCGCAAGCTGATATCTGTGGCCTTAGTAACGGCCTTTAGGCCCAGCTGAGCCAGGTTATCGTCCACTACAATTTGGGCTTTTTTAGTGCCGATTCTCAGACAATTGGCACCATAAAACGACAACTCCACCTATATACCTCCTGACGAGTAGCAAGAATTCAGAATCGAGTATAGAGAATAGTCGCTAATTTTCTCAATTCTCAATACCCTATTCTCAATTCTCATTTAAACCGTTAGGTCCTTGGCGTTAATTATAACCTGCTTCTTGGCGCCTAGCACGTTGCTTATGAACCGGTCGTTGATCTGCAGGCGGTATTCATAATTGCTAGTGGGCAAGACGGCGTAGCGCAGTTCCTTGTTCTCGGACTTTTCCAGCTCAGCGATAAATTTGTCGGCCTTGGCCTGGTTGATATCGCCAACTATCAGCACGTCCACACCGCTGGAGTCATCACGCGTAAATTGGCCGCTCAGCAGCGCCAAATCCACTTTGCCCAGGCCGCGCAGGCTTTTAGCCATCGGGTGCTCACTGCTTACATCGGCCTTTGGCGTAGGGATTGGACTTGCCTTGGCTTCTTTTTTAGACGCGGCTTTGGCGGCCGGCTCCGCGGCCATCGGTTGGCCGCCAAAGATAGCCGCCAGCGGTCTATAGAATTCATAGTTTTGGTTAACTTCGTAATAAAGCCGGTTGTTGGTGGCGTCGGACTTAATAATGCCGATACTGAGCAAATTTGATAGCTCGCGGCGCACTGAATTAATCTGCTCGTCTATTTTACGGGTAATTTCGCGCACATAAAATGAACGATTCGGATTGGAATAAAATAGCTGTAGCAGCTTGACTCTGGTCTTGGAACCAAACAGTTGTTCGATCACGTCTCTCCCTCTGTTATCCATTGTAACAAATTGACTCTAAAACAAGTAATTAAGTGTTCAGGGTGCAAGAGATGAACCGATAAGCTTCATCGGCTGAGTCAAACCATTGTATGTTTTTGTCGCGTTTGAACCAAGTGCGTTGGCGTTTGGCCAAGTTCATAGTGGCCGAAATGAGTCGATTCTTGGTTTCTTCTAAGGATTGGCGTCCATCGAAATATTCGCTCCACTGCTGATAGCCAATGCCTTTCATTGGTTCGATATCCCAACCGTATTTGTCTGCTAAGCTCCTGACCTCTGTCTCCAGCCCAGCATTTAGCATCCGCTTGGTCCTTTGTTCTACGCGGCGGCGCAGCTGGTCGTTATCTATCTGCAACCCCACAATTAAAGTCCCCTTTTTCAAATTAGATTTGCTCGGCTTGGCGCCGCCGGCCTCAATCGCTCGCACTACTCGTCGCTTGTTACGGCTATCAACCCCTGTTAGATCCACGCCCTCGACTTTGGCCCGTTCCAGCAGTTTGCTCAGGCTCATACTGTTCAGCTTGGCTCGGTTCTCGGTAGAAGTATTTGGCAAAAAACCATAATCATACAGCACGCTGTCGATATATAGACCGGTGCCGCCAGCCAAAATCGGCAATTTACCCCTTTTCTGGATATTTTTGATGGCTTTTTCGGCCATTTCTTTAAACAGGGGCGCATTAAAACCGTCAGTTGGCCCTCTGACATCTAATAGATGATGTCTGACCGCTTTTTGGTCGGCGGCGCTGGGTTTGCCGGTCCCGATATCAAAACCTTTGTAGACCGTCCAGGAGTCGGCGGAAATGATTTCACCGCTAAACTCCCGAGCGACTTTCATTGACAAATCTGATTTACCGGAGGCCGTAACGCCAACAATTGCTAGGAGTTCCGGCCGGGTCGCCACAGTAACGCCTTGATATCTACTTTATAATCCACCGAGATGTTTACGCCTTCGGCGCGCAGGGCTTCGGCGTGGCCGGCAGTTCCGCCGGGGTAGCCTTCGGCCAGCGAGCCGTCTTTTTTGACTACTCTTTGCCACGGCAAAGCCGGGTCACCCCAGTGGGCTATCCCGCCCACAATCCGAGCTGCCCGCGGGCTACCGGCCAGCGCCGCTATCTGCCCGTAAGTCATTACCCTACCCCTGGGTATGTGGGACACGATCTCATAAACCCGGTCCCTAAACCCGCTATCTTGCCTGTCCGTCAAAATACTCCAACACCTCCTGCCAGTTTTTTACCCGCGTTATACCCTTGGGCAATCTTTTAGCTTGGTTCCATGGATAATCACCAAACAATAGGACCATTACGCCCCTTTTAGAAACTTCAATGGCCTGATCCAAGGAGTCATCAATCAAATACGCCGCCTCGGCCTGTGAGCATACGTCGGCTTTAGAGCGTGCTTTTCCCTCCAAATTATAGATAGCCGTAAAATGAGTCGATTTAAATAGTTCTGGATAGTAGCGGGCAAGCCACCGGCGGGTTTCTTCTTCTATGATCGTGTCTCTGCCCGTGATTATCGCCAATTCATATGTTTGGCTTAATTCCTTAAGCACGTTGATTGATTCACGCATCGGCTTTGCCTTAAACAATGCAGCAGAGTGTATATATTCATGAACTCTTTTAATAGCTTCTTCGACCGTTTTGGTGCCCCACGGTTTTGGATCCTTAGAATGGTTATGCGCAAGTGTTAACTTTGTGCCGTATTTTTGGTTGTACCAGTTAATAAGGCTCTCAGCATGCGGTACCAGAACATCGTCAATATCAACGGCAATGATCGATTTACTCCTTTTCAAAGAATTCCAACACCTCCTGCCAGTTTTTTACCCAGGTAACTGCTGATGGAAGCTCCAAATTCCGGTTCCATTTATAAT
>DASTHV010000064.1:0-11215 GCA_035718045.1 Saccharimonadales bacterium (SeqCode) | reverse complement strand
TGATCTTACTGGGCGGCTCGCTGGGTGATATCTTCGGCAGGCGGAAAGTTTATTTGTGGGGGCTGGCTGGTTTCGGAACCCTGTCGCTTTTATGCGGACTGGCGCCCAACATAAGCTCGTTAATCGCACTAAGATTTATCCAGGGCATTTTTGGAGCGCTGTTAGTCCCCGGTGGCCTAGCAATTATCAATACGAACTTTGACCGGCAGGAAAGGGGGGCCGCCATCGGAACCTGGTCGGCCTGGTCTGGAATCTTATCGGCTGTCGGCCCGCTGCTGGGCGGATATATTATTGACGCCGCTTCTTGGCGTTGGATTTTTTTTATTAATGTGCCGCTAGTAATCCTTTGCGGTATTATGGCGCTTAAGTCCGTAGATGAAAGCAGGGATCAACGGACGCGTCGCGTTGATGTCGGAGGAGCTGTTTTGGCTGGCTTGTCACTGGCTGGCCTGATATACGGGCTGATCGAAGGACCGGTCGACCATTGGCGTCCCGGCTCATTACTTTCCTTGATTGCCGGTTTTGCTTTGGGTGGATTATTTTTGTGGTATGAATCGCGGGCTAAAGACCCGATGGTTCATCTATCACTTTTCAAATCGCGTAATTTCTCCGGCTCCAACCTGATGACTTTCGCCATGTACGGGGCTTTGGCCGGTTTTATGTTCGCGCTGGTTATTTACATGCAGACAAACTTGGGCTATTCCGCCATTAAGGCCGGCTTGAGCCTGATGCCAGTGTCGCTAATGCTATTAGCTTTTTCTAGAAAAGTCGGCCGGCTATCTTCTAAGTATGGTCCGAGGTTCTTTATGACGGCCGGACCGCTAATCGCGGCGGTAGGTATGTTCCTGCTTATAAATTATCAACCGGGCGACAGTTATTTATGGTTCCTACTGCCACGCGTCATATTGTTTAGCGTCGGGCTAGTGCTTTTAGTGGCGCCGCTTACGACCACGGTAATGACAGCGGTAGATGAGTCAAATTCGGGCATTGCCTCCGGTATTAATAATGCCGTTTCACGCATTGCCGGTTTGATTGTGGTAGCTTTGTTGGGTCTGGCCGGAGCAGGGAACATGTATCACTTCAGCATGATTCTGTGTGTCATTTTAGCCTTGCTGGCCGGCATAGTTTCATTTTTGACGATCCAGAACCAAGCCAAACCGCTCAAGGTTTCCCCATAGGTGAGGAACTCGTCTGTTGTAATTTTTATCAATTTATTTCTGTAAGCCGGCTGTATACTGGAGTTAAATTAATGCGGTGGGGAAAGAGGACATATGCCAAGCTTACGCTCCGAACTGACTCCCGCCGAACGAGTTATTCAAGCAATAGATACTTCTAATCAAGCACGCGCCGAAGAGTTAGTTACGATTGCCAAAGAGGCCGGCGCCTGGGTAGTGAAGATCGGATTAGAATATTCGACCGCTACCAGTTGGAAAGAGGCATCAAGCCTGGCTCAAAACCAAGAACTGGACTGGGTGGCTGACGCTAAGTTCGACGATATTCCCAACACCACCGCCGGGGCGGTTAACAATTTGTTAGAGTTAGACCATCCGCCGGTAGGCATTACTATTCAGACAAAATCGGGTATAAAATCAATGGCTGCCGCGCAAAAACTTGCCAAAGAGGCCAACGTGATGATGTTAGGCGTGACACACCTCACCTCGATCGGCAAGGAAGAGACTAAGGACATTGATAAGGTACTGCCCTCTACGGTCGTGTCTAGGGAAACATATAGGGCACAAGAGGCGGGAATCGAGGGTCTTGTAGCCTCCGGCGAAGAGCTAAAAATGCTCCAGCTAATGGCCAAAGGTATGTTTAAGATGATACCTGGCACACGTTCAGCTGGAGCGGATAGGGGTGATCAAGCCCGGTCTATTACTCCACAACAAGCTATTGAACAGGGGGCTGACCTATTAGTAATCGGTCGGCAGGTATCTCAGGCCGACGATCCGGCCGCTGCCTACGCCGCGGTCGTGGAAGAAATCCAGCAAGGTTTGTGGAATCGGGCGGCTTAAATGACAGGACAATCATATGATGAAGAAAAAATCGTGGTCGGCATGTTTGACCGCGGCTTGCTTGGTTTTCCGCAGGACGGTATTACGTTAAAATCGGGCCGGCTATCACCCTACTACTACAATGATCGCCCCAGCCTGTCGTTTAGTAGCGAGCTTGACCGCAATGGACAGATGAGCCTGGCTGAGCAACGGGATTTCAGAAAGGCTCTGGCAGTTGGTTACGCCGCTAAGCTATTGGGTTTAAGCGTTCACGTCGATCATGTGTTTGGCAAGGCGCAGGCTGCCACCGCGCCGGCAGCTGTCGGCGCCTATGAAGCTGGTCTGTCCTACTTGTGGGAACGTGTAGAAGAGCCCGATAAAAGCTATGGAATCAAACAAAAGATTGAAGGTAGCTATGAGCCCGGCGAGCAGGTGGCTCTAGCGGATGACGTTGTTACTGACGGTAAATCCAAAGATGAAGCAGCCCAGGTTCTACGAGAAGTGGGCCTGGAACCGGTCGCCGTAACTATTAAGTTTGACAGGGAAGAGGGCGGTATGCAGGCCTTGGACCAATACGGTTTTGAGGCCAACGCCGTAACCGGCCTTACGCGGGCCGTGCCGATTCTGCGCCAGAATGGCCGGATAGGGCAGCGCGAGGTTGAAAATCTAATCGCTTACCATGAGGCCCTTAAAGCCGATGGCGGCCTAAGTACTTTCCAGTTGGCTGCATAGCCGATAAGCTAAGCGGTATTTCGTGCCCTCTCTTGTTCGTATTTTGTTCATGAATATATTTATTTAGTAATGATAGGTAAAAGTATACTTTGATATTATTTTGTAAAATGTCAAATATTAATTAAAATCCAGCAAAGCAGGGGAAATTATTATTAGAACAAGTAAGAGCCAAAAATCAAATGCGTGAAATTAACTGTGGATAACTTAGGACTTTTCACGGCCGTTATAAATGACGACGTATGCTTATGATAAATAAGTATTGATAACTATTAATAAGGGCGGAAACAGCATATAAGGCCAATATATAAGCCTAGGCTCTGATTTTCCCCTGTTAGGGGAGGTATTGATTATCGGCCCTTAAGTTCATATATAGAGTCGCAAAATATACATTGTGCGACATGGAATCAATAACCTGTTTTTGTGTTGCCCCTGCGCCCTGCTGGCCGCTGGCCGCAGTACATTTTTAATTTCTTTAACTTTTACTCGTATTAATCTGACTACCCTGACTAGCGGTTGATATCAAGACCTTCTCGCCTGCCGGCTAAGACTTATCGTGTTCGTAAAATGTTCAATAAAAATTCTTAACTATAAAACTTGCAGCTAACGTAAGTGAATAACCTGCTCTTCGCTTGGCGATTCTACTGACCCAGTAGATTGCGTTTCGGCGGACTGGGCCTTTTTGTGTTTTTTGCCGCCGCGTTTGCCGCGCCGTCGCTTGGCTTTGGACGGCTCAGTGCCATCAGCTGCATCAATGCCTGCCATCGATTTTAAAATAGCGCCCACCCTTAACTGATGGTTCTTAGTCGTTTGGGCCTGTAGAGTGTCTAAATTATTGAGCTGGGCCTGGACGCGCGGTTTGGCCGGCTGAGATGACGCCTGGGTGTCTTTAGAGGCGTCCATAGCCAGTCCGGCATTCTGGCGGACTAACTGCTCGACTTCAGAACGGTTTCGCGTGTAGCGTTCGCGAGATAAGGCTACTATCCTATCACTCAGATCGTCCGGGGCGGTTGGCAGGTTCAAGGTTTTTGCCGAAAACGGCGGCGCCTTCTCATCGCTGATCATCATGGTCGTCACAAAGAACCTGGAGTGTTGCTGAATAAGGTCGGCTCCTTCGAATTGAGGTTCAAAATACTTTTGTAAGAAGGGCGAGTCGTCAGGGCTAATTCTAAAGCAGACAATCGTGCCGACGTTACCAAAAACAGCGTCCCGCACTGCCTCGCTCATCTGCGAAATATATTGGTTGGCGACGGTCAAGTTTAGGCCGTATTTTCGAGCCTCGCTTAAGATGGTAGCAAATGAATCGGTGGCGAAGTTTTGGAATTCATCTACATATAGGTAAAATGGCCGGCGTTCGTCCATGGGCATGTCGGCCCGTCCCATAGCCGCCAATTGGATCTTGGTGACCATCATGGCGCCTAAGATACCGGCATTATCTTCGCCCATCAGACCGCGACTAAGGTTTACAATCAAGATCTTACCTTCGTCCATGATTTTACGGATGTTAAAGGTGCTCTTGGTCTGACCGATGATGTTTCTGATCATCGGGTTGGCTGTAAAGGCGCCGACCTTATTCAATACCGGTGCTACGGCCTCGGCGGCGAATTTGTCGTTCCAGCTGGCGAATTCGGTGACCCAGAAGTTTTTGACCACCGGATCGTCTATATAAGTAATGACGTGGGCCCGGAATTTTTTATCCGTCAACAGTCGGGTTATATCTAACATTGTAGAGTTTGGATAGTCTAACAGCGCCAATAAACTGTAGCGCAAGATGTATTCCAATCGCGGTCCCCAGCTTTCGGCGAACAAACGCTTTAGGACGCCTACCAGCTCCGAGCTGATGTGCCCTTTTAGGCTCGGATCGGTTATCTCTAAGGGGTTGAAGCCGATTGGGTAGCTGGTATCCGCCGGGTTGAAGTAAACGACGTCATCGACGCGGTTTTGCGGTATAAAACTCAAGACATGCTGGGCGTAGTCGCCGTGCGGGTCAATTACCGCGAAACCTTGGTTGTAGTAAATATCCGAAAGAGTTAAAAGCTCCAGGGCGCCGGATTTACCGGTACCAGTCTGACCTAAGATATAAACGTGCCGGCCGCGATCGGCACGGTACAAGCCAAACACGGTGTTGGTTCCTCGGAAGTTCGTTACACCCATTAAACTGATATCTTGCTCGTTACCGGATACCTGTATTGGCACGTTGGGCGGCGGCTCGGCCGTTTTGGTAGTAGCCCAGAGAATATTGGGTGTTTCCACGGTGGTGTGGGGCAAATGAAATAGACTGGCCAACTCCTCAATATTTAAAATGTAGCCTTTATCTATAAAGAACCGCGTCTGGTATTCGTACTGTTTATCGCGGTTGAAACTGGCCGAGCGGGAATGGAAACCATTCAAATTAGTAGTATTAAATTGTTTAAATGCGCCAACCAAGGCCTGCATACGCAGCCGGGCGGTATGTTGATCGTGCCCGGCGTATAAAATCCGGATTTTGACCTGGTAGCCAAGCTTATTACTCTTTTCTTGGATAGCGGTAATCCGGGATTTATCGCGCTCGGTCAGCTCGGGCTCCTTGGATTCGTTGGTTGGTGGCCGGGCTAAGGCCGCGATTGCCTCGGCGGCGTAACCCATAGCCGCGCCGCTGCTGAACATTCCCCCGCCCCGTCTGATTTTGGCGGCCATGCGGGCGCCTTTGCGATGCCAGTCGTCGTGCACGGGCCGGGCCAGAATTTGAATCCATAATTCTTCGTCCTCTTTATCGAGTTTGGCCAGAGTGGCTGTAATGGCCGCCAAGGGGTCGACTTCAAAACTTGGAAAGGTCTTAATTGGCAGGGTTTCGTCACCGGTCAGCTCTAAATCGGTAGTATGAACGACTGTTTGAGTAAGTACCCTGTCGGCATAGTCCTCGGTCTGGTCCTGCTCAAAAATCTGGACCGTAGGATATTGGGCGTAAATCTGGCCTTCCACAAAGGCCTGCAGATGCTTTGGCGTCCAGATATAAAATCGTATTCGCTGACCGATTGCGGCGATTTCCAGGCTGATATGCTCTTGCAAAGTGCCCGACAGTTTTAGTTCGCGCTTGGTGCGTAAAATGCCGTGCAATGCCGCTAACATCTGCTCGGCCGCTAGTTCTTTTTTATCGTTGGTGCGCGGCACCTCGAGCATTAACAAGGCATCGTCTTGAGCTTGCCTGACTTTTCTACCGGAGTTTATAAACAGTCCCATAATCTTCTTTTATTATACCTCTAAAACCCCTTATGACTGAAAGGGGGCCAATCGTGGCAAACCTACTGGTTTAATAGACGGATGCAGTACAAGGAAAAGCCGAGCATTGGAGCGAGATGTATTAGACCTACTTCGAGTGAAACGCACAGGCTTTGACGCAGTAATGCGCCGTCTTCTTAAGCCAGGTTATAAGTGGCTTTGGCGACGCGTTTAAACTGCGACTTACCCTGCAGGTTTAATAAGATCGTGGTCTCTTTGACCCGGCGGCTTTTAAGTACCCGGCGGACTATTTCATCGCGGTGGAGCGGACCGCCCTCTTTTTTGAGCACTTCAGAGATGACATCCGCTACGGTGCCTTTTTTATAGCCCCATTCTTTTAGAGCATAAATACCCCGCCCAATCAGTACAAACCGAGGATCTTTGATTAATTCATTATGGATTGCCTGAGTAGTCACATCTTTGCGCTTTAAATTGCTGCCCTTGATAGCTTCGGCGATTTCGTTAAAGTGCATCGGCTTCTTATTGTCGTGCAGAATCACATAAATCTTATCGCGGATATTCTTTGGATTGACCATGGGCCACTTAACCAAACCCCAACGGTCGTTAAGGGTGGCGATGTTTTTGCTGATACTGGCCAGGGCCTGGGTATGCTTAGGATCAGTATGGCCTACTTTGTTGGCCACGGTTTTAATATCAGTTGGCTGGCCGATTTCATTAATGGCTTCGATGATTTTATTGACATGGTCACGGATGGCCTTTTCGGTGTGCTCGCTGGCTAGTCCGATGGCGTGGAAAAAGTGGTCATTATCATCAATGACGGCGATGTTAGGGCTGAGATTGGCCAAAAAGGCTATCCGGGCCTGATCGGTCTTGGTATTTTGTTTGCTAAGACGCCCGGTAATATCGCTGACGCGGGCGACTTTACCCATATCGTTAAGATGATTACTTAGTACCGCTTCGACGTTCTTGATATGCGGTAGGTCCTGAGTCGCCGCGGATTTCAGGCGAGTAATCACAGCCTTTTCCAGCTGGCGGACACGTTCGCGGGTAATGCCTAACAATTCTCCGATTTGCTCCAGAGTCTCCCTGCGTTCAAATAACCCAAAACGGCGGGCGATAATTTCACGCTCGCGCTCACGATCAATAGTCCCCAGGATGTCCTGGATGGCTGTCTCGATATCTAGAGTCTCGGTTTGGGCTATTTCTTCCATAGTTCTTTCCTGTTAAACCAGAACAAATCCGTTATGGTTTACTTAATTATATAACTTTAGTTTTTAAATGTCAAACTGTGTTGTCTTTATTTATTGTATCACGTATTAGACACCTTCGCACATATCAGTTTAGGTTTGTTTTACTACAAATCTCCCTGTTAGGTGTAAAGATGTGGATAACAGGTCTGGGGGGCGATATTAAGTTCGCTTGGGCCGACGCCGGCCTTTAGCTGGGGCTTCGCTCAGCAATTTGGCTGCCGCGGGCTCGGTAAGGGACTCGGGCTTAACATTCTTAGGGATGCGCGCGTTGGTCTTGCCGTCGGTCACATATGGTCCATAGGGCCCGCGCAAGATTTTGATTTTACCGAAGTCAGCGATGAGCTTTTTCTTATCAGCCTCAATCTTATCTTCCAAGAGTTGACGTGCTTCAATTTCCGTAATCCGCATAGGGTCCTGGCCTTTGATGCTGACATATATTTTACCGGTACGAACATAGGGTCCAAAGCGGCCGATATCGGCTACGATGTCTTCTCCGTCTTTCATAGCCCCAACTGCGCGTGGCAACTTAAACATCGGCAAGGCTTGTTCTAGGGTTATGTCATCGATAGTAGAACCTTCTGGTAGTGGGGCGAATACTGGTTTAGCGTCCTTGGGGGCGTCTTCGCCTGCCTGTCCTAGTTGTAAGACTGGCCCGTAGCGGCCGTACCTGACTACTACCGGTTGGCCGGTATTAGGATCCTTACCCAGTTCGCGGGCTTGGGCGGCATCAGCGCGATCGGCCTTTTCGGAATTTTTAATCAAAGGGTGAAAATGCTTATAAAATCGCTCCAGCGTTTCAGTCCAATCAACATTGCCGTCGGCGATATTGTCGAATTCCTCTTCGGCCTTTGCCGTAAAGTCGTAGTCCACGATGTTGGCAAAGTATTTCATCAAAAAATCGGTGACCACATCGGCCAAATGGGTCGGTAGAAGCTTGTTCCGGTCCGCACCTACGATTACTTCGTTGGTTTTTTGGTACAGTTCGCCGCTAGACAGCGTAATCTCCTTGGCCGGTCTGGTCTTGCCTTCGACGTCGCCCTTCTCTATGTAGCCACGGTCCTGGATGGTACCGATAGTTGGCGCGTAGGTGCTGGGGCGGCCTATGCCCAATTCTTCTAGTTTTCGGACCAGGCTGGCTTCAGAGTACCGGGCCGCCGGGCGGCTAAAGGTCTCTGTAGCGGTGGCTGAGATTAGCTTTAATAACTGTCCCTCTTCTACGGCAGGCAGGATCTGGTCTTCCTTGCCCCCGCCGTACACCTTTAAAAAACCATCAAAAGTTAGGACCTCGCCGGTGGCCAAAAAGTGTTCCTGACGGGTGCTCGGAGCGATTTCTATCTCGGTCCGCTGGATCGCCGCCGGTGCCATCTGGCTGGCAACGGCCCGCTGCCAAATAAGCCCATAAAGTTTCTTTTGAGCGGCATCGGCGCCGGCGTTCCGCTGGGTCATGTCCGATGGTCTAATCGCCTCGTGGGCTTCTTGGGCGCCGGCGGTCTTAGTCCGGTACTGGCGGATGTGGGCGTACTTTTCGCCGTATTCTTTTGTGATGAATTTTTTGACCGCGTCAATCGCCAACGGCGATAGATTAGTACTGTCGGTTCGCATATAGGTAATTTTGCCCGCTTCGTATAGCCGCTGGGCCAATACCATTGTCTGGCGGACGCTGAAGCCCAAACGGCGCGAGGCCTCTTGCTGTAAGGTACTTGTAGTAAACGGCGGACTAGGGCTACGACTGCCGGGTTTTTGTTCAACTCGGACGATTTCGAACTTGGCGGGCTTGATGTCCTGTAAAAATTCCGTCGCCTCCTGATCGCTCTTTAGCTTCTCTGATAATTCGGCGATCAACTCCTTGCCGCTGGTATCAAAAACCGCCGATACTTTAAAGGCGCTCTTGGTTTGGTGCTCTTTAATCTCGCGCTCACGCTCGACAATCAGTCTTACGGCCACGCTTTGAACCCGGCCGGCGCTTAGACCAGTGCGAATTTTTTTCCATAAAATCGGACTGAGTTCGTAGCCGACTAAACGATCCAATATCCGACGAGCTTGCTGGGAATCAACTAACTTCATATTGATAGTCCGCGGCTTTTGGATCGCCGCTTCAATCGCCGGTTTGGTGATTTCGTGAAAAACTATACGCTTAGTCGTTTTGGGGTTCAGGCTCAATACGTTGGTAATATGCCAGGCAATGGCTTCGCCTTCGCGGTCTTCGTCGCTGGCCAACCAAACGGTCTTACCTTTGGCTGCCCGCTTTAGCTCGTCAGCGACTTTCTGCTTGTCGGGGCTGATCTCGTACTGCGGCTTGAACTTATTTGCGATATCGACACCGATATTCTTTTTAGGCAGATCGCGGATGTGCCCATAGCTGCTTTTTATCTGAAAATCGCTACCCAAAATGCCGCCAATAGTCTTGGCTTTAGCCGGACTCTCCACGATAACTAGGTTTTTTGCCATATGCTTTAAGCAAGTCTAACAGGCAAAAACAGTCCGTCAAGTCAAAAAGGTTACATGTCCCTAGATCGTAACCCAATGACCGGCGCCGGCCGGCCGGATATAACCGGATATCTCTAGCATCGTGAGCGAGCTAGCTACGACCGGCCCAGCCAGGCGGGCCGCGGCGGCCAATTCCTCTTGGCCGCTTACCCCAGCCTGGATCAATTTAAAGATAATTGCTTCAGATGGCGAGCCCTGAAATCGTCTGGGCCGCTTAGCTTTAACCGGGCTGATTTTAAGCGCGAAAAAGATATCATCCACTTCGGTGATAGGTATCGCGCCGCTTTTAATAAGATTATTGCTTCCTTGGCTGGATAACTGATTGATGTTTCCCGGCACAGCCATTACGGTTTTACCTTGCTCCAGAGCGAACCTTGCGGTGTGCAGGCTGCCGCTTTTAAGAGCGGCTTCGGTTATAACCACGACATCAGCTAAACCGCTGACGATTCGATTCCGGATTACGAAATTGGATTTTTGGACGATGTCTTGCGCCGAGTATTCGCTGATGATAGTGCCGCCTTGGTTTAAGATTTGATTCGCTAGATTGGCCCGCGATGATTTGGAGGCATCGCTCAAGCTGGTGCCTAGGACAGCTACGGTAATGCCTCCGGCGCCGAGGGCCGCCTGGTGGGCCGCGGAGTCGATTCCCATCGCCATACCGCTGATAACTACTACCCCGGCGCTGGCTAACTGGCCAGCTAACTTTCGGGTTATCTCGATACCATAAGTTGTGGCCTTGCGACTGCCCACAATCGCTACCCTGGGCGCCCCAAGCCAGCTGTCCGGTGAAGCTCCAGCCCAGAAAAGCTGCGGCGGCGGTGAGCCGATATCAGCTAAAATTAACGGATAGCCGGAGGTGTTAAGCGTAAGGGTATTGACATTCATAGTAATGAGTTTTCTAGTATTGACACTAAGTCACTTTTTTGCTAAAATTGCAACTCGTAAGTACTTATATTAGTACATATGTACCTTATACCCCCATTTCTAACATTTTGTTAGATTGTCTAAGAGCTAAAGTCTGGCCCTAGTTGTACCCTCCACTAGCCAGTCTTGCTCCTTGCCCTGCTTCTACCGCCTAGTATAGCCAGACGCCGCCGGAGCTGGCAATTGCTTAAGCTAAGCGGCCAGAAGCAGGGCTAGGAAGTTCTTAGACAAACTAACCCCTTTAACTCTTGCCCTGTCGGTTTTTCCCGACAGGACCCATCAATGTGGGTCAGCGAGTCCTTTGCTGGATTTCCCGCTTTTAGCGGGTTGGCTCGATTGCCTAATTAACGGCATCGCACGCTTCGCTTACGGTGGGGTTGAAGGGTGTAATAGGCTCCGGCGGTGCCCACCCCCTCCGGAGCCTTTTAGGTTAAAATTATAATACTGTGCGGGTGTCGTGGGGCAGCTGACCGCTGAAGATGTATTCGGTGATCATAGCCGAAGCTTCTTTTATAACTAGCGGCAGATCGGCCTGTTCTTTTTTAGTGAATTTACCCAGTACGAATTCACTGGCGTCGGCTTTTGCTGATATTTCCGAGCCGATACCGACCCGCA
>DASTHV010000063.1:0-4859 GCA_035718045.1 Saccharimonadales bacterium (SeqCode) | reverse complement strand
TAATAAGTTCGGGCAAAGCGGGTGCCCAGCTGAAAATAATTGCCTTCAAATTTCAGCGAACTGGGAGCTATAAAATCCCTTAGAGCGGTAACTCCCTTGGCAAACGCGGCCGCAACTTCTTGTTTTTCAACGGTAGCCGGGTCAATCGGAGCGTGTTTTTTGGCCATCAGTCGCGGCCTCCGGCCACTTCAATTACCAATTTACAACTACCAATTTTCAATAAATTAGCAATTAACAATTCACATTTGGTAAATGAAAAATGATTGAACTTGTTCATGCGGCTCCCCCGTCCAGGTTAGGTTGCGGGGCGTCGCCCTCACCTTTGGTGACCACCGGTGCCGTCATGTCGTTAAAATTCTTCAGTTGCTGGCGCGTGGCGGTATCTGGATTATAGGCGTCGTAGTATAGCTCGATTAGCTCTTGGGTATCCAGCGGCAAGCTTTGGATACCGGCTTCCGACAGCCCTTGCATCACGGCCTGCACCCGGTTACGCAACTCGGTCTTGGCCTTTTCAAGCTCTTTTTCATTAATCACTACCTTGGTGCTTTTGCCGGGCATGAATAGTTCTCCCAACCCCGTAAAAAAACCGGCGCTTTGCTTGATTGATTTACGGACATTCATATCAATGTCTGGGTATTTAATCGTTACATAAAACTTCTTATCCATAATGTTTGTTTGCTGGGCGATATCCGCCAAGAAAGCGATGTAGTCCTCCATCAATAACCCCAGCAGCATATTTTCTTGCTCGGTGCGGATTTTGTCCATACGTTCCAGGTAGGGCCGCAGATCGACTTTTTGGCTACGTACAAAAACTTGGATAGGAAAATATAGGGAGTTTAAAAAACCTTGATAGCTGAACTCTACGGCTTCGCGCTCCTGCGGGCTCATCAAATCAAAGTTAATCGATTTACACATTACCACGGCCCTAAACGAACCGTCATTCATAATCACTATGCCATCGCGGATTTCGCTGATTTGCAAGGCGTTTTGGGTACTGTTGGGGTTGGTGGCCGAGCCGGTCTGCTGCGGAATAACTTTGGGCATGGCCTGGCCGCCATAGGCTGCGGACGGCAAATTGGGTTGACTAGTTGAATCCATGATTTTGTTTATTCCACCCATTTTGGTTTAAGAGCTAAATTTAGTGCAGCGAAACGGTCACTTCGTTCGGCCCGGATTGCTGTATCTGCGGCTGCCGATTAGCCAACTGAGATAATGTCGCCACGCTAAAAGCACTACCACTTTGGGCTAGCTCCATATTAGCAGCTTGACGCTCCTCTGTCACCACAGGAGTCGGCGCCGCGGCTGGCGGAGCCGGAGTTATCGCAGGCTTGGCGTCTTTGGCGTGCGTATGTTCGGAGTCGAATTTAGAGATGGCGTCCGCCAAGCGCTTATTGAGCTTATCGGTCTCTGGCGCCAAGATGTTTTTGGCCTCTTCCTCATCTTTTTTAGTCAGAACTTTTACGGTTTTAGACAAGGCCCGCTTGCGCTTGGTATCGGCCCGGTGCATCAGCGATGCTACTTTTTGGGCCGTGGGGTTATTCTGCTCGTCCATAATATCATCGGCGGCCTGCACATCGGCTACCGCCGCTTGCTGTGGTCTAATAGTAGTACTCACTAATCTGTCAGAAGGCACATCTCTGGGGTCCGGTGCTACGTCTAGGTTCACGTTAATATTTTTAACGGCCCAGCCGCGGGTATCCAGCGTGACGGCCAAAGCTTTTAGGCGGCTTTGCACCTCGCTCTGGGTCAGATCCTTTGTTAAATGTTCTTCTAATCTTTTTGGCGCGGTTACGTCAACTAATTGAGCCATACCCATCTGATCCCAAATCCGCAGGCGCGGTTTTAGAAAAAAACGGATTTTAGACAGCAGCCAGACTTCGGTCGGCTGTTCACGGCCCAATGGGCTGGCCAGCACGCCAAACAGCACCGCCGGAATCATAAACATGAATATGAACAGCCACTTTAAGGGTGTACCGATCATCAACAATTTATAGTTGATAAACAGGCAAAAGACCGCTATGCCGGCATAAACCAGGCCCTTGAAAGTTAATGGTCCAAGCAGCTTGTCTTCGGCTTCTACGTCTTGGATTACTTTATATACTGCCATCTGCTTCTATTATCTTTTACATAAGCTTTATCTGCAAACACATCAAAGTTGGCTTAACGGCGAAGCCCCGCCGGGTTGCAGCGCCTGAACATCCTCCGCGGCCGTCCGGCGAGTTGCCGTATCTACTGCTGACATAGCTGCTGTCCTAGCCGCAGCGGGATCCGTTCCGCTTTGGACGGCGTGGGCGACAATCGCCTCGGTTTTTTGCAGATATGCTTGCTGAATTTGGGACGCGACTTTGTTCCAGCTGCTTCTAGCCTCAGCTTTTTGCTGGTCTGTAGCCCTTGGGTCTCTTAGCACATTTTCGGCGGCCGTCCGCATTTCTCCCAGTACCGCCTGGTGCTCAGGTGCAGCGATGCCGTTAGCGATGCTAGTGGCCAATGTCTGAACTACCTCAGGGTTGGTTTGAAGCTGAATCTTAAAGGCCTCGCGGTTGGCCGTGGCTTGGGCTCCAACGGAAGCCGGATCCAAAGTAGCGACTGGTGGTAAAACCCGCGGCGCTATTACATCGCGGTGCTGTATGACAAGCTGCCCCGGGCTAATTACCACCTCGGGCGCAGACCCGCTCCCACCGCCGCCTCCTCCGCCACCGCCGGGTACGATATCTTCGTGGGAGATCGGCCGGGTGGGCGAACCGTCACCGTCAAAGTGATCCGCGAACTCTCCAGCGCCGATACTGGCTATTACAGCTTGGTTCCTAGGGTCGTCTCTGACGATATCATCCAGCACAGGTTTATCCCTGACCTGCACTCTTCTATCAACCCTTTCAATCACTACGCCGTTATCATCCGTTCGGTCGCCCTTTACCCTACTCACGCCCTCGCCCATTACTGGTGCGTTAGGATCCGTTCCGGTCCGAGCTGCGTTAATATCTTCAATGCTGCCGTTCGAACTTGAGCCATGATTACCGTCAGCGTAGGCTTTGAAAGCTTTATGGACTCCAGGGGCTAAATGGATGTTGGGGTTAGCACAAGCTTTTTTGTAGTCTTGCCATAGTTTTTCCATCCTTTGCTCTGACTCTGGGTCACCACTGGCGATGCCATGGCTCAGACCGGCCAGCAGCGATTGGGCTTCCACCCCCTCCATGCCGTCAAACCAATTTTCTTTCATGGATTCGATAGACGACTTTATAGATCGCGCGCGCCCAGCCCGAATTGCTCCTTGCTCGTCGCCAGGATGGGCGGCCAAGTACTCTTGGTAGGCGCCGCGGTCAAACCCACGGTACATGCTGTCCATCCGGGGCTTCATCTTCTCAACATTGTCATCAAGAATTTGTTCCGCCAAAAGAGCCTGATCTCCGCCGGCTGCCCGCATTCTGTCAATTTCGGCCTGGAACACTCGCATGCTGCCATCAGTACCATATTTGGCAATTCCGGCTGCGCCGGCCGCTATCATGTAGGGCGCGCCAGCGCCGACCGGTGGCTTATAGTGTCGCTTTTTTCCTCTCTTGTCAATGTAGTCGAATGGCTGCCCCCTCATAAGCATCCTGGCTACTTCGTCATGGTCCTGGGCATTATCAAACAACTGTTGCGCTGCAGCTTTAGCTGTCTCGGCGGTTTTGCCGGAAGATTCGCGGCCAGCGGCCTCGTAACCGGTAACGGCTTCAAACCGTCGCCGGCTGCCTCGGGGCCCCAAAGTAGGGTCCCACTGCCCTGATAAAACCTTGTCAAGCGGCCTGTTCCATACTTGGGAAAGCCCTTTATACTGTTTGTGCCCAGAAACCCTTTCCTGTGACCGTCGCTTACGCTCGGTGCTCCAACCTTCTTGGCGGTTATCCCAGAATTTCTTCTGACGCTCGCCAAGCTTATTGCCTACCTTATTAATATTCTCGCCGGCCATCTGCATGGCTTGGCCGCCCCACTTGAAAGTCTTGGGCAGGATAAATAACGGGCCAAAATAGCCCACCATAATAAAAATCAGGTTAAGGAACTGGGTATTATCTTGGGTCCCCACAATGCTGCAAAAAATCCGGCCGGCGGCGATAATCGCCACCGCTATCGGGAACATCGCCAGTGCTTTAAAGAAATTATCGCGCCACATTTTCCAATAACGTTCCGTGCCGGGCAGCACCCAGGCCAGCACGGCTATGGGCGAGAGGATCAAAAGCAGAATTAGCAGGACTTTGCGAAATACAAGTGTTATGACGGCAAAAAACAGAGCGATTATGGCCGTAAAGGCAAATCCTAGCATGGTGAATACAAAGGCGTAGCCCAAAAATGCGAACACCGCTATAGCCCCCCAGTTCATCGCTCCAAGTAAACCATCGCTTAATTTAGCGTTCGATAAAAGGTGCCATAGGTCCATCTGGTTCGGGCCGCCGAACGGATAATACATAATGTCAGCAATACCTCTAGCCACATCATTCACTAGGTCGATTACCCAGGCAAACAAATACCACGAGATTTGCATTAAAATTACGGCCGCTACCAGCCTTGGTAAAAGTTTTTTAACTGTATAGGCGTCAAACGGACCAAAACTGGCAGCCTGGGAAAAGACCATGATAAGCATCACTATTACTAATAAAGACGCTGCAATATCACGCATCAAAGCCCAGGATTTTTGAACTTTAAAACAGCCGTCCGTAGGAGTATTAGAACTGCAATTACCTAACTGGCTGACGCTGAAAGACAACTGGTCTTCAAACAAATTTTCCAAACTTGTCGTCAAGGCGTTGGCTACATCCAAAACCGGACATACTGCCCAGGCAAATGCGAGGCCAGCCGCGTGTGTTTCGCAATCCGTCTCCTGGTTA
>DASTHV010000062.1:0-4714 GCA_035718045.1 Saccharimonadales bacterium (SeqCode) | reverse complement strand
GGCTGTCCAGCATGATAAACCTGGACGAAGTAATCGACCTCTCGCTGATTATCCAGCCCGTGGAAAGCCAAGTGGTCTTGGATAATCTGCGTAAAAAAGTCAGCCAATTGGAAGCCGGTATTCAGATAGACTCCGAGAAAGGTAAAGTCCGTGATCCTGGCAAGCAAGCCGCCATTCAGGACGCCGAAGAAATGCGCGACAAACTGCAAGTTGGCGAAGAGCGCTTCTTCCGCTTTGGTTTGTATTTCACGGTTTACGCCGGCTCAATGGACGAGCTGGAGTTCGTCAGCCACAAGGTAGAAAGCCTGCTTGGTCAACAGCTGGTTTATAGCAAACCGGCCAGCTCGCAACAGGAGCAGGGTCTCGCCAGCACCATACCGCAGTTCATGGACCAGCTGCAGATTTACCGCAACATGAATACCGGCGCTATCAGCACCAGTTTTCCATTTACCAGCGCCGACTTAACCCAAGATAACGGCATTTTATACGGCATCAATATGCATAACTCCGGCCTGGTGATTTTTGACCGGTTCAGCCTGGAAAACAGCAATAGCGTGGTGTTTGCTAAGTCCGGTGCCGGTAAAAGTTTCACCGTCAAGCTGGAGGCTTTGCGCAGCATGATGTTTGGCGCCGAAATCTTCATAATCGACCCGGAAAATGAGTACCAAAAGATGTGCGATGCCGTGGGCGGAGCTTACATTCGCCTAAGTTTGAATTCGCCGACTCGCATTAATCCGTTCGACTTGCCGCAGGTGGTAGATAGCGATGAGGCCGATAATGCTTTGCGCTCCAATCTGATTACGCTCCATGGTCTTCTGCGGTTGATGATGGGCGGTGCCCAGACCGAGATGTTACAGGGAGGCGCCGTGTCAATGCCGGCGCTTAATCCAGCGGAAGAAGCCGATCTGGACGCGGCCCTGATTGAAACTTACGCCAAAGCCGGCATCACCAATGACCCGCTGACCCACGGTTCGCCGCCGCCGACCATCAGCGACCTTTATGACACTTTGTTACACATGGGCGGCACCGGTCCGCAACTGGCCCAACGCCTGCGCAAATATACCAGCGGCACCTTTGCCGGTATCTTTAGTCAGCAAAGCAATGTCAATGTTAATAACCCGATGGTGGTATTCAATATCCGCGACTTAGAGGACGAGTTACGACCAGTCGCTATGTACATAGTCTTAAACCACATCTGGAATCGTACTAAAGTTGATAAAAAACGCCGGCTGCTAATAGTTGACGAAGCTTGGCAGTTGATGCGCTACGAAGACAGCGCCAACTTTATGTTTAGCCTGGCCAAGCGAGCCCGCAAATACAACCTGGGTTTGACCACTGTGACCCAAGACGTTGAAGACTTCATGGCATCGCGCATGGGTCGGGCGATCGTGGCCAACGCCAGTATGCAGATTCTGCTTAAGCAGTCGCCGACCGCCGTTGACGTGTTGGCTGATGTATTCAAACTGACAAGCGAGGAAAAGAAACGGCTCAGCCAGTTCCCGGTCGGGCAGGGTCTGTTCTTTGCCGGTCAAAACCATGTTCATATCCAAGTCATCGCCAGCCCAACGGAAAATGAGTTAATCGCTACCAGCCCCACGCCACAGCAACTCCAACCCGAAGCAGCTCCGCTGCCAGCGGCACCGCTAGCCGCACCGTCACCGGCTGATATTCCTGGTGATCTGGTTCCTCAGCCGACTCTGCCGCCTGGAACATCAACCCCGTCCAGCCCGCCCGCTCAATCGCCCCTAGGCCAAGCAGACGGAGTGTAATCTAAATGGCGCAATCAGCCCGCCAATTAAGCCCATATGATAGCGAAGAGCAGCCGCAAAGCTCGACGCCCGGCGAGGTCATCCGTCCGCACTTAGGCCAACCTGGCGAGCAAGACGACTCATCATCCACTAGGCGGACCGCCGAACCACAAACGCCGGCCGAGTTACTGGAAAGAATCCCTACCATGAGCCCGGAACAAGGCCGGCAGCTGGACAAGCAAAGCGGCATGAACGCCGGCCCGCCCGCAGCCAGGCCCCGCCAAGCGCCTCGGCCCGCCGATCCGGTTTATGACGAACCTTCTGGAACTGCGCCGTCGGACCCGCGGGCCGGCTTAAGGACCATGGAGAATGGCAACGGTAGCGACAAGGCGACAGAAGCAGAGGGAGCAGCATCAAAAGATAAAGAAGCTCCATCCCGCGACGATTTGTCCGGCTCCGAAGAAAAAGGCGGCGCTGAACCGGTCCAACATGAGAACCAAGTCGGCCGTGGCTGGCAGCCGGGCGAGAAACAACATACCCGATTTACGCTAGGAGGACGCCTTACTCGCCGGCGCGGTATTTTTGGCGGCGGCATTGTCGCCATTGTGGTCAGTATTCTGCTGTTGCTAACCAACCTGCAGGGGCCGTTCGGCTTTTTACACTTTGCCCAGCTTTTGGAAAAATTCCACTTTTCTACCCTGCAAAACGAACAAGATAATCGCTTCATGAAAGTTAGCCGGTACGTTAGGTATGCCTCCAAAGGCGAGGTAGAAAAAGCCCGCCTAAGCTTTCTAGGTAATAAGTTTGCCAACAGGTTTGAAACCAAGCTAAACGCCGGCGGTCTAAGCTCCGCCTACACCGATAAGTTCGGTCTGTTTGATGGCTACGTGATAGACCGAAACAATGAAAACTTTAAGGGTAAAACCGATGATCAAATCAAGCAGATTATCAAGGACACCTATGGAGTCGATGCTGTAGAGGGCAGCACTATTACTGGCCATGGAAACGCCATTAAGGGCGAGTTAGTGGTAAAGGCCTCAGATTTAGGCTACGCCAAAACTTTTAAACTTAATTACCAAGTACTTCGGCAAGCGGGTTATAACAAGCTAAGCGCGGCCATCGGCGCCAGGCTATTTTGCCAAAAAGCCGGCTGCACCTGGCACCCGCTTAAAAAGCTAGGTATAGGCAACGCCAGTGATGTAAAAAGAAAACTAGAAGATTGGACCAGAAAAAATAACGAGGCAATTTCCGAAGGCCAAGAAGCCGTAACCCTGGAGCCAGACCCCAATAGTCCCGACCCTGACAACAATGATCCACAAAAGACAACAGAGGCGGGGAACAAACAGGAGACCGGTGACAGCATTAAGGGCGTATCAGGTGAAGCGCAATCGGTTAAGTCCGGCGAAAAAACTATAGGAGACTTTAAAGGAAGCCTTGTGAAAGGTATCGGTGGCGGTGGAGCGGCGGCCGTTGGTGTTCTATGCACTATAAAAGCCATCAATGATAAATCCGGAGAGATCAAAGAAGCTCAGGTCGTCCTACCTCTTATCCGGTTGGCTATAGAACTTATGGCTGTTGGTGGCCAAATAGAAAGCGGCCAGGACGTAGACTTGAATGAACTCAAGCAGCTTTACACACAAATGGTCGGCAAAGACTCGCAAACCGGTAAAATTACCAGTTATGACGAAGCCCAACCAATACAGCACAACCTTGGTGATACGGATAATGGAGTGCCGCCTAACAGCACCCTTACCACGATTGATAAGGGAAGTCCTTTTGACTCGTTTTTGGGTAAGGTCCCCGGTTTAAATACGGCCTGCAGTACGGCCGGGCAGATAGGCATAGGCGCATTAAGTATAGGTCTAGATTTTACGGGCATCGGGGCGGTAATCGGACAGCTGCTTGGCGGTGTGGCCACAAGCCTGGCCGCCAGCCCCCTGATTAACCAGGCCGCCGACTGGCTTGCCGGACAAGCTGTCGATGTCGCTAGTTTGGCTGGAGCTGACTATGGTAACGCCGCGGACTTTGGAGCCGCGCTGGCGGCCAATAGTCAAAATCTGACGTCTGGCGGCCAGGCCCTGAGTAGCGGCCAAGCGGTCACGCTGGCCAACTTGAACAACCAGTGGGACAGGGAGGAATTTAACCAACAAAGCATTGCCTATAGATTATTCAGCCCTGACGACCAGCGGTCGGCGATCTCCAAAGTTATTGATAGTAGCAGCCCTAGCCTGACCCAGAATATCGCCAAAATGGGCTCCATGTTTACTAATTTTGGCCAGATGTTCGCGTCTGTGCCTAAGCTATTTACGCCGGCGGCCCATGCCGACACCACGCCCTATGATTACGGCTTCCCAACTTACGGATTTAGCGAACAGGATATGGATAATCCCGCTATCCAAAACCCCTACCAGAATGCTTGTTACGTCGTCGGCTGCCAAGGCGTGCCTACCGATGATGGAAGTACTCAAAACATAACCGGTTTTTTGACAGGTACGACTGACGGCAGCGGCCAGGGTGATTCTGGTTGGATCACTAGGGCCCAAGATTGTTTTGGTGTAAGCATACAGCCGGTAACTGTCCAAACCGACAATGGCGAACAGCAACAATGGGATGTGACGCCTGGTAGCAGCAGCTTGCCGAACCCGTATGGCAATAGCCAATACGAAAATGATCATCACTGTGGCGATCCGGCACCGGCAGATTGCACCGGAAACACCAGCGACGCCTGCAACTGGCTGCGCCTTAGATTCTTTATTCTTGATACCGAAACCATGAATAGCATGGGCTGCTACGCCGGCGACGACCAAGCCTGCAGCGATGTGGGGTTTGAAAATACACCAACTATTCAATCATCACCAACAGGTGGCTCAAGCTCTACATCCAACGGCTTAACCATCAATAATCAAGCCGCGCAACAGGTTGCCCAGAGCGCGGGCACAAACGTAAAAGTCGGATACGCTCTCTCT
>DASTHV010000061.1:0-9268 GCA_035718045.1 Saccharimonadales bacterium (SeqCode) | reverse complement strand
AAACAATGCGTCAGAGTGTATATATTCATGAACTCTTTTAATAGCTTCTTCGACCGTTTTGGCGCCCCACGGTTTTGGATCCTGAGAATGGTTATGCGCAAGTGTTAACTTTGTGCCGTATTTTTGGTTGTACCAAGTAATAAGATTCTCGGCGTGCGGGACCAGAACATCGTCAATATCAACGGCAATGATCGTTTTACTCCTTTTCAAAGAATTCCACCACCTCCTGCCAGTTTTTTACCCAGGTAACTGCTGATGGAAGCTCCAAATTCCGGTTCCATTTATAATCGCCGAATAACAGGGCAGTTATTCCAGCTTCAGCGGCGGCCAAACAATGACGCGGCTGATCATCAATAAAATAATCTGCTTCTAGCCGTTTGAGCTGATCGGCTTTGGTTAGATTCATGCGATCGTTGGCAAATTTATCAAAAATACCGGCAAACTTGACGCTATGGAAAATGCCTGGAAAATTCGCGTCCAGCCAATCACGAGTATCCTGCTCTATGATTACTCTTCGGGATGTAAGAACAATAAGCCTGTAGTCCTTTGCGAGTTTAGTTAAAACTTCGCGCGCCTTATCTATTGGCTCCAGATTCCGGTGCACTCCAGAATAATGGTACTCTATCGCCCTTCTCTCTGTTTCTTCCTCATCAGACTGCCACAATTCAGCCCAGTGTTCATGGTAATCCTCAACTTTAAGGTCAGTACCCCATCGCTTATTACTATATTCAACAAAGCCGGCGGCGTTTACGGCCAGCACTTCATCGACGTCAACGGCAATAATCGGTTTAGCGGCGGTTTTTGGCATGATCGAAAAGAGTTTGAAGCAGTTCGTCTACGGACGATTCAGGCAGCTCTGGCAGATCGGAGCGGTGGCGCGGGCTTAGGCGGTTACTTTCAACTTCTTTGGCGCCGATTACTACCGTATAAGGTACTTTCATAACTTCGGCTTCACGGACTTTTTTACCGACCGATTCGCTGGAATCGTCCAGTTCGGTCCGAATTCCGGCTTCTCTGACCTTTTGGACAACGCTTTTAGCCATTTTTAAGATAGACTCTTCATCATTTAGAGTTGCTACCCGTAGCTGCTCGGGCGCCAGCCACAGCGGAAAACGGCCACCAGTGTGCTCTATATAGACAGCTAGGAACCGCTCGATTGACCCCAGTAGCGCGCAGTGGACCATCACCGGCCGCTCGGCCTGCCCTTCTTCGTTGGTATAAGCCAGCTCAAAGCGTTCTGGCATCACAAAGTCCAGCTGCACCGTAGCCACCTGCCAGGTCCGCTCCAGTACGTCCTCAGCCATAAAATCAATTTTTGGCCCGTAAAAAGCCGCTTCGCCCCGACCCGTAAAGTACTCCATGCCTGATTCCTTAGCCAGTTTTTCCATGGTGGCCTCGGCCTTGGCCCACAGCTCCTTAGAGCCCAGGTAACCTTCGCTATCATCTCTGAACGATAGACGGAACTTCAGTTTCATCTCTACGGTTTTATATAGTTCTTTGGCGGCTTCTATCAGATCATTAACGACCTGCTCTATCTGATCTTCGCGGCAAAAAGCGTGGCTATCGTCTTGGGTTAGCGAGCGAACCCGACTTAACCCCTGTAATTCTCCGGTTTTTTCATCCCGGTAATCAGTGGTGGTTTCCAGATATTTGATGGGCATCTCGCGGTAGCTGCGGGGGCGACTGGCAAAGATTTGGATGTGATGGGGGCAATTCATCGGCTTCAGCACCATTTCATCGCTGGTTTCCTGACTTTTGACCAAAAACAACTCGGCACCGAACTTATCCCAATGGCCGCTAGTTTTATAAAGGTCGGTTTTGGTGATATGCGGCGTCCAGATTTTTTTAAAACCGCGCTGTTCGCGCAGCTCATTGGCGTATTTGGCTAGTTCATCTCTTAAAACTGTGCCCCGGGCTGTAAACAGGGGCAAGCCCGAGCCTACCAGGGGCGACATAACAAATAAATCCAGCTCGGTTCCCAACCGGCGGTGGTCGTTTTCATCCAGTTTCTGCTGATCATCCATAGTCGGTATAATGATAACACCTTAACTTCCCCGTCAAAAGTCGGATTTGATTTTACGACACGGCCATTTTTGATGAGCCGGCACGCGATTCCCAGCATTCTTAGCTCAATAATAAGTAAAGAGCCGGCTTTTGAGAAATCTCGCAATTTTTCTCAAACCGGCTCTTTGTCGAGCTGTTAACAACTCGGCAAAACTCAACCTAACAACAAGTATATATAAGCTAGCCGTATTTGGCTAGTACTTTTTTGTTAGATTTTTGTAGAGTTTCATTTTATAGTTTTATCTCATATATGATAGTTTGGCTATGACCTCCCCCGCCAACTATCTCACATATGGTAATAATAAAATATTCCCGATTCGGTATAATTATATTCATGGGTGCGTAGCTCAGTTGGCTAGTAGCGCTTCCTTGACGTGGAAGAGGTCGAGGGTTCAAGTCCCCCCGCACCCACCAGTTATTAATTACGGTATTCTTCACAGATACGCTGAAGGTATCTGAGGTTATGGATCGAGGCTAATTTGCCAGCCAGCGGGTCGCCGCTTTTAAATAAGTGGCGCAAGTAAGCCCGACTGTACCCTAAATTACAGGTGTGACAGTCGCAATTCTTATCGAGCGGACTTTTATCTGTGGCATGGGCAACATTTTTGAGATTTAGCCTCTTATCGCCGGTTATCCAAACTGAGCCGTGGCGGCCGTTGCGGGTCGGCAGTACACAGTCGAACATATCTACGCCGTGCTCGATGGCAAATCGTAAATTACCAGGCTCACCAACTCCCATCAGGTAGTGGGCTTTGGCGGGGTCGTACAATGGTGCCAAAAATTCCAGCATAGCGTGCATCGCTCGGGTTCCCTCGCCCACCGACAAGCCACCTATGGCTACGCCATCTACATCTGTTGATTGGACGAATTCCAGGCTTTTTTGCCGCAGTTTTTTATCTAAACCGCCCTGTTGAATACCGAATAATAGCGGCCTCTTGGCTTTTGGCGTTTTAGCGGTTAGCTTTTTGAATTCAGCTACGGAGCGGAGTAGCCAGCGATGGGTACGCTCTACCGCCTCATTGGTCCGACCGCGTTCGGTCAGGCCCAGGCCGGTTAAATCGTCAAAAGCCATGATGATATCCGAGCCTAAATCTAATTGGATCTTCATCGATTTTTCAGGGGTGAGTAGGATTTGCTGGCCGCTGGCCGGGTCTTTAAAAATTACGCCGTCCTCGGTAATTTTACGGGCATGACTGAGCGAAAACACCTGGAACCCGCCGCTATCAGTTAAGATCGGGCCTAGCCAGCTGGCGAACCGGTGCAGTCCGCCGAGCTTTTTAACCTGTTTTTCGCCTGGGCTAATATGTAAGTGATAGGTGTTAGCCAGCAATATTGGCGCCCCCGTGGCGGCGACTTCTTCAGGCTCTAGGGTTTTGACCGCGCCGCGGGTGGCTACCGGCATAAACAGAGGCGTTTCAGCCAACCCAACGCGGGTCGTCAAAATGCCGCTACGGCTGCCATCTTGACGCTTATTTACCTCTTCGAACATAGCAATAATTGTACCAATATTTGCTATTTGCCCTTTAACATTTATCAAACAGGTTTGTCTGGTAAATGAGTAAAGGGTACTTAATTGGTAAATGGAAAATGGTTAATAGTAAATAGCTTATGCTTATCTGTTGGTAAAATTACCCTAGGGAATTACAGATAATGATAAGCCGTCTTTAGCTTAAGCGTTTGACTCTCAAACCGCTGGCTGCTAACTTAAGGTCCGTTAATTGTGAGGTGCATGTGAGTGCCAAAAAAGGCGAAGCATTAGACAGCTTCAAGCTGTTTTACGAAGAATTAATAAATAACAAACCGATCAATAACCGAATCCGCCGCATCCGACAGGCTAGCGCGGCTATCCAATAACAGAGATAAATACACTCTCAGGGCCGCCTCATAAGCAAGGCGGTCTTTTATATTCCACAGTTTTCCCAGCACCTAGTGTGGATCAACCAAAGTTATTCTAGCTTTCAATTGTCGCAACGCCTGCCCCCGTGTTTCTTCAACTTATACCCGCGGTTGAGTGCGTCTACTTTGGTTGGATAAGCTTCATAATAAACTAGACTCCAAGGTGCTCCATACTTTGTAGATTGGTTTTTACCGGAGTTATGCGTGTAAAATCGCTTCTCTAAGTCAGAGGTAGTCCCAACATAGTATTGTTTTGTCTTATGGCTATACAAGAGATGGAGATAATACATGCCACGATTTTACACTATCCACACTAGGTGCTGGGTTTTCCACTGGACATTTTATAAGCGTAATGACAATATGTTGACATGGTTAAGATAAAAGGAATTGGGAATTGGGAATTGGGAATTGGGAATTCGCCGCTATTCTCAATACTCTATTCTCAATACTCTATTCCCTTATGATTTGCCTTTACTGCGGAGGGGATACTAAGGTAACGAACAGCCGGTTACAGAAGCGCAATAATCAGGTGTGGCGCCGGCGTTCTTGCCTGAAATGCGGAGCCGTATTCACGACCCATGAATCCGTTGAGCTGGAGTCTGCCCTGTCGGTTGAAAAATCCGGTCGTTTTGAGCCCTTTTTACCGGATTTATTACTTGATGAGCTGATATCGGCCATGCGGCACCGGAAAGACGTTTATACGGCCTCTGGAGAGGTAATGGGTACAATCGTGCGCCGGCTGCTCGCCCTGCCCCAAAAACCGCGCTTCAGCTCGCAAGATATCACCAGGACCACATCAGAGGTGCTGAAACACTTTGACCGCCGCGCTTATCTAAGATATATCGCCGACCACCCGGCTACTTAAGTAACTCGCCGACTTCGACGCGCTCGCTTTTGGTAGCCTTTTCAGTGATTACGAAGCCCAGATACTTGCCGAACATCAGGCGGGTCTGCGAATACAGAGCCGCGAAGGAGCTATAAATGATGGAGGTCACCGGCAGATAGACCCACTGCACCACCATCCAAAGCGTGCGATGGCGGCGGTAGCGCTCGGGCTTGGGCGGCAGGGTGCGCATGCTTAAAAATAGCGATACGGCGATACCGACCATGGCTACGCGCTGCAAGTTTGAGGCGTATTGGGGCAGCTCGTTACCCAGAAAACTGGAGGTATGGAACAGAAACGGCGGATAGGCGGCCAACAGCAGAATCAAGGGCGCCGTGGACCAGCTAAGGTGGCCTTCCAGCAGGCGCCAGCCTTTGGCGGCCTTTTTGTACCAAGGGACGTTATTTATCTTAAAAAAGGCCTGATTGGCAAAATAAGCGATATCCGACGCGCCCCAGGCCCAGCGGCGGACTTGGACGAACTGCATCTTGAGGGTCTTGCGGTAGCTGCTGGTCAGTACGGCGTCTTGGTAAATCGGTACGTAAATCGGAAAAACGATGTGGTTGCCATCATAGCGGAACCAGGTACGCCAGTATTGGTGGCCGTCTTCTACGATGGTACGCACGCTCCAAAAGTCGGTATCAATCAACGCTGCCATCGGTTGGGCATGGGCTGAAAAGTTGCGCAAGGCTTGCGGCCGCATGGCCAACACCACATTCCAAAAAGAGTTTCCGGTGGCGATGACCCGCATCGGCGCCGGCGCGTCCCAAATATTGTTCAGATACATAGTGACCGGCTGGTAGCTGGCGTTTTTAGGTTCTTCGGTTGAACAATAAGTGTATGTCAGGGCGCCGAAATATTGCTTATCCGGGCGGTTGTCGGAGTCCAAGGTGGTAACCAGAACCCGCAGTGGATCAAGGTTTTCTGATTCCAGGTACCGTTTGAAGCGGCGGCCCGCGAAGGTGATGTTGCCGCCTTTGCCAATTACCTCGCCGGTCATCGGCCAGGGGTGCATTACGGCTTCGGCGTGGTAAAAGTGGTGGCCGTATTTTTTAATCAGGTAATTAGCGGTGGCTTCTATTTCCGGGCCGCCGCGTTGTTCGTAAGCCAGAATCAAAATCATTTTTTTGGAGTCGTAATCGGTGTTTAGCACCGATTGAACGGTTGGCTCCAGCACCTCGCGCGATTCGTTCCAAAAGGCGATGAAAACCGCGTGATAGACTTCGCTTGGTTTGATGCGGCGCTGTTCGGGAATATATTCGGCTACCCTTTTGATATTGCGGGCGTGCCATTTGGGAGCGTTTTTAAGGCGCGGCTGGAGGATTTCAAGATCGGCGTTCAGCTTTTTCCAGGGCAAGTTCTTGTGGGTTTTCATAATCCGATAGCCTTGGATTGACCGGATATCAAGCCCGACAGCTCTTACGAACCAGACCAACAGATAGGCAACCACAAAATAAGCGGCAGCCTTAGGAGCGAACTTACCCAGAATTATCGGTAGTGACAGGACTATATAAGTCAATAGGCCCGGCAGTATCTCAAAGAGCCGGTAGCGCCAATCCCTGTCTTCGGGCTGAGGAATTTCTATGGATCGCATACAACTACCATTTTACATTTACCAATTACCAATTTGCCAATTAAGTGGCATTTGCCATTGGCGAAAACATTTTTGTAAATGGTATCTGGTAAATAATTTGGCTAATGTGAATTTGGTAAATGGAATTTCATTCCTACTGAATTGAAATGAGGCTGTTGGCGACAATCGCCGAAAGGATTAACAGAAAAATGGTGGAAGACAACATGAACATGGCCGCCGGACGTTTTACAACATAAACCCGAGCAGCCACGGCCACCGAAGCCAATGAGGTAAAAATCATGAATACGGCCAGAGAATAAATATCAATCGGCTTGCCGCTGACGTACTGAGTAGCCGTGATGTTCGGCCGGTAAGCCACGATGGTGGTGGGGTTGCGCGAAACATCGAATCGTAGCATTACAATGCCCACTCCGATGACAACCAAAATAGCCATCACAGTTAAAAGCAGCAATACTAGACGGTCATGTAAAAATTTCTTAGGTACTTCCACTATAACTATTTTACATTTTTCAGTTTACAATTCACATTTATTTCGCATTTAACATCTACTACCGCGAGCCTTGAGGATAAGGCGAGCGGAAAGGAAGAACAATACAAGGCCTCGCTAACAAATCGTGCCACTTGATTGCACGATTTGTTAGCGAGGCTGATATTAGTTCTGACGTGGTGCGAGCAGAGGGAGTCGAACCCTCATCTCGACCTTGGGAAGGTCACATTCTACCGCTGAACTATGCTCGCCTGGAGCCGGAGATGGGACTCGAACCCACGACTTCCACTTTACGAAAGTGGCGCTCTAGCCAACTGAGCTACTCCGGCTCGTCAGAACAGATTGAGTATAACAAAATTAGCCATTTATGGTTTGGCTCACGGTGTTTGGTAGCCGGATAATACTATTTATACAATTTGATTGACTTTTTTAGTAATTTTTGCTATTATATAGTTGTTAGATAAAAAAACAAAAATGGAAACAGCCCTTGCCCTGCCCGCACCGGAAATAGCTCAGGAAAACGAAAGCTCTAAATTCGCTGAAATCATGCAAAAAGCCAATGAACGTTGGTGGAAGATGCAGGTTTTCCTGGGCAAGAATGCCCTTACAAAATTGATTGCCATGGAAGGCATCGGCACACCCGTAGATATCGCCCTTATGGCTTCAGGGCTGGAGAACCCGCTGTATCGCGAGCCGATAGCAGCCGCCGTGGATTATAAAGTATTGCACAAGCTGACAGAAGTGCATGACCAGGACCAAGGCGCCCCTGAAGTTAGCGGCCGTCTTGGAAAAGCTAAGAAGATTGGCGGCACTGTTCTGATGCTGGCGGCGGCCATAGGCGCCCAGAAGGCCGGCCTGGCCGTAGCCGAGCATGCCGGCCTGGCCCATGAATTTAACGGCGGCGTGATGCTGGGCAGCAAATGGACCGCCATGTTAGGCATTAACGGAGTTAACACTCTGCGGCAAAAACCGCACTAATATTAAAGTGTGGGCTCTTGGCGGGTGCCGTCTATCATAGTTCCGCCGAGTATTTGCTCAGTTATGCGCGTGTCATAAGCCTCTTTGGCCTCAGGGGAGACAAAAAACAGGATTGACCCGTCCAGCATAGGTACCGATATCAAGTCCTCGCCGTATCTAGCCTGGGCCGCGGCTAGCTGGTCGCCTAATTTACGCCAATCGGTTGCGGCGGACTGCAGTAATGAGTCCATCCGCCCTACATAAATATTTTCTAATGCTGCCGGTGGCAGTCCAATCGGATAGGTGTTTGGTTTTAAAGAACCCGCCTCAGGGGCGGGCTGTGCTTGCTCGGTTGCGAGTTTGGCCGGGATATCCGGTGTTCCTTCTAGTGTTGCCACTAAAAATAAAGTTTAGCACGATTAGCGCGCAGTTGACCAGAAGAACTTGGCGGGCCCGACCGGATTTGAACCGGCGATCTCCTCCGTGACAGGGAGGCGTGTTAGGCCGCTACACTACGAGCCCGCGCTGGCGTATTGTAACAAAAACAGGGGTCGAAATAAATAGCTGCTTAGAAGTGGACGTATTCGTGGGGGGGCTGCTGTTTTTCCAGCGGCTTGATATAAGTGGAAATATCTTTGATATTGATGGTGATGTGCTGGGCCGTAACGGAATCGCCGTTTATCGCGGTGAGTTTGACGATTTGTAACGTAGGTCCCTGCCCGCTTAGCACTGGGCTGGCCAGGATAACGTCCGAGACGTCACCGACTTTCATATTAAACAGGGCGTTGACAACTTCCGGCGGCACGTTGGGGTTGGTCTTGCTGATAGCGAAGCCGTAGTCGCCGCCGTTTTGCTTGGCCGAGGGGTCGTCAGAAACCTGTTTGGCTAAGGCCGTGAAATCGCCGCCGGAGCGAGCCTGCGCCCGGGCGTTATTGGCCCGGGCCGTGTCTGTATCGTCCAGTTTGGCGGCTACCTTTTCAGATAAGATTTCGCTTTTGAGGCTGCGTTTAAAATCATTGATTGACCAGCCCCAATAATCGCGCAGGACATCGGAAAAAACCTTGTTATTGCCGCCCAGGCGGTTTTGCTGGCGGACTTCGTTCAGCCGGGCGTCGACTTCTTTGTTAGATACGGAAACATTGTTTTCGGCGGCCAGCTTTTTGATATAGGCCTCATCGATGACTTTGTTCAAAGCCGTTTGGCGGAACTGCACCAGCTGCTGATGGTCCGCGCCGTTGAAGTTGCGCTGTTGCTGGGATTCGTAATAGTGCACGTAATGGCGGACTTCGAACAAATAATTTTCATAGTTGACGAAGTGACCGCCGGCCCGGGCGATTGGGAGCGGTACGACTTGGGTTACCCGATAGACGAACGTATCGTATTGATA
>DASTHV010000060.1:0-4156 GCA_035718045.1 Saccharimonadales bacterium (SeqCode) | reverse complement strand
CATGGCCGCCCGCACGATAGTGGAAGTGCCCACCGGAATTGACCGGCTCAAGTGCGGCACGCCGGCTATAGAAATAACCAAGTCAGTAGCGATATTGCCGATATCCAAAACCATTTCGGCAGTGGTGGCGTCAGCCGGTACAACAGCTCTGGTCAGCGCCAGGCTATCCGGCTCAAAGGCAATCACATTCAGGCCAATTGACTCCAGCATATCCAGTCGGCTTTCCACGAACTTATTGTCCACGCTGGAAAGCAACACCTCGACTTTTTTAGGATCTTTGGGCGAGCCGCCAATCACCGCCCAGTCAATCTTGGACTGCGACATAGCGGTGGGAATGTACGAATCGGCTTGGTAATGAATCGTTTTTGCCAGTTCGGCGTCCGGCATTTTATCGATATCAACCACGGTTGTGAACACGTGGCTTGACGGTAGGTTGACTGCCACGTTTTTAGTACTGATACCGGTTTGCTTTATGAGGTCGCGGATGGATTGGGCTACACGCGTCCGGTCTCCTTGGGCTTCGCTTAAAGCCAGTGTGCCTGAAAACGGCGCCTGGCCATAGCGGTACAGGGCCTTTACCGGCCCGGAACCTTTCAGCTGCACTACCCTGGCGGCGCTGGTGCCCATATCTAAGCCGAAGAATTCAGACACGCCGCTTAAGATGGTTTGTGTTGTTTTGCCTAGTGACATTTTTCTTTGCTGTTGCCCTTCCCCCTTATTTTAACAGAAGCATTATCTAATACACAGGCGGTAGTGAAATTAAGCTATCGATATTATTGTCATCACTAGTCTGATCAGAGAACGGTCCGCCCATCACCATGTCTGGAGAGTAATTAATTACTTCTGAGGCATTCGAATTGGGAGCGTTGGCAAAGCCGTCTTCGGCGGTCGTCGCTCCAGCCGCGTCCGAAAATCCAGCGGCCCCCCCAACTCTATATAGCTGAATGCTTTTGGCCACAAAGGCGCCATTAACTACCAGGTGGTTGGTGCATTCGGCCGGGCTGCCGGGGCCGGCAAAAATCGGAATGGTAGTGCTGTCATCATGGCATGTCCAAATATCGCCGGTGTCATGACCGACTTGGTCGCTGTCAGTTGGGTCGGGCTGGGCTACATAGAATCCGTCAAGCCTGGTGACGTCCTTACTTATATATATGCTTCCCTGCACAATCAATGTAAACTTAGGCACTTGGTTGGCGGTATGGCCAGCGTAAGTTATATTGTGACCGATATAAACACTGCCCTTAACAAATACCCTTACGTGGCGTCCGGCTGGAATCGTCAAATCAGCCGACGGTACTATATCCAGCGGATCGCCGGTGGCCGTTTCGGAATAAGTTCCGTCTGCCGCCATAGCGGCGGGATCGTTAAGCTTTCCGGACGGTAAAATCGGCGGCGTAGAGTCCGGCATCATATTCTTGTAGTAATCCGGTATGCAATAAGATGTCTGGCGAACTCCGGTCGAAGGCACTAAGTTACCGCCCCAAAAATCGGACCCCATGCTAAAACTCGGACCCATAGTGTTGGCATAAGACAAGTAATCATAGCGCTGGGCGCTGCCACTGCTTTTCACGTAGCCGCCTCCCGAATAAAAACCAACGCCAGAACTGTTGCCCATTATCTCGCCAAGGGCATAAGCCGCGAATTCGCTAGAGCTGCCGCCGGCAGAGTTATTCCCGCTTAGGTTGGCGTTAGTTATAATTCCGCCGTAGCGATTTTCCGAATCAGCCGGAAATTCCGGCGGATTACTAAAGTTAGAATCCTGATAGTTAGACACAGGCGTAGTAGATGTTGGGCACAGGGCCTGGCCATTATTAAACCAACCGCCAGTGCTCACATCGCCGCCGGTGACTTTTATATAGGATTTTTGGCAAGTGGGATTCAAATCACCCGGACAGCTAGAAGCATAGCTACTACCCGTAAAACTAACTAAAAGGGCTGTGGAGTATATAGCCGTCAAACCCAGCCAGGACAACCGCTTAGCTACTGGGGTTTTCATACATAAGCAGTATAAGCTAGTTGCCCACCCCCTGCAACGTCGCGGCCTGCGTTTTTACTTAGACTTTTCTTCTTTTAGCCCCGACTCAAATTCCCGCTGGGCCGACTTAATATCCCAGCTGGCCGAATCGGCCAGCTCACCTTCAACGTAATGTTTCAGCTGAGCCCATTGAACCGGACTGAAAATTCTTAGTTTTTGACTGTACGTTTCATTCTCCGTATTCGGCTTCGGGCCGAACTTGGAAAACTCCAGATATTCCCTGCCCTCGCCCGTTTTACCGTGTCGGGCGTAAAATTTATTGGACGATTTTTTGTGCAGTGGGATCTCCAGATAAATTTCCTCTCCCCATGGTAAAACTTTTATTGATTGAGCTGATTTAGTAGCATGTGCCATTGCAATATTCTCCCTAGCCGCTAAAACATTTAGCGGCCAAATTAATTTATTTCGAGCAACAAAAAACCAACCTCACTTAGGTTGGCCTAAAAACATCCTGGCTTCATATGTCCTCCTTTTCGCGGCTTTTACGAGTAGGCAGTCATGCCGCGACTTACTTTACATAGCTACAGTAATCTAAAGTTGCCGGCTTAGCAAATACTTTATTATGCTTATGCTAGCCCCTGTGGAAAACCTAAAACTGCCAGTAGGAAAACGAGTAGGTAAATAGAGTTACTAGAGCTAGACCGACATTAGCTACTAATGAAACTAGAGCAACTACTTTCCAATATTTATAATCCTTGAAAATACCTCTTCCCCCAAAATAGAGCCCAACTAATGAGAAGGGTAAGGGCGTCAATAATACCCAATGATACTTATCTATATCATCTACCTGACCTGCTATCACAAAACCAACTAATAAACCAATGAAAAATAGGAGGCAGGAGTGGATTGAATAATATAAGTTTCTGTTTTTCATTGTTCCGACTAAATTGTACACCACCGCAGACAAGGCTTGTATTTTACTAGAATAAGTATATAATTTGACCAAAGGTCAAATTAATTATGCGTAAGCAAAATCGTTTGCGGGTGGTGTTGGCTGTCGTTACTCTTGCCGCGACTTTTTTAGCTACACATACAGTTATGGCCGGCTCTACATTGCCCTGGATTAACAGTAGCTTATCGATCCAGAAACAAGCCGACACTCAATCACTACCGGATACTGTTGGTAGTAATGGCAACATCGATTGCTACAGAATTAATGAAGCCATTTGTTCGGTGCAAACCGGCTACGGACAGGTGGGTTCGGGCGCTGTAATGATGGATTATGGTAACAGATTTTATCCTGTTGTGTCCTACGTAAATAATACCGCTGATAATATTTTTCCTATCCCAAATTCTACTACCGCTATCACTGTAACCAATGATTTGCCTTACGATGGTCCGCACCTGTACTTTAACTATAATTTTTCATCGATTGTTGAGCTGCTAGTATCGCCAGTAAATAATAAGAAGTCCTTCATAATGCAACGACCGCCGGACGGCCGGCTAGAAGATCTTAGCCATCATCGTTTGGCAACCGACTTGGTCTCGGCCAGCTTTTCGCAAAACGGTCAGTGGATGGTAGTGTCGGATCCAAACGTGGCAATGTTACGGATCAACTTGCGAACCTTCGAGGTACTACCTTTTGCTCCCGGCTTTACTTACACCTCGGGATATAAACCCCAAGTTAAAACCGCTATTACCGATGATGGCCGGTACGCAGTGGTTGGCGTTTATGGCTCAACCGGATTTACGATTTACGACTTAAATACTTGCGAAGCGCCGCCGCCCGCAATTACAAATGAGGTCAAGTGTCAGTGGCGCGATGCCGGTAGTTATTTAAAGCAACAGTTTCCAACTTTTACGGCTACAGACAGCTTACGTTTTATGGATGATCGGACATTGGCGGTTTACGCTAATTATATGGTCGGCGTACAGCGTCACACCGCTAGATTTATTATTAGAGCTGGTAATAATTCCGATTACCAGCAAGACTATCTGGCTCTAGGTGATTCTTATATTTCCGGTGAGGGAGCTTTTGATTATGTTGGCGCCACTGACACAGCTACCAATAAATGCCACTTGTCACTTTTAGCCTACCCTTATCTTATCGGCCACGACTTAAACTATGATTCTTACCACTCGGTGGCTTGCGCCGGCGCCACTACGGATGATCTTATTAAT
>DASTHV010000059.1:0-5515 GCA_035718045.1 Saccharimonadales bacterium (SeqCode) | reverse complement strand
CATCGTCGTCTATAATCTTCACACCCGGTTGGTAATAATCTGCCTCGTCTATCTTAGCTAGAGCAGTTTCTAAATAGGTTGGCAGCAAAATATCATCACCCAGAATTAGGCAATATTCAGCAGTAGATTGACCTAGGACATAATTAAAATTTTTTACTAGTCCAAGATTATGCCTATGTCTGTGATAACTAATGCGCTTATCCGGAAAGTTAGAGAAGTATTTTTTTGCTTTATCCGATGGGTAACAATCGTCTACGATTAATAGTCTCCAGTTTTGCTCAGTCTGAGCCAGTACCGATTCTACGGACTTCTTTAGCAGCTTGAACTCGCCCCAATAGGGCAGCAACACATCAACTTTTGCAGCTGTAGCCATAACCTATATCATACCAAGCGGGTTGACTCTAACTGTTAAACTGCAACAAGTATTGGCCGTAGCCAGATTTTTGCAGTGGCTCGGCTAACTTTTTAAGCTGTTCATCATCAATAAAACCCTGGCGCCAAGCGGCCTCTTCGATACAGCCGACTTTAAGGCCTTGACGCTCCTCTACGACTTGGACGAACTGAGCGGCCTGATTAAGCGTCTCAAAAGTGCCGGTATCCAGCCAGGCCGTGCCGCGGTCCAACAGCTGGACTTTAAGTTTGCCCGCGCGTAGATATGCATTATGCAGCTCTGTTATTTCCAGCTCGCCACGTTCACTTGGTTTAACTTGTTTGGCGTATTCAATCACTTGGTTGTCGTAAAAATATAGGCCAGGAATAGCGTAGTCGGACTTGGGATGTTTGGGCTTTTCTTCGATGGAAACGACGTTCATCTGTTCGTCAAATTCCACAATGCCATAACGTTCCGGGTCGACAACCTTGGCGCCAAAAATATATCCGCCGTCTACATCCACAAGATTCTTAAGCGAGTCCATCTGACTGCCATAAAAGATATTATCGCCTAGCATCATTACGACTTTGTCACCGTTTAGGAATTGTTCGCCGATTATGAAGGCCTCGGCTAGGCCGTTTGGTTTTTCCTGAACTATATAACTGAATTTGCAGCCCAGCTGGCTGCCGTCGCCGAGTAGTTGTTGGTAGCGAGGTAAGTCGTGAGGCGTGGAAATTAGCAGGATTTCACGTATCCCGGCGCCGATTAAGGTGCTTAGGGGGTAATAAATCATTGGCTTGTCGTAAACTGGCAGCAATTGTTTGCTATTGGCCAATGTTATCGGGTACAAGCGGGTGCCGGATCCACCGGCTAAAACGATCCCTTTCATCTATTTAACTCCTTGCTTATATATACTTTTAAATCGTCACGCCAATCTTGCAGCTTTAGCCCGGTCGACTTGATTTTGGTAAGGTCAAAAACGCTACTGAGCGGGCGCTTGGCGGATGTTGGCTTATTGGCATAATATTTTTCGGTAGTTGTATCGGTAACTTGCAAGCTAAACCCAGCATTCTTAAAAATCTCGCGTGCCACATCCGCCCAGCTGGCGGGCTGGCCGTCACTGCTGACATTGTAGACACCGTAGACTGACCCCTGTTTCAATAGATGGTCGATGGCCTTAACCAATTCGTCCGAGAAAGTCAGTCGGCCGATTTGATCAGCTACTACAGTTGGCGCTGTGCCATTCTGGCCCAAGCCTAACATAGTACGTACAAAATTCTTACCGTCACCAACCAACCAACTAGCCCGCAGAATGTAATGCTTTGGAGCCATGGACGCGACGATTTCACCAGCGGCCTTGCTAGCGCCATAAACACTCAGCGGACTGAACGGTTCATCCTCCGTGTGTGGGTTTTGTCTACCATCAAAGACATATTCGGTAGAAATGTGAACCAATGTGACGTCATGCTTGATTGCCGCTGCTGTCAAATTGACTACACCATGGCCGTTGACCCGCCAAGCAGCCACCCGGCCTTCTTGCGTTTCGGCGCCGTCAACGTCGGTGTAAGCGGCAGCGTTGATTATGGTACTGATATTGCCCCAATCAAAATCACTTACTGCCTGCTGGTCAGTTATGTCCAACTCCTGTGAATCCGTGGCCCGGGCATTTGGGTACTTGGCCTGTAGCGCCCGGCCAAGCTGACCGTCAGCTCCAGTTATCAGGAATTTGGAATCGTCCATCAAAGCTCCAAAGCTTTAATTTCAGCAAATCCAGGTAATCCCCGGTCCCTATCCGAAACTGTGGCCTGATCCAGGCTGATAGGCCAATTGATTTTGAGAGCAGGATCCGCCATGTTCACAGCCGGGTATTTGCTGTAGCTTTCAGCCCGCCAGTGATCATTAACGCTGTAGATGTAATAGACATCTTCGGTAAGGGTTTGATAAGAGTTGCCCACGCCTTTGGGTATGTATACAGCTTTATTGTTGTCCACTTCGAGGGCTACTACTTTACCATAACTATCCCCAGATCTTAAGTCGACATATGCAACAAAAATTCTTCCACTGGCTACAGAGATATATTTATCCCATGGTTCGGCGTGCAGTCCCCGTGCTACGCCAGGTTGTTTATTGTAGGCCACGTTTGTTTGAACTACTGTAAAATCGCTTGGCATACCTGAGGCTACCAACTTCTCTTTTTGATACTTTTCCTGGAACCAACCGCGGTCATCACCGATGCTGGTAACGTCAAAAATCAAAAGACCGGGAATTTCGGTTTCGTGCGCGGTGAATTCTGTCGTCGGCACAGATGCCATTATCGTCCAAGCTCCTTATACTTAGCTTCAGTTTCGGCCTTTTGAGGTTTCCACCAAGCTTCATTCGCTTTGTACCAATCTATCGTTTGCCTCAGGCCCTCGCGGAAATCAGTGTACTTTGGCTGCCAGCCAAGCTCCTGCCGTATTTTTGTAGAGTCTATAGCATAACGCAAATCATGTCCGGGGCGATCCGGCACAGGCTCATAGTCATCCTTATTCTTGCCCATCAATTCCAGAATGGTTTCCAGAACCTCTTTGTTGGTTTTTTCGCCATTGGCGCCAATCATATAGGTTTCGCCAAGCTTGCCCTTTTCCAGAATAGCTAGTATTGCCGAGCTGTGATCCTCGGCGTGTATCCAGTCGCGGATATTTTCACCGTTGCCGTACAGCTTGGGCCGTTCGCCCGACAAAATATTGGTTATCTGACGAGGTATGAATTTTTCAACGTGCTGATATGGTCCGTAGTTGTTTGAACAATTGGACATGGTGGCCGGCACGCCAAAACTACGCGCCCAGGCCCGTACCAGATGGTCTGAGCCGGCTTTGGTAGCGGAGTAGGGGCTAGAGGGATTGTAAGGGGTCTTTTCATTGAACTTGGGGTCGTCGGACTCCAGATCGCCATAAACTTCATCCGTCGAGATGTGATGCAGGCGTTTTTTATGTTTGCGCGCGGCCTCTAAGACATGATAAGTCCCCACTACGTTAGTGTTCACAAATTCTCCCGGGCCATGCAGGGAGTTGTCTACGTGCGACTCGGCCGCGAAGTGGACTACGGTGTCGACATCGCCCACGGCTTGTTCAATGGCCGCCTCGTCGCAGATATCGCCCTTAATGAACGAATAGCGGCTATCATCCAAGCCTTCCAGGTTTTTTAAATTCCCGGCGTAAGTCAGTTTATCAAAGACGGTGATATGCCAGTCGGGTCGCTCGCGATAAACATAATGAACAAAGTTGGAGCCGATGAACCCCGCCCCGCCGGTAACCAACAGCTTCACAAGGCAACTCCTTGTGAAGCTGCAATTATCAATTTCCAATTCACAATTTTCAATAATTTATCAATTTCCAATTCACAACTCCAAAAGAAATTCTCGTAACTCTTTCATAAACAGCTTCCCCATCTATTATAACTGTTTAAGCGATGGTTTTGGTATACTTTTGGGGATGAACAAGCCCTGGGGCGCTAAAATCGTTTCTTTGCAGGAATTCGCTAAAATAAGGCCAAAACTCGGTAAGATAGTTGCCACTAGCGGCGGGTACGACCCCATACACCCCGGCCATATCAGCCTAATTATTCAAAGCAAAAAGTACGGAGATACGCTGGTTGTTATTGTTAATGGCGACTGGTTCCTGACCGCCAAAAAGGGCCGGCCATTTCAAAACCTGGCAACCAGAAGCCTGATTGTCAGCGGTATTAAAAATGTTGACTACGTTATTCCGTTTGAAATCGAGGACGACATGAGCGTAAATGAAGCTTTAAAAATCATAAAACCGCATGTCTATACAAAGGGTGGCGATACGGTTGACCCGTCTACCATTCGTGAATGGGAAATCTGCCAGGCCAACAAAACCAAAGTCATTTTTGGGGTAGGCGAGGACAAAGAATGGTCTTCAAGTTGGTTCACAGACGAGTGGGGCAAAACCTTTCATCTACGAGCTGTCAATAAGACAAAGCACAGGCTTAAGAGTAAATTGAGTAAGTACCTAGACCAGGAAAATACTTAACTTGTTAAGTATTATTTATGTATCTCCAAATCCATATTTTTAAGTAGAGTTTGGCGTTGCAAGCTACTGTACGGACGTATTGCTGACCAGAGTTTTGTTGCCAAATAACTCTCGCCTTCGTTGTCAGTAATGAAGACTTTGTTGGGATCGTTGTTCGATGAGCTTAAGATGCTGCTAGCGGTTGAAGGCTTGATCGGTGCACTATCTTTTAGCGGGTAGGCAGATTTCCTTAAATCGATACCAAGCAAAAACGGTAGCACAACCAGTAAACCAAGCAAACATACGGGCATTGCTCTGCGGATAAACCCCGTCTTTGGTACAAAAAACCGTATCAATAATGCGAACAATACCGTGGCTATCACTAGGGTGCACATGTACGCTAACTTAATGTCATAGTATCTCTGTTCTCCGAGACTGAGCTGCTGATAGAGCGTGAGAATGATAAATTCCAAAGAACCAAATCCAATAATCACGGCTAGCCAGACTTCTTTTTTGAGCCGCACCCTAGTTGATAATAGTATTGAAATAATTATTAAAATGAATACGGCTAGTATATTGATAGGTGGCACTGCGCCTCCAAGATTTAGCGATGACAAATTTCCGTTAGAACTCATGCTCTTGATTACGTATATTTGTGAAAGAGTAAGAAAACCCCCCGCTACTAAAGCCAGCCAGCACCAGTAATTAATCGATGACTTTTTACTTAAATACTCTTTGCCGGTGACTGTAATAGTAAGTAAGCCTAAGACTGCTCCCGGCAGAACCCAAACACAGGTCGAAGCCACCGTGAACAGTGCGAGCAGGCTTATGTATATTTGTTTTCTTTGTTGACTGGTGGATTGTATTTCTAGACAGCAGACAATTATAGCAGCAAACGCCAGAGCTACTTCGGCTATGAAATTTTGAAAACCATAGCCAAATAGCGCTACTAAGAAATAAAGAGACAGGGCACCTGATAATACCGCTCCCATAAGAGCATAATAAAGGCCCCTAATTCCAAAGAACGTTTTAAGCAGCTGTATAAAAAGTTCATACAACATGAACGCCGCAATGAATAACCAAATGGTTTTATATAATAGATAACTCAATAGTCGGATGGACATACTATCCC
>DASTHV010000058.1:0-12019 GCA_035718045.1 Saccharimonadales bacterium (SeqCode) | reverse complement strand
AAATGGGGTAGTGAGGTACGCCATTGCCTATTTTCAGGAATTTGACGAAGACCACGTATAGGATTACGAAGATAAGTAGCGGGCGCAGTAGCGACCAGGCATAGCCCAGAACCGAGCCTTGATAGCGCAACTTAAAGTCGGTTCTGACCAGCTCCGAAAGCAAAGCCCGATTCTTCTTAGAGAAGACATGTCTAAACATATAACTTAAAGTATTATATAGCTTCGCACCGGGAAAATCTTCTTATCTCTACGGACTGGCTTTTCTCGGGCTTAGCATATATTCCAGCTAAACGCTAGAATATAGAGGAGATGAGAACACTAGCCGACCTAAGTCTTAGGAGTAATAATTGCCTAAATATTTAGTGTCTATTGTCAACTGGAACAGCACGGCGGCAACTAATGAGTGCTTGGCTGGCCTGGCCCAACTGCCGTCAGACCGGCAGCCCGATGTTGTAGTGGTAGACAATCATTCTACCCATGAAAAATTCGAAATCATGTCGGCAACTCGGGAAAAACTGCGTTCGATAAGGGTAATTATGAATGATACAAATCTGGGTTTTGCCGGTGGGCATAATCCGAATATCAAGCTGGCCAAGGAGAAGGGTTATGATTACATCTGCTTACTTAACCCTGACACCGAAGTCATAGATAAGAATATGTTCGACAAGCTGGCCAAGGCGCTTGATTCTAACCCGAAGGCCCTGGCCGCCGCGCCGACCATTTTGAAACGGCTTGATCCTGACATTATTTGGTTCGGCGGCGGCCGTATGTCGCTTAAGACCAGCCACGTATCACATTTGCAGGTCGGGCAAATGGAAAGCCTGCCCGGCGGCGCTGAAAAAACCGAGTTTCTGACCGGCTGCTGCATAGTTATAGACCTTAAAAAGGCCGATCTGTCTCAACTGCTGCTGCCGGAGGAATATTTTCTTTACTGGGAGGACGCCGATTGGTGCAGCAAGCTTAAAAAGGCCGGCTTTGAGCTTTTGTACGTGCCCGAGGCCAGATTACTGCATCATGTTTCGCATACGCTAGGAGAACGCTCGCCGGCCTACATTTATTACAATATCCGCAATCATTTTTTATTTGTCAGACGTAATATCCCCCCGGCTTATCGGCCGCTGTCCTGGCTTCGGATAATTTTGATTACTATCAAGTACCACGGTGTCATCCTGCTTCGCTACGAAAGCGGTAGGACCACAGCCTTGAAGGCCCTGTGGTGGGCCTGGCTGGACGGCTTAAAAGATAAGACAGGCATATTAACGAGGAACCTATGAGGAGAGTTTTGTTGGTCAGCGGGTCGCTGCCGCCGATTAGGTGCGGAGTAGGCCACTACACCAGCCGCCTGAGCCGCGAGCTGGCCGCCGAAAAACTGGATTTTCAGTTGTTGTCTACTGAAGGCGTTGACCGTAAAACGCCGGCGCCGCTGCTGACAGTTCCGAATTGGAAAGTCCGCACGATTCCAAAAATGCTAGACGCCATAAAAACCAGCCGGGCGCAGATAGTCCATATTCAATATCCAGCCGTCGGCTACCGGCGCCAGCTTGGAATCAACTTACTGCCGTACGTCATAAAGCTGCTAAGGCCGCGCTTAAAGCTGGTTATCACTCTGCATGAATACCACCAATCGCGCTGGATAGGTAAACTGCGTAACCTTATTACAATTCTGCCGGCTCACAAAGTTCTAGTTTCAAACCAGCTGGATAAATCCGGCCTGGCCAGATGGGTTGGAGACAAGGTAAGGATAGTGCCGATTGGTGCTAATTTTGAAGTGGCTAAACCCAACCAGCAGTTTTATGAAAAAACCCTGAAGGATTTAGGCCTAGCCGTTTCCAAGCCAACACTGGTCTTTTTTGGTTACGCTTTTCCCAGTAAGAGATTAGAAGTATTATTAGACGCGCTTAACGAACCTCAGCTGCTAAATTATCAGCTGCTGCTGGTAGCCAGTTTTGATAAAGACGAGCCTTACCAAAAAATGCTTAAAGCAAAAATCAATAAACTGAATCAGAACGAGATAAGAGCCGGTGTGACTGGTTTTTTGGAAGGTGACGACGTGTCGGCGATTTTACAAGCCAGCCGCTACTTTGTGCTGCCAAACGTCCGCCCCATCAGCGCCAAGTCCGGCACGGCCATAGCGGCGACGGTAAATGGAATGATTTTATTATCGCACGGCTCTAACCGCCCCATAGAAACCACGCCTTTTGAGCATCTGAAAAACTCTTACTTGCTGGAGCGGGTGACCCCGCAGTCCATTGCCGCCGCAATCGAGCATCTGGAAGATTCACCGGCCGACAGTCGAAAAATCCTGGCCGGGGTAAAAGAATTACAGAAATATTTCTCTTGGACCAACATAGTAAAACAACATACTAAGCTCTACGAGGAGTTATAGATGTCAAGACTCATAATTGATGCCAGGAATTCGGGGACCACCACCGGTCGCTATACCGATAAACTGGTGGAATATCTGTATAAACTCCAGCCGGATTTTGAAGTATTAGTCCTTACCAAGACTCACAGATTAGAGTTTCTGGACAGTGTGGCGCCCAATTTTAAGATAGTCCAATCCAACTGGCGACTTTCGGGCTTTGGCGAGCAGCTGGGGCTGCAGCGCCAGCTAAAAAGGCTGGGGCCGGATCTAGTGCACTTTACCATGCCGCAGCAACCGGTATTGTACAAAGGTAAAAAGGTCACGACTATACACGATTTGATTACGACGCGTTTTGATAACCCTTTGCGCAACCCAGTAATCTTTAGGCCTCAGCGCCAAGTCTACCGGCGGCTTATCAAGCGGGTGGCTAATTCATCCGAACGGATAATCGTCCCCAGTAAGTACGTTAAAGATGACGTATCACGGTTTGCCGGTGTCAATCCAGACAAAATCAAAGTTATCTACGAAGCCGCCGATAAAATTATCGACCAGCCACAGCCGCTGCCGCGGCTGGCCGGCAAAGAATTCATCATGTATGTCGGCCGGGCCATGCCGCACAAGAACTTAAGGCGGCTGGTAGATGCCTACGCGGCCTTGCGTAAGGCACGCCCCGAGCTGATGTTGGTACTAGCAGGGAAGAACGATGCCAGCTATCATCGCTTAGGCGCCTACGTTACCCATATGCGCTTGGCCCATTCAGTAGTTTTTACCGGTTACATTACCGAGGGCGAACTGCGCTGGCTGTATGAAAATACTGCCGCCTACGTTTTTCCGTCTTTGAGCGAGGGCTTTGGCCTGCCAGGGCTGGAAGCTATGGCCCACGGCGCACCGGTAGTTAGCAGCAACGCCACCTGTCTGCCGGAGATTTACAGGGAAGCCGCCGAATACTTTAACCCAAAAAGTACCCGCGAGATGGCTCAGGCCATATATAACGTCATTAGCAGCCCCCGGCGCGCTAAGCAGCTGCAGTGGGCCGCGGGCGCGCAAGTCCGAAGATTTTCCTGGCGGCACATGGCCGAGCAAACCCTAAAAATCTACGAAGAAGTCCTAAAGAATTCTTAATTGCTCTGGGATATTAACCGTTTACCATTCACGGTTTACCGTACGTTAGCCGTTTTCAGTTTTCCTCTGCTTAACGTATTGATTATTTTCTGGAAAGTCATCAGTAAATAGTGACATTCCTCGAGTAGTTTAAGGCATAGCTGCTCGTCTTCAACCAACTTACATAATAGCTTGAGCCAATATTCGGTTTCAGCTGCCTCTTTCTTGGCTATATAGATTTTATTTTTAAAATCAGACTTAGAGGCGGCATTGTTAGCTTCGGCATAATTCGCGCCAATACTTGTGGCAGAACGTATCAACTGGTCTATTAGAGGTTTAGTAACGTAAGTCTGCCTCTCATTTTTGCAGAAGTCTAGTATGTCTTGACTGAAGTCAAGGGTGCGGCTGCCGAGCGTAAATGGATCACGGATCATAGTAAACGCATTGTAAACGGTAAACTGAAAATGGAAAATTGCTAGAGTTTAGGTTAATAAAAATACTTAACAAGTTAAGTATTTTTATTAGAGCAGGGAATTATTCTTCTTCGGATTTGTCGGCGGCAACTGGTCTAATAACAATGTGCCGGTCCCGCCCTTCCCCTTCTGACTCGGTAGTCAATCCCCAGTCCTCGGCCGCCTTATGGATCGTCCGCCTGTCGGCGGCGCTCATCGGCGCCAATTCCTTAGGCTTTCCGCTGGCTTTAACTTCGTTAAACCATTCCTCGGCTTGCTTGGCTATCCGCTCGGCGTGCTGTTTTTTATAACCGGCCACATCAACGTTGACCCTTGTATGGCTATAATTTTGATTTTTTAGAGCCGTGCTGATGGTGTACTGCACGGCCCGCAGCGTATCACCATGCTGCCCGATCAAAAAACCATTCAAGTGGGTGGATGGTATGTCGAGCTCGATGACTTCGTCGTCCTCGGTAGTAGCGTGTACATCGGTGTTCAAACCGAAAAACGACAATAAGTCCTCAATATATTTTTTAGCGAACAATATTGCCTCTTCCATCGAGTCGTTCATTTTCTCCTCCTTCTATTACCGCGCTTGGCTTTGGAGGGTTTTTTGGCCGGTTTGCCGGCCGGCAATGTTTTAGTTTGCGGCGATTGATCGCCTTCTATTCTTCTGGTAACTTTTAAGCCGCTCTTGGTTTTGACGGCTTTGGCGGGTTCGGGAACGCGGGATACCGAAGCGTCGGCTTCGGCAACATCTTCGTTAAGTACTCTGGACTGCTGTATATAGGCCACCACGCTGCTGGTCAGCCAGTAAAGCGGCAGCGCCAAAGCCAGCCGAATCGAAAACAAAAACACCATGCCTGGTATTAAGTACATTGTGCCACGGCCGACGGCGGCATTAACCTCGGACTGGTCGGCCGATTTACCCTGTCCGGCCTCGCGTAAAATCGCGCGCAGGCCGCGCGAGTCCTTAGCCTGGGGCATCAGTTGCTTGCTGGTGAAGTATTGGGCGATGGCGCTAGCCAGGGCGATTACCAAACCGGCCCAATAAACTCCGTGGGTGCCAAGCGCCGTCCTAGTCAGATTGACCACGCCAAGCAGCGAATCATCAAAACGGTGGATACTGTGGCTAAGCGTCTGCATCCAGCCCAGGTGGTGGATAAACGGGTACGAGAAGGTGACTAATTGGTGCGGATCTTTAATAACTCGGTTCAGGCCGCTGTAGAGCCCGATAAGTATCGGCAACTGGACTATCATAATGCCCAGGCTGGCAAATGGATTGATTTCTCGTTCTTTATAAAGCTCCATCGTCAGTTGCGATTCTTTTTGGCGGTCGCCTTTAGCGGCTTGTTTGATTTTTTTGAGCTCCGGGGCCAGCTCGCGCATAGCCCGGGCATGACGCAGCTGCTTTTTAACCAGCGGCCATAGTAAGATTCTGATCAGAATCGTAAAAATAATTATGGCTAGACCAAAGTTGTGGCCTGGCAAGATAGCATATATAAAAACCAACAGATTGAAAATCGGCTGAACAATAATTGTCGTAAAAATATTAGCAAACATCATGGACAAACTCTCTGAATCTCAGATTAATGATACCATGCCTACCCCGAGCGGCTTATCCGATAACCTTGGCCTGTTTTAAGAGTCTTTTAAGCTGGCCTTCCAGCTGCCGGTGCGGAACCTCCAGCAGCGAGTCATTAAAAACCGTGATGACGATATCATAGGGGTGGTTGATTTGCGGCCCCAATATCCAGATAGCCTCGTACAGCCGGCGGCGTATCCGGTTGCGGGCCACCGCCGATTTATTGACCTTGCGGCTGACTACCACGGCCGCCCGATACGATTTTCGGCTTTCGTTGGGTAGAGCCTTTACGGCAAACAAAGAACCGCGCGTCATCTGGCCTTGCCGGTAAACGCGGCGTAAACTGCCGTAGCCATGGAACCGATGCGTCCTGGATATCACCATCTAAGATTACAGCTTAGGTGTTAGCGGTTCTAGTCTTTTTGCGATTACCGGTGGGAATTGGTACAATTACCAGACATGCCTAAACGAACTTATCAGCCCAAAAAGCGGCAGCGCAGCCGCGAACACGGCTTTATGAAACGGATGGCCAGCCAGGCCGGACGCCGGGTACTTAAAAATCGTCGCCTTAAAGGCCGCGCCCGCCTAACCCACTAACAGAATTTCGCATTCGCCCAAGCTCTGAAAATTCGTCAAATTAACAATGTATAGCCACAGAAGTAAGTGGCTTATCCCCCGCTGAGCAACTTTTTTCCACAGCTTAACAGAGACCGAGTCTGGCTGTGCACAACCGCTCATCTTATGGCCGGCTGCTCAGTCGCGCTGTAGTATTTTTTCCAAAACCTGTGGAAAAACTCTCTGGCCTTAGTTACTATTGGAGTACGAAGCGTAAAAGAAGGGTGTAAACAAACCAATGCAAGATAGCGGACTGTGGCAGGCGGTTCTGGGAGAAATTGAGCTTAGCGTATCCCGCGGTAACTTTGTGACCTGGTTCAAAAACACCCAATTGGTCCGCCAAAAAGATGATGTGGTAGTGATTGGCGTCCCTAATATTTTTGTCAAAAACCAGCTAGAGCGTAAGTTCAACGATTTGGTAACGCAGGTACTGGCCAAAAACGGTATCAAACCCGGTAAAATCGAATACAAAATCCACGCCGGCATAACCCTGCCGGCTAACGGCCAAGACGCCGAGGCGCTCAAGGTTTCGGCCAAACTGCCGCTTGATTCATCGCCGGCCCGCCCCAGAGCGGCCATATCCAATGTCACTCATTCATACCGCCAGGGCTTAAACGAGCGTTATACTTTTGAAAATTTCGTAGTCGGCGCCGGCAACGAGCTAGCCTACGCCGCCTGCCAATCCATCGCCAAGTCGCCGGGCACCAAATACAACCCGCTGTTCGTTTACGGCGGCGTAGGTATCGGCAAAACCCATCTGATCCAGGCGGTCGGCAACACCGTATTGGCCAAAAAACCCAACCTGCGGGTGGTCTACGCCTCTACCGAGCAGTTCGTCCAGGAGTTTGTGGACGCCTTGCGCTTTAAAAAGAATACTTCCAGTTTTGCTAGCTTTTACCGCGGCGCCGACGTGTTGATCGTAGACGATGTCCAGTTCCTGGCCGGCAAAGAGCGGGTGCAGGAAGAGTTCTTCCATACTTTTAACGCCTTATACCAAGCCAACAAACAGGTAATCATGAGCTCCGACAAGCCGCCCAAAGATATCCCAACCCTAGAAGAGCGCTTGCGCTCGCGGTTCGCCTGGGGCATGACGATTGATATGCAGAACCCCGATTTTGAAACTCGCTGTGCCATTTTACACACTAAAGCTGCCAGTCAAGAGGTCAGTTTATCGCCGGAAGTCGTTGAGCTTTTAGCGGCCAGGGTCCAAAGCAACATTCGTGAGTTGGAGGGCGCCTTAAATCAGCTGCTGGCGTTTTGTGAGATGCGTGGCGTGGACCCAGACATTCAAATCGCCACCACGATGTTTGAGGGCAGTAGGGCACGCCCCAAACACATCAGTGCCCGCTCAATCATCGAGCGCACCGCCAAACACTTTCACATACCAATGGAGGATATTTTAGGTCCCAAGCGCGACAAAGATATCGTAGTACCGCGCCAAATAGCCATGTATATGCTGCGCAGTGAGCTTCACTTGAGTTTCCCCAAGATCGCTCACGAGCTCGGCCGTAAAGATCACACTACTGCTATCCATTCGATTGAAAAAATCCAGCGCGAAATAACTTATGATGGCCCGATCCGCCAAAATGTTAGTGAACTTAAGGACAAACTTTACGCATGAAAAATTTAATGAGCTGTGGATTAGCTGTGTTTAGCGCTAGCAAAAGTTGGTTACAATCATTTAGTTTATCCGCACTTTCCACAAGCAAGCTAAAATACTTAACAAGTCAAGTATTTTTTGTACACAATTTTTTCACAATCTTTAACCACTTTAGAAGTACTTATAACCAAGCCAGTGTAAGGATTTTCAGTCTGTTGTGTGGCGGTTTATGCGCATTAACCACAGCTCCAATGAATACTACTAATAAATTAATAAAGGATTAATAATATGAAGCTACAGGTAGCCCAGACTAACCTTGCCAAAGCCCTAAACACAGTCGCCCGAGTTGCCAATACTCGCAATACCTTGCCGATACTTTCAAACGTACTACTAAAAGCCGATAATAATCGTTTAAGTATCGCGGCTACTAATCTAGATATCGCCATTACCCACTTTATAGGTTCTAAGATCCAGGATGAGGGCTCGATTACAGTCCCGGCCCGCTTAATGCAAGACTTTGTCAGCAGCCTGCCGGATAGCGTTTTGAATTTAGAACTTACCGACAACAAACTAAGTATTACTAACGATCAATATCAATCGTCGATTAACGGAATCGTAGCTGATGACTTCCCTGTTATGCCGGCGATTAAAAAAGGTGTTACTTGGAAAAGCCCGGCCGCTGAGTTTAAAAAAGCTCTGTCAAAGGTGGTATTTGCGGCCAGTGCTGATGACGCTAGGCCGGTGCTTGGCGGTGTCTACTGCCATACTACTGCTGGCCAAGCGGTAATGGCGGCTACTGATAGCTATCGGCTGGCTGAGGCTAAGCTTGGTAAAACCAGTCACCCACTCAACTTTTTATTGCCGGCCAGCGCCGCCCAGGACCTTCTAAGAATAATCAGTGATACCGACAAGGAGGTAGTAGTGACTCACGACGATCAGCAAGTATTATTCCATGTGGGCGATATAAGTCTGGTCGCCCGCTTGATAGAGGGCAATTATCCGGACTATCGTAAATTAGTTCCTAGTAAATTCGCCACAATCGCTAAGCTGACCCGCGCCGATTTTATGAATATAACCAAAGTATCTAGCTTGTTCGCGCGCGAATCTGCTGGAAGTATCACAATCAAGGCCGACAAAGACGCCAACTGCCTAAGTATTAACGCCATTGCTTCGCAGCTTGGAGAAAACACTGCCAAAGCCGACGCTAAAATCACTGGCGGCGGCGATGTGACCCTTAATTCGCGTTATTTGATCGAGGCTTTAAATGCCTTTTCAGCCGAGGAAGTCGAATTTTGTTTTAACGGCAAGCTGGAGCCGGTCATTCTGCGCAGCGTCAAAGAGCCGGACTACCTGCACCTGATTATGCCCCTCAGAAGCTGATAGCCGTTAGCTAATAGCTGATAGCCGGCAAAATGATTAAGCTATGAGCCACAAGCCATTAGCTATAAGCTAGTTTTATGATTGATTCTATTCGCTTGCAGAATTTTCGCTCCTATAAAGACGACAGTTTTGAATTTGAGCCTGGCGTAAATATCGTGGTAGGTCCTAACGCTAGCGGCAAGACCAACCTGCTGGAAGCGGTGCTGGTGCTAGCACGCGGTAACTCTTGGCGGGTACGGGACGCCGAGCTTATTCAGCTTAAAAAAATTTGGGCGCGGCTAGACGGCAACTTTTCGGGCCAAATCCGCACGGCAAAGGTTGACGCCCGCTCCGGCGCAGCTATCAAGTCGTTTGTCATAGATGATAAACCATACAGGCGACTGAATTTGGAGCGGACAGTGGCGACGGTCTTTTTTGAACCCAACCACTTGCAATTGATGATCCGCGGTCCGGAAGCCCGACGTGATTACTTTGACGAACTTTTGGAGCGCAGCCAGCCGGCTTTTAAATCATTGGTAGCCGGTTATCGGCGGACCTTGGCTCAGCGTAACGCGCTGTTGAAAAAAGGCCACGCCCAGGCCAAACCGCAGCTATTCGCCTGGAATATCCGTTTGAGTGAATTGGGGTCTCAAATCGCCCAAGCCCGGCAAAATCTGGTAGACACTGCCAATAAGCAGCTTAGTCGGGACTATGGCCGGATTGCCGGCCAGCGTACCAAAGTGGGGCTTAAATACGACTGCCAGTTCCCTGTTGGTAATTATGCCAGCCTGATGGTATCAAAGTTAGAATCGTCAACCGGTTTGGACTTTGAGCGTGGCTTTACCGGCAGCGGGCCGCATCGTGAGGATTTTATCTTCACGCTGGGCGGCCGCCCAGTCGGAGCCACGGCCTCGCGCGGCGAGACCCGCAGCCTGCTGCTGGCGCTTAAAATATACGAGCTTGGTTTAATAGAAAAAGCCCGCGGCGCTAAACCCGTATTCCTGCTGGACGATGTATTTTCAGAGCTGGATGGCCAGCGCCGCCGAGCCCTGGTGGACAACCTCAAAGATTATCAAACTATAATAACCACCACTGATGCCGAGGCGGTGCTGGAATACTTCGCTACCGGCGCTCACAATTTGATTTCTTTGGCTCGGGCATGAGAAAAGCCCCGCCGGCGCATGGCCGTTGGGGCTTTCTCGTGTCGCACCGAAGGGTCACTTAAGGCCCTGGCTGATCTGGTCTGTCACGTACGGCCGCACCGCTCGGTTCTTGGTGAGTCCGAGCGTGACGATGTACTCCTTCGAGTACATCGGCTCCAGTACGTGGACCACCCGGTCGGCGCCAGCGGGCACGCCAGCGTAGACGTGTGTCCAACCAACGGTAGGCCCCAACCACAGGTAGAACGGTGCCGACCTGGACCGCCCATAGTTGTGTACGGTTACGGTCAGGTTCGGGCTGTGTCCTACACGCGGGAAGGCCACGAACATACCGAGCTCAAACGGCTCGGTGGACCTGGCGCAGGCCGTGGTAACCACACTCGCCCCTGTGGCCAGGTCGCTCTCGCTAACCCCGAAGCAACCGTCTAGGTCGCCGGCGATGCCGAGCTTGGTGGTCTTGACGGTGATCGGATAGCGCAGACTCTGGTTGGGTTGAGCGTTCAGAATCTGGCTGTAGTGCTCTACCCCCTTGAACCACTTGAGCGTGAGCCCTGGCGTTCGGCCAAGGCTCCAGTACTTGTAGAAGATGATTCGGAACTCTCCCGACGGCTTGTTGCCGACGTTGCGCAGGATCACCTCCGCCCGACTGGACCCGCTGGCCGTCTGGCCATGCAGGATCACCGCCGCGCCGACGGTGTAGTACGGGGTGTTGCCGGCCGAGGCCGGCAGACAGATGATCGTCATGGCCGTAGCCGCGGCGATCAAGGTAATGAGACAGCGCCTCATCTTCCCACCTCCGTTTGGATTCGCTAGACACGAGAAGTTCGTCCAGGGATAACTACCCCTGTGAACACCTATATATTACCATAAACAGTATAAAAAAGCAATTCTCCTACACGTTAGGCGTAAAGCTTATGTCCGTAGAGTTTATATCTGCTCCATTGTTTTGCAGATACTGCAATGCTTCATTTTTATACTGTTTAAGCTGCTGCTGGTATTGATCGTAGTCGGAGGGCCCGTTAATTACGGCGTATAGTGTCACGCTCAAATGCAACTTATTAGCATCATCTACGGAATATGTAATCTTGAAGTGATTATTCTCATAGGGAATTTTGTGAAGAATAGGATAGATTCTTTCCAGCGCGTCAGTTCGTCCTAAATCAGCCTGTTGCTGATTTGCCGGAAGCTGACTGAACGGAACATATGTGACGTAAAACCTAGTATAAACATCTGAGCCAACCTGACCATTAGCGGCTTGAGGTGATTTTAATGTTGCACTGTAGCTAGTCTGAAGCGTGTATGGTAGCGTGGGCGTAAAGGTTAATTGATTATTCTTTACGGTAACTTTTCCTTGGACTGCCGGGGTGATTACAAAGCGATCCGAATTAGAAAGCCTAATACTCTTATTAAAAGTGAATATTACTGGGCTTACACTACTAACTTTAGAGGATCCGTTCTGCGGGACAGTTCCTTTCAGAAGCAGATGCGAATGATTGTAATAATAGCTGCCCACCAGCACTAATCCTACTAACGAGCCGGCTGTAATTAACGCCATAAATAGTCTTTTTCTCATCGTCATTTCATTCTTCCCCAACCCAGTACGGTCGGATCCGTTTGATAATTGTAGGTATTCCTTTGCACCTTGTCTCCACTGTTGCCCTCGATAGTCTGCACAGTAGTCCCGGTAACAGTCTCTACAATGCCGACATGCCCGGCATCATCTGCCCCTGTAAAGACCATAACGTCTCCGGGTTGAGGGGGCGATGTTGCACCGCTGCGATC
>DASTHV010000057.1:0-16617 GCA_035718045.1 Saccharimonadales bacterium (SeqCode) | reverse complement strand
TGCCGAGGCAGCCACCGACGGAAAAACCATCAAGCGTCTATGGAGGATGAAAGGCAAGTCTGGCGCCGCCTCGTACCGCGGCCGAATCGGCATATATGAGGTGTTGCCGGTAACTCCGGAGATTCAGAAATTAATTATATCTGGCGCCAGCAGCGAAGCTATCCAAGACGAAGCTATTAAGGAAGGGATGGTGACCATGCAAACCGACGGTTTGATAAAGGCCTTGCAAGGCCAAACCACGCTTGAGGAAATCATGAGAGTCACCAGCGAGCATTAATTATGGCAGATTTTGCATACAGCGCGTTAAATCAGAACGGCCAGCATATCAATGGCACCATAGCGGCGGCTAATCGCCAGGAAGCTATAACCAGTTTGCGCAACCAAGGCAGCCGCCCCTTGACGGTTAAAGAAGCCAGTAAAAAAGGCTTGAAGTTGCCGCTGACCAGCGGAAAGGTCAAGCTTAAGGATTTGATGATTTTCACCCGCGAACTTTCTACGATGATTAGCGCCGGCGTACCGCTACCCAGAGGTCTTAACACTCTCGCCGAACAGACAGAAAACAAATTCTTTAAAAATATCATCAACAGTGTCAATCGCGACGTAGAAAGCGGCATGACTCTGGCTGACGCCATGGCTAAATTCCCCGGTAGTTTCAGTGACGTTTATGTCAACATGGTGCGAGCCGGCGAAGCCGGCGGGATTCTGGACGACATCCTAAAACGCTTGGCCTCGCAGGTCGAAAAAGATGCGACTATCCGCAAGAAAATCCATTCGGCCATGGCCTACCCTATCGTTATTCTGACCGTAACCATCATCGCCTTTTTTGGAATCATGCTGTTTATTCTGCCCAAGATTAGTAAGATCCTTACCGATCTGGGCGGTCCAAACGCCAAACTGCCAGTTTATTCGCGGGCCATGTTAGACATCAGCGGTTTTATGCAAAAAAACTTCCTATTTATTATTCTTAGTGCCATCGTCCTGATTTGGGGTTTTCGCCATTACATCCGCACCGAGAGGGGACGTTACCAATGGCACGGCGTGGTGTTGCGGCTGCCGATTGTCGGGGACATCGTTGCCAAAGTAATAATCGCCCGGTTTTCCCGTACCTTTTCGTCTCTTATGAGCTCTGGAGTCAGCGTACTGGATGCCCTGGAAGTAACCGGTAAAGCCGTCGGTAACAAGGTCATCCAAAAAGAACTAGCAGATATTTCGGAGGCCGTTAAGAACGGACAGCCGCTTGGTAAGCAATTAGTAGACGCGCCTTTCTTTCCGCCAATCGTCGGCCAAATGATGACCGTCGGCGAGGAGACCGGTAAAATCGACCAGGTTTTAGTCAAGGTGGCCGATTTTTATGAAGAAGAGGTCGATACCGTGATTGACAGCCTGGCCAGTATCATCGAGCCAGTGATGATAATCATCCTGGGTAGTATCGTGGGATTGATAGCCGCTTCGGTTATGGGCCCCATAGCCTCGTTGAGCAAAAACATTGGCAATTAGGCAGCCAAACTGCTGATAATTTGACAGCATTATGCTTATGGCTATAATCAAGGCCATGAAAAGAAACTCTCCGCTCATATGAAAAACAAAAAACTACAAAACGCCTTTACCATTGTCGAACTATTAATCGTCATCGTAGTGATCGGTATCTTAGCAGCGCTGGTAGTTACTACATATAACGGTATCCAACAGAAGGCCCGTGATACCGAGCGCAAGACAGATATTAACGCCTTGCATGCCCACGCCGAGGCTTATGAGGCCGAAAACGGCAAGTACCCCAGTACGGCGGAATTTAATACTGCCAGCTTTCGCGCTACAAATATGCAGGGCCTAGATAACGCGGCGTTGCAAGACCCCAAGTGGAGTAGTTCAAACGCCAGCTGTACGGTTTCCGGGGCCGTTCAACTACAAAATTCCACCACCCCGTCCAGCGGCTGCTATGGTTACGCAGCCACACCGGCGCTTTGTGATAACGCCGGCAATGGTGATTGCGCCGGCTACACTATCACGGCCGACTTGGAGTCGGGCGGTACTTACTACGTTAAACAAGCCTTGAATTAGACGGTGCGGATAAACTTGACAACACTGCGCTTATGCTTATAATCAAGGTCATAGAACAGAAGTTGTTCATAAAAAAGTAAACAAAAGATTAGAAGGGTGGGTCATAAAATGATCTCATTAACACAGTTAAGGCAGCGTCTTTCAAAAGATAGACGCGGTTTTACCATTGTCGAACTATTAATCGTCATCGTAGTGATCGGTATCTTAGCAGCGCTGGTAGTTACTACATATAACGGTATCCAACAGAAGGCCCGTGATACCGAGCGCAAGACAGATATTAACGCCTTGCATGGTCAAATCGAGGCCTACCAGGCCGAAAACGGCAAATATCCGACGCTGGCTAATATGCAAGACAGGGTTAGCGGCGGTTTTATCCTGACCGAACTTAAGGGACTCGACCTGGCGGCACTACAGGATCCTAAATGGTCTACTGGCTCCAGCTGTAAGGACGCTAACGGTGATGCCGTGCTTAGTAGTACCCCCGGCCCCGATTGTTATGCCTACCAGCCTCTAGGTGATGGCGGCGCAGCTTGCGATAACTCGGCTACAGATTGTACTTCCTACACTCTGACAGCCACTCTAGAATCCGGCGGCACTTACGTCAAACAATCTCTGAACTAAAAAATCTTTAGTCGAAACAAAACCCCCGGCAACTCGGGGTTTTGTTTTTTTTATCATATAATTAACCATAAGCATGAAGTCTGCCTCTTTTCCCCTTGTCCGCTGGTTAAAAAAAGGTGTTGGTACTGATGGGTTCTCTATAGTGGAGTTGCTGATAGCAATGATAGTCGGGCTAATTTTTCTTTTGAGCGCCAACGTGGCCATAACCAATTACGTTAATATAGGGCAGCGCAGTAAAAGCTTATTGCTGGCCAATTCTTTTGCCGAAGGTAAGGTCGAAGAGCTAAGGAGTATAGGCTATAACGGCCTAACGCTTGGTACCACCGATATATCCAGCCAGCTGCCATCCGCCCTGAAATTGCCACGCAGCGCCAGCATGCAAATAACCAGCCCTCAAGCCGGCTTAAAACAGGTAGATATCACTATTTCGTATACCGAATCCGGCTCTCGCAGTCTGTCTTACACGACCTATATAGGAGAGCTTGGTGTTTCGCAGTAAATTGAATGATTCCGGTTTCACAATGGTTGAGCTACTGATAGCCTTTACAGTCACGGCTATTCTGACACTGGCTTTTATAGGGGCGATTACCAACTACCTGGTGCTTATCACCAGAAATAATACCGCCATAGATATGACGGCTAGCTCTCAAAACCTGATGAGATCAACTGTGGAGGCCCTTAGAACAGGCAATGGCGTCCGACAGTCCAACACTATCTATGATCCTAACGCTCCGGGCGGCTGGAATACTAGCAACGCGAATTTTGTGATTGTGATTGCCGTACCGGCCGAGGATTCCTCGCGCAACTACATTATAGACAGTTCCACCGGCAGTCCTTATATGAACGAACTGGTCTATTACAAGAGCGGCGGTTCGCTGATGCGCCGCACTTTGGCCGACCCGGATGCCGTCGGCAACACTACGGTAACAACTTGTCCGGCAAATGTGGCTACCACTAGCTGTCCAGCCGACGCCGATCTGGCCGATTACGCCACAAACATGTCCTTTACTCTTTATGACCAAGATAACAGCCTAACCACCGACCCAACGCAGGCCCGTTCTATCAAAATTGATCTGACCTTAAGCCGTAACATTTTTAATTCGCCGGTGACAATTAACGACAGTATTCGTGTAACCCTAAGAAACAGGTTCAGCTAATATGAAGCTAGGGATAAAAGATAATCAAAACGGCCAAATCCTGGTTACGCTGCTGATCGTCATGCCGTTTTTAATGCTGATGATATCCGGCTATCTCACCTTGTCTTCTTCGAACCTAGGATTGGCCCGGCAGGATGAACTACACACCCAAGCGCAATTAGCCGCCGATGCCGGCATTGACTATGCCGTAGAACAAATCAATCAGGACCCGTCCTGGGTTGGCACCGGCGGTGAAAAAACCCCACCTCTACATGATGACGGGGTAGTCAAAACCACTTACGAAGAAACAGTTACCAGTAACGGCTCGATAAGTAAGACAATCGTTTCTATCGGCCGCGCCTATTGGCCCTCAACCTCCAATACTCTTCGGCAGACTGTAAAAATAAGTGTTGATTTAAGACCCGTGACTACCGGAAATTACAGCGTTGTCAGCGGGGAGGGCGGATTGTTTATGAATAACTCTGCCAAAATTGCCGGCGGTGACGTGCTGATTAACGGTCAGATAAGCCTGACAAACTCAGCCCAGATAGGCCTTAGCACCAATCCGGTCAACGTAGACGTAGCTGACCAGGTTTGCCCCGTCCCCACCGACCCTAATTTTAATAGCCAGTATCCCAGAATCTGCAATGACGGCGAGCAGGATAACCCGATTTCTATCAGCAATAATGCCCACATCTATGGCACCGTCAAGGCCAATAATCAAAAGGATGCCTATACGACCAGCATGACCAATCTAGGATTAACAGCCAGCTCGGGCGTAACAGCCCAACCGCTTCCAACTTACGACCGCGACGCCCAAAAAGCAGCCGTCACCCCAGCTAATACCATTTCTGGCGGTTATTCTTGCTCCGGCGGCAACCCTACTTGGCAGGCCAACACAGAGATAATAGGCGATGTCTCAATCAGTAACAAATGTAAGGTAACGGTGCTAGGCAATATCTGGATTACCGGAAAGATGACTATTGCCAATTCGGCACAATTGGTAGTAGACGATGGGTTGGGCGCTACTAGGCCGGTGATTATGGTTGATGGTTCAGACGGGATCAGCATGTCCCAAGGTTCACAGTTGACGCCCAATTCGACTGGCACCGGCTTTGAGATTATCACTTACTGGAGTGCTGCCAGTTGTTCGCCTGACTGCCCCAGTGTCACCGGAGCCGATCTTTATAACTCGCGGAACCACACTACTATCAGCCTGTCTAATTCCTCCGGAGGAGCTAATTCCGTGTTTTATTCGCGATGGACTGAAGTAAGCGTTAACAACAGCGGTCAGATCGGCGCCTTAATCGGTGAGACCGTCCAGATGTCTAATACGGCTACCGTCACATTCACTACATCAACGGGCGGTGTTGGTACAACTTTTTGGGTGGTCAATGGCTATCGACGTATCTTTTAAGCCGACTGGCTCTTCCCTGGCGCCATCTCATATCATTAGCTATACTTAACAATAAGGATAAACAATATAAACGATGGGCACGCTTAGATTTTACCGAGACGAACCCCTGTTTGGGTTGGATATCGGCCACGCCAGCTTAAAAGCCATGCAGATTGATATCAAACCACGCCAGGCGCCAACTGTGATCGGCTACGGTAATAGCCCTTTTCCACCGGACTCTATCCTAAACGGGGTCATAGTAAAGCCCGAGGTAATTGCCGTGGCTCTGCACGAACTACTCGATAAAAGACTGGTTGGCGCTATCAGCAGCCGGCGAGTCGCCTGCGCGCTTCCCACGGCTCACACTTTTAGCCGGCCCATGAAACTACCGCCTATGGAGCACGAGGAAATCGTTGAAGCAATCCACTTGGAAGCCGAACAGTACATACCTATACCAATCGGCAGCCTGTACCTTGACTACGAAATAACCTCCGAAGGTAAAGAGGGCGCCGAAATATTGCTGGTCGCCGCCCCCCGGAAAATAGTCGATAGTTACGTAGCTCTTTTAGAATCGCTAAAGTTAGAGCCAGTGGCCTTTGAGCCGAGCATTAACGCCCCATCGCGGTTACTGACTATGGAGGCATCATCTAAAGACCAGCCGGCGGTTATTATCGATGTGGGATCAGTCACCACGGATATCGCCATTTTTGACGAAAGCATTATAGTTTCCAGCACGGTTAGCAGCGGTAGCGACACCATGGCGGACTTAATTTCCAAAAGTCTGCACATCAGTGTGGAGCATGCCTCTCAGCTTAAGAATGAAATCGGCATCGCCTACAGCGAACACCAACAACGCATCATCGACGCCATTAAACCAGAGTTAGAAACGGTAGTGCACGAGATTCAAAAAACTGTCCGCTATTACAGCGAGCGGGCCGCCGGTTCGGGCCATAAATTAGCCCAGATTATAACAGTTGGCGGCGGAGCGATTATGCCAGGCCTCAATCAGTATTTACACCGCGAGTTGCAGTTACCAACCCATAATCTAGACCCCTGGCAACAAATAAGCTTTGGCCGTTTGCCGATTCCGTCTGCAGCCGACAGCTCAATGTACATCACCGTCGCTGGACAGGCGATCTTAAATCCTACGGAGATTGTCAAATGATCAATCTCTTACCACCCGAATCAGCCGCCGCTATACGCTATGGCCGCCAGAATACTAAACTACGTCGTTGGCTACTTGGCATTTGGATATCCGTAGCTGGTTTGGCGGTAATTTTAGCTGGCGGCTGGATTTATATAAGTCAAGAATCCAAGACTTACCAAAAAAATATCGATACTACTAACCAGCAGCTTTCGGCCCAAAATCTTACCAAAGTTCAGTCCGACGCTAAAGAAATCAGCGGCGATATTAAGGTTATTAATAATATTCTGCAGAATGAAATTGACTTCTCTCAATTGATTCAAACTGTTGGCAATGTGATGCCGCCTGGAACCGTCTTGAGCTCATTAAGCCTCAGTAACGTTGTTAGCGGCGGGATTGATCTGTCGGCCAATTCGGTTGACTCTCCCTCGGCAGCTCAAATAGCCGTCAATTTAAGAGATCCAAAGTATAACTTATTCTCTAAGGTAGACATCGTTAATATCAGCTGTGACATCAACAAAAAGAGCCCCTATAAGTGTGATGCCAGTTTCCGCGTACTATTCAGCGCCGCCGCCCGCACCAAGTTTATAAACGTACCAAAGGGGTCAAACTAATGAATCCGGCCCAGTCTGTCACACCCTCTCCAAAAACGACCGATGCCCCAAAGCCCGCCAAACCAAACCGCGGCTTTAAGTTCGACAGTAAAAGCCTAAGGTTCATACTGATCGCCGTTGTGGGGATTTCAGTGGTAGCTTTCGTGGCAATCGCTTCTTTGGGCATATCTTTTTTGAGTCGCCAGAGCAAAAGTATGGTTAATCTGAAGCTAAAAAGCGCTACCGCCGATGCCCAATTATCCAGCTTGGAAACAGCCAAAAAGCAAATTGAAAAATATTCCTATTTTAAGGCGATTGCTGACGAAGTTATCCCTAACGATAAGGACCAGGCGGAAGCGGTGGTGCAAATCAACCAGTTCGCCACTCAAAGCGGATTTTTGCTTCAAAATATAACTTTCCCGGCTAGTACTCTTGGAGTTACAGCGCTCTCAACCGTGCCCTCTACCACTCCAAGCGCCAAAACCGCGGTCCCTACTCTGACCCAAGCCAAACCGGTCAGCGGAATTCCAGGGCTTTATAGCCTGCAGTTGACTATAACGCCGCAAACCGGCAATACCGTACCGGCCGATCAACAGGTGAGCTATCCTAAGATTCTTGATTTTTTGAATCGTATCGAAAAAAACCGCCGCACGGCTCAAATTACAGATGTATCTATCCAGCCGGCCAGCGGCAACCAGTCCTTATCGTTCACCCTGACAATTAACATCTTTATAAAGCCATGAATAAAGGAATCGATTTAAAAACTATCCAGCTTAAGCCCTTGCTCAATAAGCTATCTAAAAGAATGTCAAAGCATGCCTTTTTCATAGCGATTCTAGTGGTTTTACTAGCTTATCTGGTAGTTGTCTTTCAAATAAGTGGGTTGGCTAAAGCCGAGCCTTCGCCCGATCAGATTGGTGGTATTCAAACTACTATCCCTAAGATTGATCCAACTGCGGTCAATCAGATCCAATCACTAGAGGACAATAACAAAGATATCCAGTCGCTGTTCGAGCAAGCTCGAAATAATCCATTTCAAGAGTAAATGCTCGCCCCCAAGGCCAGACTGTTTTACAACACCGGCTTAAGGTGAGCTGCGCATGTCTAAGGAAAGATGGGTATTCGCTGGACTGAATTAGAAATACTTAACAAGTTAAGTATTTTGGTTAGAGGCTTCTTCGTCGTGCATCCGCTTGGTGTAGGCCTGGCGAGCCGTGATTACTCGATCGGCCAGCCTGGCCGGCTCAGGGCATAGGCTGAATATAAAATTATCTTCCGTACCGGCTGTCTGGACAGTTAACGTTCCATAGTTGAAGATGCTGGCAAAAACGCCTCTTTGCTCTTCGTTCACATCCTCCACATCCGACATGCTCAACCTGGAAACCTTGCGATTAAATAAAGTTTTTTGGAGAACTTGAACTAGGCTGCGGTCGGTAATCAACAATTTACTTTGACGGTAAACATAGGTAGCCGTAAAAAGTATTAGTCCCAAAAACAAAGCTGATAGCAAAATAGTCGCTACCAAAGCGGCTGACAAGTTGTTTTCCGATGGTGAAAAGGTGTCTGGGGATATAGCTATCACTAAGGCTACGATTGTCGCAACCGCCACGGTGGCTATCAGATAAATTCCCAATAATCCCACAAACGAGCGACGTACTACCGTTAACACCTGCTCGCCGGGCTCCAACATATCCGCTTCCATCGATCTAGACACCCCGCTCAAAGGCGGCGGTGTAGCCGGAGCAGGCGTAGGCGTAGGCTGTAGAGAAGAGTCAGGTTGCATAAATATATATTACAGTAATGATGGCTGGGCTTCGCCAGCTGGTTTCTTGCCTAAATGCTCCCAGGCCCTAGGGGTAACTTTGCGCCCCCTAGGTGTACGTTCCAGCAGGCCGATCTGCATCAGATACGGTTCATAAAAATCTTCGATAGTGGTTCGCTCTTCGCTGGTTAGAGCCGCTAGGGTTTCTACGCCTACCGGGCCGCCGCCATGGTGCTCGATAATTACGCTTAGCAGCTGCCGGTCGGCCGGATCCAGACCCAGATCATCGATTTCTAACAAAGCCAGAGCTTCGCCGGCCAATTTGTCGTCAATGATGCCGTCGCCGTTAATATCGGCGTAATCTCGGACCCTTTTTAGCAGGCGATTGGCAATTCTAGGCGTCAACCGAGCCCGCTTGGCCAGTATCTCGGCCGCGGATTTATTAATTGGTACGTCTAATATTTTAGCGGAGCGGTTAATGATACGGCTGATTTCCCCAGGAGTATAAAACTCCAGCCGGTGAATCATGCCAAACCGGTCGCGCAGCGGCGCCGCCAAAGCGCCGGTACGAGTGGTGGCGCCGATGATGGTAAATTTGGGCAAGTCCAGCCGCAGGCTGCGGGCGCTGGGGCCTTTGCCCAGCATGATATCCAGCTTAAAATCTTCCATGGCACTATAAAGCACCTCTTCGACCACTCGATGCAAACGATGGATTTCGTCAATGAATAAAATATCGCCATCCTGCAAATTGGTCAGTAAGCTGGCTAAATCCCCTGCTCTTTCGATAGCCGGTCCGCTAGTGACCCTTATCTGGGCTCCCATTTCAGTGGCTATCACCGTGGCCATAGTTGTTTTACCTAGTCCCGGCGGACCATAAAGCAGTACATGATCAATCGGCTCAGCGCGCTTTTTAGCAGCCGCGATAGCTAACCTAAGGTTTTTCTTTAGGCGTTCCTGCCCTATGTAATTCGCGAAGTCGCGCGGCCGCAGCGACTGTTCCAGCTCTTCCTCTACCGGGTCGTCTTGACTGCTCGTATTAATAATCCGATCAATAGCCATGTCCCTATTTTATCATTCAGCTATTAGTAAAGGGTGGCGGTTTTGGGCATGTGCGCGCCCTGCAGAATCTTGACTGCTTCTTGGGCTTCAATGGTTTCCTTTTCCAAAAGGGCTTTTTTAAGGGCTTCGAGTTTGTTCATGTTGGCTTTGATGACCGCCCGCGCCCGGTGCGCGGCCTCGGTAATCAGCGATTCTACCTCGTCATCAATAACTTTGGCTGTTTCGTCTGAGTATTGACGTTCATGGACCAAGCGCTCCATCATCATGCCTTCATCAACATGAAAAACTTGGTCGCGCAATTTCTTGCCCATTCCCTGGTTGACCACCATGTCGCGGGCCAGCTCGGCAGCCTTTTGTAGGTCGTTACCGGCCCCAGTAGTTACTCTGTCAGAACCATAAATCAGCTCTTCGGCTACCCGGCCGCCCAGCATCCGAGCCAGCACGTCTTTATACTCAATAATGCTGTGATAGCTCTTATCCTCCGGCGGAATGAACCAAGTCACGCCCCCCGTGGCACCGCGCGGAATAATGGTGACTTTGTGGACCATATCGCTGTCCGGCAAAACATGTCCTACCACCGCGTGGCCGGCTTCGTGGTAAGCCGTTAGCTCTTTTTCTTTCTCGCTCATCACTTTGCTCTTGCGCTCCGGGCCGATGGCTACTTTTTCAAAAGCTGACACCACGTCTTCGTTCTCAATTACTTTACGGTTGTGGCGGGCCGCTAAGATGGCGGCTTCGTTAGCGATATTGGCTAAGTCGGCGCCAGACGAGCCGGCGGTTTTGGCGGCTAGCGAGTCCAAATCCACGTCTTTGCTGACCGGCTTTTCGTTAAAGTGAACTCTTAGGATTGCTTCGCGGGCCTTACGGTCCGGCAAGTCTATGCTAACCCGGCGGTCAAATCGACCTGGCCGTAATAGGGCCGGATCCAGTACGTCCGAACGGTTAGTAGCCGCCAGTACGATTACATTCTGGCCCTGCTCAAAACCGTCCATTTCGACCAAAATCTGGTTAAGAGTTTGTTCACGTTCATCGTGGCCGCCGCCCATGCCGGAGCCCCGGCGGCGTCCTACGGCGTCTATTTCGTCTATAAAGATAATGCAGGGCGCATTTTTCTTAGCCTTGTTAAACAGATCCCTTACCCGGCTGGCCCCAACACCCACAAACATTTCTACAAACTCCGAACCGCTAATACTAAAGAAGGGCGCGTTGGCTTCGCCGGCCACAGCCCGTGCAAGCATCGTCTTACCGGTTCCTGGCGGTCCTACCAGTAGCACGCCCTTAGGAATTTTCGCGCCTACGCCCTCAAACTTCTTGGGATATTTCAAAAATTCAACCACTTCTTGCAGATCTTGTTTCGCCTCTTCGTTACCAGCGACGTCTTTGAAAGCGATCTTATCTTTCTCGTTCCCATAAAGGCGGGCCCGGCTCTTGCCGAATGACAGCGCTTGATTGCCCTGACCTTGGGCGCTACGGAACATCATGATCAGGATGAGTGCGATAATCACCACTGGTAGAACTCCAGTTAAAAGCCCGATCCAAATACTGTTGTTATCGGATGCCGGCTGGTTTACCAGTTCGACCTTGCCCTGTTTAAGACCCTGCTCGTAGATACTTGACCCGGTTTCCTTATAGGATTTCTCGGTTGGATGATCCTGGCCGGCCGGAGTTACATCTAATTCTTGATCGCCTTTGACAACGATCTGTTTAATCTTACCGGAGTTGGCCTCCGATACAACCTGTGAAAATGGAACCGTTTTAAGCTGGCTAGGCTGGTTAACCGCCGCATAGATAATCAGGCCAAACAGAATTAGAAGCGCTATAAAGCCGACATTCTTGAATCGGTTATTACGCCCATCGCCTCCTCGGCCGCTCCGCAAGCGGAATTGTTTCTTCTCCATATAGCAGATATTATACCAGCCTGCACGAACAGTGTTTATAAGGTGTCGCTAAAGTGGGCTGTTTTTTGATCAATATAAAGATAAGTTTTACCTTTCACGGAGTGGCGGCTGCCAGCCTTAGCTGACCGTAAAACAGTATTGATTCGCTCAATCGTGAGTCTATCGATATCAGGAGTCATTTTTTTAAGCAGCCAGTATCTTACTAATTCGTTACCGGCCGAAAAGGGCAGTCCAATAAATTTTTCGCGGTTAATTTGATCACTTTTCATAATTTTGTGCGACAAAGTCGCGATTTCATGATTAATCTCAATTTCCATTTTTGCGACTTTATCGAAGTAACTGATTATCGTGCCGCGATCCTGAGGGCTTAGTCGAGCTAGATGGTTTTGGCGAATCTTATTTCTGAGATATCTCGTATCTTCGTTTGTAGAATCCTCTCTCCAAGCCAAATTATTTTTTTTAGCGTATTTGACCAGTTTTAACTTAGGGATGTTCAATAGAGGCCTTACCACCGATTCGTTTGATGAGATAGCCGTTAAACCCCGATGCCCAGTGCCTCGGAGCAGATTTATAAACGCGGTTTCGATCACATCATCTTGATGGTGGGCGGTAATTATAGAATCAGCTTGATATTTTTGCCTGACGGATTCCAGAAATTCATAACGGGCATGTCGGGCGACAGCTTCACTGGCCTTAGGCCCTAATTCTCCTCGCCCCGTTGTAAACGGCAGCCCACGCTGCTCGGCTTCTTTTTTTACCAGCTCTTCATCTAAGTCAGAGTCCTTACGAATCCCATGGTTGAAATGCGCGACAATTAATTCTATATTCGGCTGTTTAGATAACAAGTCAAGTAAGACCATCGAATCTACGCCGCCGCTCACCGCAATCACATACCGGCCAGGTTTTACATTCAGTTCCATGTATTTATAATTCTATCAAGTGAAGAAGTTATATTTTATTCGCCACGGCGAAAGTGAAGCTAATAAGAATAAAGTGTTTGCCGGCAGGTGGGATATTCCGCTGACTGAAGAAGGTATACGCCAAGCGCACAGGGCCGGTAAGAGTGCCCGAGAGCTAGAGATTGATTGTATTGTAAGTTCGCCGCTTCAGCGCGCCAAACACACGGCCGAAATCATAGCCGACGAAATTAACTATTCTAGAGAAAAAATCGTTATTTCGGATTTATTCAGCGAACGTGACTACGGTGATTTAAGCGGAAAACTCTGGAGCAGCGTTGCTAATATTGATTTTGACATGATCCCGAATATAGAGACCACCGCCGAGCTGATTGGTCGGGCGGACCAAGCAGTACGATTCTTGCAAGCGCTTAAGTCCGACAATGTTCTACTGGTGGGCCATGGCACAGCCGGTCGAGCCGTTCGAAGTCAAATTCTGGGACAAATTAAAAACGCCGTTGAAGTCCCGATCGAGGATGAAATACCAAACTCCCAGGTAGTTGAATGGCTTTAGCCGGCTAGGGCAGAAATTAGGGCCTCGTTAAAGGCCGGTAAGTCATCGGGGTCGCGACTGGTGATCAGGTTACCGTCTTTTACTAGTTCTTCGTCGATCCACTCGGCGCCGGCGTTGCGCATATCGTCCTGAATCGTAAAGTAGCTGGTCAGTTTTTTGCCGCGGGCCAACCCAGCAGACGCCAGCAGCCACGGCGCATGACAGATTACCGCTGTCGGCTTAGATTGTACGTCCATAATCTTGGTAATAAAGTCGCGGGCTTTTTTGTTCATGCGCAAATGATCGGCGTTTACCGCTCCACCGGGAAAGACCGCACCATCGTAGTCACTTGGATTAGCCTTATCTAAGGTCTTATCAACCTTTACTTTTTGACCGGTTTTTACGTGGTTCAAACCCTGAATATCACCGCTTTTGTCGGAAATTACCTCTACGGTGGCTCCCGCTTCACGCAAAGCCTTCATCGGCTCCATCAGCTCGGCTTCCTCGAAATAATTTGTAGCTACAATCGCCACCTTTTTGCCTTTTAAGTTTGCCATTTACCCTATACCTCCCCTTATGATTCCTACCATAGGCTAATCTGATTGGGTCAGCTGTTAAATATCTAACTTCCCCTTTTACTGGCTTGCTTTAGCTTTATAGAATGGAGGTTGAGCATGTATTCACTAGACGAAGAAACTAACGAAGAGGAAGACTTAGAAAAAGAAGCTCAGGATTACTCCAGGCCGGCTAGCCCGCCAGAGGGAGTAAAAGACAGCATTCCAAAGGATCATCCCCAAACCGATACCAATATGGATGTACAAGAATGGTACGATGAAGGCCGCTCCGGCGCCGCCGAAGTGTCCGACCCGGGCAGCCAGGGCGTATTAGGCTATAATCCGCCGGCCCAAGACGATAACGATGAAGATGACAGCGAGGAAGAGTGAGCTTTATTCCTCAACAGGGCGATGTCTGGTAGTATGCCGCCAGTATTCTTTTTGTGTCAGATAGATAATTAACAGGTCAAACAACGTCAGCAGCAACATACTGACGGAGAATTTAACTGTCATCCGGTAGATCTGATACACCACAAACAGTCCAATCACCACAACCAGAGCTTTATAGGCCCACAGATGGCCCCGTAGCACTTCAATAACCAACACGATCTTCACCAGGCCATGACTGAGTAGATAGGCCGCTCCAAAAATCAGCGAAGCGCCAGTGAGGTCATGAGCCGTTTTTAAGACGTGGTTGGCAATAAAATCGTGGGGGTCCCGTGACAACTCGCCCTGCGTCAGCCATCGGGCCAAATGATTTATTTGCGACGGATTGATTATTAGCAGTAGCACTCCCCCCAGGGTTTCAAATAACCCGTCTAGAGCTTTAAGGTACAAGGTGACTCTAAAGGCGTCGTCGGTAAAATCGCTTTTGGAAATTATTCGTTTGTCCTGATTCACCTACCTATAGTAGCGGCGTAATTATCTTTTTTACAATGGAATATGGCCTGCGGCCCAGTTATAGTAAGGATGCTTGACACTAAATCTTATTAAAACCAAAGGATAGGAGAAACCAATGCTGGAAACCGCCCAGGCCTTGATAAAACGCGCCGGCAGAAAGCTCGGTCTTGATGACGCCACTATTAATAGTCTAATCAAAGTCGACGCCGAGCATATTTTTGAAGTAAAAGTTGGCAAAAAAAGCTACCCCGCTTATAGAGTGCAGCACAACAACTCCCGCGGTCCTTACAAAGGCGGTATCCGGTTTCATCCCGATGTCGATCTGGACGAAGTCAAAGCCCTAGCCACTTTGATGAGTTTTAAAACGGCTGCCGTGGGCCTGCCGATGGGCGGCGGTAAGGGCGGTATAACCATTGACCCGCATCAACTGGATAAGGCTGAGTTAGAAGAGTTGAGCCGTGAATACGTGCGGCAGCTTTATCAACACATCGGCCCGGATAAGGACGTTCCGGCGCCAGACGTGAATACTAACGCCACCGTTATTGACTGGATGGTCGATGAATATGAAAAACTGACTGGTGACACTTCAAAAGCTAGCTTCACCGGCAAGAGCATAGAAAAAGGCGGCAGCCTGGGCCGTAACGCGGCCACAGGACGCGGCGGCGTAATTGCCTTGCGCCAACTACTCAAACATTTCGGCAAGGACCAGGATAAGCTGACTATGGCCGTACAGGGCTTTGGCAATGTTGGTTCGTTCTTTGCCGCGGTCGCCCAAAAGGACCAGCCGCAGTGGAAGCTAGTAGCCGCCAGCGACTCGCGGGCAACTTTGTATAGCCCAAACGGTCTTAACGCTAAGGAATTATCCACATATAAAGCCAGTGGTAAAAGCTTTGCCAACTACAAAAAGGCTGGGGTGAAGGTGCTATCCGAGGAAGATATTATCGGTCTGCGAGTCGATGTACTGGTTTTGGCGGCTCTAGAAGACAGCGTGACCGATAGGAATGTCGAGAATGTAAGGGCCAGCATCATCGTGGAAATGGCCAATGGTCCGATCAGCGAAGCCGCCTTTGACCGGCTTGCTTCGCGCGGCATTACAGTGTTGCCTGACATCGTGGCCAATGCCGGGGGTGTAACCGTCAGTTATCTAGAGTGGCTGCAGAATAAGCAAGGCGAAAAATGGACCGAAGCTGAGGTGAATAAAAAGTTGGAAGAGTATATTTCAGCGGCTGCAGATAAGCTGTATAAAACAGCCGACGATCAACATGTCAGCCTTAAAGAAGCCGCTTTCATCAACGCCCTCAAAAACCTGACAAAGTAATCTGTTACTGATATAATGACCCCTGTTCTGATGAGCCAGGGTAGCTCAGTTGGTTAGAGCACAGGACTCATAAGCCTGCGGTCGCGAGTTCGAATCTCGCCCCTGGTACCATACAAAAAGTCCGTCTCGCACGGGCTTTTTGTATGGTCGTAGGCGAAATTGATATTGCGACTCGACAGCTTGCTGACGATAGTCGTGAGTTCGGTCATCAAAGCCGTGCGCAGAAGCTTGGTTAGAGCACGGCTGCAGATGTGCGCTATCTCGCCCCTGGTACCACGCATCGGCTGATCCTTAAGCCAAATGGAAAATATTAAGCAAAGTGGCTTTAATTTCACTCATTATGCTTATGCTAATATGTACTAGTGAAACCGCTGCAAGATGGCCTTAGTGTTATTGAAGCACTTTTTATACTAATTGTGATTTGCTTAATCGGTTTTATTGCTTGGCATGAGTGGGAAATACACCATAAAAAATTAATAACCACACAGAGCTCTTTTGTTAATCTTCCAAGAGGTAATTTAAATGATACTTATATCTACGATAAAAAGGTTTTTCCCAATTTAGCAAATGATTATAGTTTAATATACCGTTCTGATGCATCCCCGAGGGCTGTAGAAGTCGACTATATTTCAAACAAAACTCTGTCGACAATCCACTCAGATATGGTTTCCATTTGCAAAGAAAGAGGGTTTAAATTTCAGCCGCCAGCCAGTGACTTATCGATAGAAT
>DASTHV010000056.1:0-2238 GCA_035718045.1 Saccharimonadales bacterium (SeqCode) | reverse complement strand
GCCGTAGCCTTTTCGGCTATAACAGCTGAAACTTCGGCCGGCGGCCCTGTTAAATACGCCCAGGTCCACGGTTTCCAGGCGGGCATAGCTGTCGGAATAGGCTTGGCTATTGCCGCAGTACTGGTCGTATTCTTGGTCGTCAAGAACCGAAAAGTTGACGCCAAAGAGGCCATGACCGCCGGCGCTTAGGCATACTCTTGGCGCATCGCCGCGTCAGCGGCTCCAGTACTCCTTCGCAGTATATTAAATACAGCTCAAGTCCGTGCTTCGCCGTTTCCTTGCGCTGCATCCAAGATTGAGCCTAGAATATTAAGACTTCGAACAGTTAGCGCACACGCCAAAAATTTCCAGTTGGTGGCCACGCGGTGAAAAGCCACTTTTGGCGGCCACGGTATCTATCATTGTCTCGAGCATTGGATTATCCGGCAGGTCGAACATTCGGCCGCAGTTAGTACAGAACATATGGTGGTGATGGCCCGTAAAGAGATCTGAAAGTTCAATCTTATATTTCCAGCCGATATTAAGCCGCCGGACAATTCCTAGCCGCTCAAACAGCTCTATAGTCCGATAAACTGTCGCGCGGTCGACTTTACCTTTGGCGCGCTGGGCTAAAACTTGCATGCTTTGCGGCTCCTGTTCGATTAAAAGGTCGAAGACCACTTTGCGTGGTTTAGTTAGGCTGGCGCCTTCGGATTTTAGGATAGATTTGAGCGTTTCGTAGTGCATTCCATCTGTAATTTTGACAAAATTGCGACGAATTTGCAAATTTTAATAGTCAAGCTTTAAGATTTGAAAATGCAAGCCTTTTTATCGTCAGTGATCGCGGCGCTAGCCGCACTACTCGGCGGTTATGTCGCTTTACGCAACCGCCGCCGATTAAACCTGGCTCTAGGATTAACGGCTGGAATAATATTGGGTTTAATCGCGTTTGATTTATTACCAGAAATTTTCCGCATTACCGCTTTAACCGGCTTGGACACGGCCTGGCCGATGATTGCGCTAGTCAGCGGTTTTCTGCTGTTCCATATCTTAGAGAAAATGGTTTTAGTCCACCATCCGCACGAGACCCAATATGGACCGCATGTCCATCCCCATGTCGGTTTGGCCAGCGCGCTAGGGCTGTGTGGCCATAGCTTTTTAGATGGAGTTGCGATTGGTGTGGCTTTTCAGGTTAACCATTCGGTCGGTATCGCCGTAGCTTTAGCCGTAATTGCCCACCGCTTCGCGGACGGTTTTAGCACCACCAACGTCATGCTGCTTAATCGCAGCAAGATATCCAGCGCTCAGCTGATGCTTTATATCGCTGCCGCCATGCCGATATTGGGTGCTCTGGCAGCCCAGATATTCAGTTTCTCAGAAAACACTTTGGCGGTTTATCTGGGCTTCTTCGCCGGCTTTTTGCTTTATATAGGCGCCGCCGATATTTTGCCGCAGGCACACTCCAAGGGTCCTTCGCGCTCTGCGATTTGGCTGACCGTCATTGGCGTAGTTTTTATGTTTATAGTCACTCGCTTCGCTTAACCTCCTCATATCTGATATAAGGTACAATATAGATATGCTAATCGGGGTGATTATCGGAGCGGTTGTTTTAGGCGTGCTGTTGGTTGGCGCGGCTTTTTATTTTTTAGGCCAAAAATTCCTGCTGCAGTTGGCTAGTGCCAACGCCGAGCAGCGCAAAGGCAACAAAGAAGAGATTGAAACCGGCGTCAAAGATATCATCCAAAACCATGAAAAACTACTGGCCGAGATAACCAAAAATCTTCAAAAAGAACTCAAACAAAGCCAGGAGGGCGTAGTGGATTTAAAAACTCAGAACGCCGCTATCCGCCAGCAACTGGAAACCACCGCCAAGATTACCGAGGGCCTACAGACATCTACCGAGGGTTTACGTAACCTGCTGGCCAATAATCGCCTGCGCGGCGAGTGGGGCGAACAAGTCGCCGAAGACTTGCTGCTCGCGGCCGGCTTCGTTGAGAAAGTTAATTATCTAAAGCAATCAACGACTAACGAAGGCCGGCCGGACTTCACGATTTTGTTGCCGGACGGCTACCGGCTTAACGTCGACGCCAAATTCCCGTTCGACGATTTGATTACGTATCAAGAAGCCAAGACCGAAGCCGAGAAAAAGCGGGCCATAGCCGCCTTTAATACCTCGATTAAAAACAAGATCAAGGCCATTACATCTAAGGATTACATCGATCCCGAAGGCCAGACGCTGGATTTCGTGATGATGTTCAT
>DASTHV010000055.1:0-9356 GCA_035718045.1 Saccharimonadales bacterium (SeqCode) | reverse complement strand
AAAGGCCTCGCTGATACTGACTAGCATCTCGCTCAGGCTGCTGGACGACTCGTCCTGCCAGTTGATTTGCCCGACGTCAGAGGCCTTGCCGTCACCCGTGTTGATGGATATTACCGTGGCGTCGTGAAGAATCCGGCCATGAGCGGTGATGGCAGCGTCTAATTGAGTCCTCTGGCGGATACCCAGGGCTATCACGGCCTCTACGTTAAAGTCGCCTTCGCCAAACTCCAGGTCTTTTTCGCTTAGACTGGTCCGATAAGGAGTTATAAAGATGCGCACATATTGGTCTTCAACTTTGTAACGCAGCTTGTCGGCCTTGTTCTTATCCAGGCTGATAATAAAATCACGCAGGCTGTCAGTGTTGGTTTCTAGCGTCTTTTCGGGCTGCAAAAATTCAATGGTACTGGGTACTTTACCGGAAAAGACCGCCGTAGCGTGCTTGCCCATCTTATTTAGCAATAAAGTCAGGCCGATACAGGCTGCCAGCTGGTCCACTGTGGGGTTAGCGTTAACCGTGACCAAGAACTTATTGGCCTGTTTAACACGGTCTACAATCTGTTGTTTGGCTGCCGCCGGATCCATTAGACGCCTCCTCCGGAGGCTTCGTCCACCGTTAACCGTTTACCGTTTACCGTGTATTTACCATTAACTGTTAGCCGTTTACTGTAAACGGAAAATGGATCACGTATAGTGAACGGTGAAAGGTGAACGGAAAACGTTCTTTTCATTTTTTATTTTTGTTAAGAAGTTTTTGTGAGGTGACTTCTATCCAACAGGTTAGCACCTCGACTACATAAGCGCAATACTATTTAACGGTTCCAGCATCACCTTTCCGCTTTGACAAAGAAGGGGTTAATCTGTATATTTATTTGGCAATGCCAATTATTAAATCCGCCAAGAAACGGGTAAAGATAGCCGCCAAGGCCCGAGCCCGAAACGTTAAAACCAAGCGTGGTCTACGCGAGGCCCTAAAAGCTTTTTCTAAAGCAGTCGACTCTGGTAAGCCGACAGATATAGCCACGGCTCAACAAGCGGTAACCCGTGAATTGGATCGAGCCGTTAAGAAGAATATCCTGCATAAGAATAAAGCCGCCCGCCAAAAATCAGACCTGTCCGCCAGGGCTAAGGCCGCAGGGGTAAAGCCCTCTAAAGCCGCTGCTAAGAAAGCGCCGGCCAAACCTGCCGTAAAGAAGGCACCCGTCAAGAAAACCACCCCAAAGAAAGCCGCAGCCAAAAAGACCGCTAAGTAGCCGATTAACCCCTTGCTGTATTGCAGAGAGGGATTGTATTTTTATAACGTTTATGTTATAATACTATCCGTCTCTGGAGTCAGATAGGTGTTCGCCTCGCGAACGCTCAAGGGTTTCCTGAGACAGTTTCGTTCCTTCAGTTGTCAGTTGTCGTCAACCCGAAAGGGGTCCACAGTGCGGTTTAATCGAGAGAAGTTCATCGACCTCCTCCTCGTGATCCAGGTGATCGCGGAGGCACTCGATCAAGGCGCGTTCAACATCTACTGCTGGACGCTGCTCCGCGCCAGGCGGATGCGTCGGTTCATCTACCGCATCCCCGACGGCGTCTTCATGGCGGGGGCCTTCATCGCAGGCTGCACAATCGAGGCCTTGTCCTTCGGGGCGCAGGTCTACGATCCAACCACGCTGAACACAATCACGAACTGTGTCGGCGCGGCGATGATCATCTGGCCGCTCGTCTACGCGACGATCCGTCTCGCTCCTGCGGGCACGCATCCCCTCGAGGGGACACGTCTGCGGGACGGCGAGTAACGAGCCATAAGGCTTCTGAAGGAACTGCCCCCGTTCGCGCTCCGGCGCGGCGGGGGCTTTTCCCTTTTTAAAGGGTCGTTATATAGGTTTTGAGGGCCTCATCCAGATCTATCGGTTTGGTTTTGGCCAGTTTATCTATCCGCAATGCCTCTGCTACTAAGTCTTGGATTTGACTCTCATCCAGTCGCCGGGCCAAGTTCTGAGCTTTAATTAACGGGTACGGGCTCATGCCGGCCTCTTTGGCGATTGTCTGCGGGCTGCGCTGGCCACCGAATTTGACCAACGCCAGGACTCTAAGCTGCCAGGCCAGCATGGCCATGATAGCCTGCGGTTCGACCTTTTGGGCACGTTGCTCTTCATAAAGCTCCAGCGCCTTTTTTTTATTACCGGCAAAGGCGGCGTCTAGTAAATCAAAGACTTTGCTTTGTGGCGTTCTGACCGTTAAAAGGTCAATATTTTCGCGGCTGACGCGCGGTTCGTAAATCAGTAGCTTGTCGAGCTCGGCGGCCAGCTGGGCCTGGTCGGTTCCGACCCTGTCCACTAAATAATTGGCATCCGCGAGGCCCAGCTGGCCGCCCTGATTCTTGGCTTCCGCCACTAGCCATTTGGCGAGCGATTGAACATCAAGCTCACCGTAATCTTCGAGCTCGGTCCTGGATTTTAACACCTTGAAATAGGAAGTGCGCTTATCTATAGAAGGCTCATAAAAAATCAAGTCGGTACTGTCACCGGCTGAATCAATAATTTGCTCAATCTGTCCGCTTGCGTCTTTATTGGAGCCTAAGCTACGTATGATCACTAACTTGCGGGCAGCCAAGAAAGGCAGGCTTTGGACGGCGTCTAAAATGGCCTGTGGCTCGGCTTCTTCGGCGTCGATTCGTTCTATCGCCAGCTCGCCATGTTCTTTGATGAAATCGGCCGTCAGCTCGTCCAGCCGCCGCTTAAGTAAATAAAAGTTCGTTCCGGCAAGTGAGATAATCATTTAGCATTTACCATTTTTCAATGTAGAAACAGACTTTTGAAGAATCAATAAAAGTTCAGTACATTCGTTAATTAGTCCGTTAGTGCACGCATCAGGATTCGATCTCTCAAGAAGACGAAGCCAGTACCGGGCTTCAGCAGCTTCTTTTTTAGCAATATAAATTTTATTTCTAAAGTCTAATCTGGAGACTGCATTATTAGCCTCTGTGTAATTCGCACCAATACTAGATGATGATCGAATGGGTTGATCTAAAATTATTCTATTTTCACTGTTTTTGGGCAAACTTCTAGACAGGTCTATGCAGCTAAACGCAAAAGCTACCATTCTGTCTTCTAGTTTCCGTGCTCTAACCTGTGAAATGTTCATTGTTAAATAAATTGTGAAGTGTTAAATGGCAAATGTAAAATGCTCAAGGTTGCTTAAGGAGCTTTCTGTTCCCTGGGACAAATGTGGGTGCCGCGACCGGCCACCCGGATTTTTTCAATCGGCGTTCCGCAGCGCGGGCATGGCTGGCCTTGGCGACGAAATACGTTAGCAAAGCTTAAGTAACTACCTTTTTTGCCCTGAGCATCTACATAATTCCTATCGGTGCTGCCGCCCTTAGCTATGCTCAGACGCAAGATGTCGCGCAGCGATTCAAACAAGGACACCAGTTTAGTTTTGGGTATGTTGCGTACCAAGGTGGCCGGATGGATTTTGGCGCCCCACAAAGACTCGTCGGCATAAATGTTGCCGACGCCGGCAATTACGGTTTGGTCCAATAAAACCGCCTTGATATTGCTGCCCGGCCGGCGCATCAACCGTTCGATAAACCTGTCTACAGTAAAATCATCGTCCAGCGGCTCCGGCCCGACTTTTTTGAAAAAATCAATTTCGGGAATTTCAATCACAGGTATCAGGCGCATCCAGCCGAATTTACGCTGATCGTTGAAATAAAGCTTGCTGCCGTCCGTAAAATCAATGACTACGCGGGTGGATTTGGCCGGTAGCGCGCCGACTAGATCTTTGCCGGGATGACCCGCGCCAAAGCGCTCCGCTTCAGCGGAATTGGGAATTGGGAATCGTGAATTGGGAATTTCTTCTCTATTCTCACTACTCAATTCCCTATTCTTTTTGTCGGGCTTACCGACAAAAATCAGCTGGCCGGTCATTTTTAGATGGATTATGAGCGCCCAGCCGCTGCTTAATTCGATTATCAGCACTTTGGCGCGGCGCCGTACCTTATCAATTCGAGCCTTTACTAAAAAACGCGCCACGTCTGCCGGGGCGTTCGGAAACGATTTATCCCAGTCATACCAGACGTCTTTAATGGTCTTGCCGGGCAAAAGCTTAGCCAAGCCAATCTTAATAGTCTCAACCTCGGGTAGTTCCGGCATGTCTCAATTATAGAGTAAGCCAAACTATCCGGCTAAAGAACCGGTGGCAGCTACACGGCCGACATCGCCAGGCGCACTAAGCATTCTTTCATAGCGCATCGAAACATGAGCACCGGCGCTAATTACTTCTTGTATGCTGACTTCTGCGGCCTGCGCCCAATAATCTACGGGCGTCCAGCTTCTTCTCCAGCCGTCCGGAACTCTTAAATTCGCCGCGGCCGCGGCCACTACTCCGCTCTGCTCTGTTAATTCGATGCCTCTGGCGCCCCTGGAAATTACTGACTTCAATATGCCATCTATGCCTAGCTCGAATTCTCTTTGCTGCTCTTCGCTTGGACGAAAATCTTTCCCCCAAAAGTCGGGCCGGGCGATTTTATCAATGATGTATTCGCCTTCAAAAATAGGATCAACTTGAGCCGCTACTTTAGCTTCCCCGTTCCAATAAGCTTCAAGTACGTGGACATCGTCTAAATCTTCGCCAGTTAATATGATGTCATAATCGTCAGGAACCGGTATTACTTCTGGGTAAGTAACCGGGAGAACGGCAGGAGCATCATGCTCATTCTCTAATATTGCCATTTTTCTATCCGCTTAAGTCAAACATACGCCGAGCCAGAAATTTTTACAATAACCAAAGCCGCTATACTAACTAATATGGATTCGCTGCAGGATATCTTAAGCCATAAGGATTTTAGACCGCCAGACGAGGTTCTGGCGATTAAAGAGTATATAGAGCGGCGATATAAGAGTCCTAGCCGGGCACGGTTGGAACGTGACGCGTTGATTGTGCGGGTGCCGTCCAGCGCCCTGGCGGCCACTTTGCAGCTGGAACAACGGACGATAATTGATTCTTGCCGAATCACTAAGAAACTAGTCATTCGCGTCGGACGATAGGATTTTCTCGAGCTCGCTTTTAAAACTTGGGAAGTCTTTATAAAATATCGTTTTCATGCCGGCCCGCCGGGCGCCGTCGCAGTGATTAGGGCTGTCATCAATAAACAGACATTCGGTTGTCAAAACTCTAAGCCGCTCAGCAGCCAGCTCAAAAATCTCCTGCTGAGGCTTAATCATTTTATATCTGTAGGAAAGCACAATATCATCAAACAAGGCCACATCTTGCGGCTTTAACATTTGGCTTAAATAATCATCTCCAGCGTTGGATAGAACACTAATCTTATAGCGCAGTTTAAGTTGTTCGCGAATGTACTTTATAAGTGTTTCGTTAGGACGATTATCATTGATATTTTGAGCTACAAAATCATAATCCTTGTGGGAAATTTTAGCCATGCCCTTTATGAAATCTGCCTTGGTAATTTGGCCGGAGTCGTGTTTGTTGACTAGACTTATGGCTCGCTGCCACTTATTATCATCACCCGGGAAATAATTATCGCGGAATTGTTTAAATCCTTCGCTAACAAGCACCCCAAAGAAGTCAAAAATGATGGCTTTTATCACCTTACCACTATAGCAAGGCTTTTGATTTACTGCGTTGAAGTAGCTTCTAGGTTGACCTGACTGACTAGCGTCTGGTAGCCGGGAATTTGATCTTGGAAAAGCGCCAAAATAGTTTGGATGGGCGCGGTGGAATTACCGGTTTTGCCACCGCAGGTGCTGGCCCAGCTACTGAACAAATCGTCACCTTCTTGGTTGAGTTTTAGAATATAGCGTTCGCCAAGCGGACAATATCCTGCTGGGTCAGAAGGAATCTTGCTGTTTTTGGATTTAAGTAAAAAGCCGCTGTTATTCAGCGCTTTTAGGAAAACCGAGTAGGCGTCGCCGGAGTTATAAAAATCTTTACTGCTAATTACTTGACCGCTGTAGCCTTGAATCACGTCGACCGAACGCTGCGTAGAGCTGATGGTTACGCGGATTTGGCGGTGCATTTCATCGCCGTTGACTATGCCGTCTGTGGTGACACTAACCGTGGCGTCCGTAGTAGCGTAGTCGGGCAAAGGTTTTAGGGGATTTACGGGCGCCGGTTTGCCACCACCAAAAATAGCCACTGCTATTAAAATAACAGCGGCGATTCCCAGTATCCACATCGCCAAACGGAAGTAATACATATGCTCCTTAGCGATTACAATACCATCAAACGGCCATATTTGCAATGGCTAAAGGAGTTTTTTGGTGAATTCCGAGGGGTATTTGTAAGCCAGCCGCTTGGCGGCTTCTTTCTTATCAATCCACTCGTAATCGCTATGTTCCTCGCTTAAGACGATTCGGCTATCTACCGGGATTTCTACTTTGTAAATCATCAGCGCCAGACCGATTTTATGTCCGTCAACCTCATATTCAAAATTCGAGATAGTAGCGCTGAAAAAATCCGAGCTGAGGATTTTCTTGACGCCGGTTTCTTCTTCTACTTCCCTTTGCAGCGTTTCTAGTACCGAATGGCCTTCTTGTATCCGGCCTCCAGGTATATCCCAATGCGAAGTCTGGTTCTTTAGGTGCCATTCGCCCGAATTCAGCACCAAAACCTGGCCTTCATCATTTGCAATCAAAGCCTTTACGCCGATTTGAAATAGTTTTTCCTTAGCCATCAATATCTCTCCAGTTAGTTTAACGAAAAAACACATCCAATCATCGGTCGGCGAGCGTGGGTCGTGAATATAATCAATAATCTCAAAGCCGTTGGTTTTTAGTACTTGTTCAAAATCTTCTTTTTTCCAAAATGAAAAAAATCTTTTAATTTTCTCATTACCATACAAATCTTCGCCTTGACCATTTTTAATTGAGATAAAACCTATGGCCTGCGGTTTAAGCACGGATTTAATGCTGTTCAAAGCCTCGGAAATTCGGGACTTGGGAATATGCAATAAAACAGCGCAGGCCCAAAAACCGTCAAATTTTTTCGGGAACGACAATTCATAAAGGCTTTGTTCATAAAATTTTTGCCCGGGCACGTTTTTTCGGGCTTCTTTAAGTAATTCAGGTGATATATCCGTGCCTGTATATTTATAGCCTAGTTCGACTAACTCACGAGCGTCTCGGCCGCCCCCGCAGCCGATTTCTATAATTTCGCCGCTTGGCAGGAGCTCATGAAACTTAACGATTTGACGACGCCAATATCCTCTGTGAGAGTGATTCTCGGACCATTGGTGCGCGTTTTGATCGTAGGAGCGCTTGGTGATTTTTTCTTCTTTGGTTAAGTCAGTCATTTTGGAAAATCTTTATGGTGGATTTTACTTCTTCAGATACGCCATCAATACAGTCATAATCTTCAATTTCCTGGCCGTTGACCCAAGCAAAGTCAGTGAAACTTCCTTGTTCGGGCTTAATCTGGCCACTATTGTATTCAACGGCGAACTTAAGTAAAACTACCGGCGTTTCATCTGGGCGAACAAATACCTTACTGCCGATAAATTTTGGATTTGGCTTAATCTTTACGCCAGACTCTTCCCTTACTTCTCGCTCTAAAAGTTTGATCAAGGCGTCTTCAAAGACCGTCACGTCGCCGTCCGTAGAAGTAGGACTGTTAATTTCTAAATCCTTGTGTTCAAGCTTGCCGCCGGCGTTGGCCCACTTACTGGGGTGAACAATTTCCCGCTCGCTTCGCTTTAAAATCAGGCAGCGGGCGTCGCTGCGACGATAGATGGTGGCGTTGGTCACCACGTAAAACAGTTTGTCCGGTTTGGCGTTGTCAACGCTGACTTTTTTGGCTCTCATTTTTTGGTCTCGCGATCATATAATCTAAGCTGGTCCCTTATAGCGTTGATTGCTTCTTGGTAAGATTTTAACCTTGAGTCCCAGTAACTTTTGGACTTTGCCGGATCGTGAATCTCATCTTCGAATTTTTCCAAAGGAATCCATTTTACGGCGGCAACCTCCTCTTTTTCCAGCTTAAGGGAATTTATGTCCAGGTCAGCCTTAAGGATGTAAACGTAGTTAAAGACCCGGTGAGTCCAACTTTGCATAGGATCTTCCACCTGTGAAATGCCGGCGAACGTCGTTTTGGCCGGGTCTATGTCTAGCCCTAGCTCTTCTTTGGACTCACGCACTAATGTTTCTCTAGGTTCATGCCCGGCTTGTATGTGCCCGGCCACCGGCACATCCCAAACATTAGGGCGAATTGTTTTCCCGCCTGCTCGCAATTGGATCAATATTTCACCCTTGGAGTTATAGATCCATAAATGCGCTCCTCGGTGCCATAGGCCTTTTTGATGGGCTTCGGACTTGAGCATTGTTTGGCCAGTCATGTTGCCCTGTTCGTCCAGAATATCGACTGGTTCTTCTTTCATGCGACGTTGGTGGGATCCCAGGCCGTGCGAAAATCATCTTCAAGATCGGAGATTTGTTTCATATCCTGCTCGTCAAGCTTGAAATTAAAGATATCGATATTCTCCTCAATTCGATCCTTATGAACCGATTTGGGCAGTGTGACGACTCCGTAATCTATGCACCAGCGCAGCATGATTTGGGCGTTGGTTTTGCCATGTTTTTTGGCGATTTTGGTTAATACTGGATCATCAATCCGATGACCGTGAGCCAGCGGCGAGTAGGCTTCGACGACGATTTCGTGCTTTTTACAGTAGTCAACTAGTTCCGGCTGTTGCAAGAAAACGTGTAATTCGACTTGGTTGACAGCCGGTTTAACCCTACATTCACGCACTAACTCTTCTAGGTGCTTGACGGTGTAGTTACTGACACCGATCGACTTCGCTTTGCCGCTTTGGTAAATTTCTTCCATGCGACGCCAAGCAGGACGACGCAGTTCGGTTACAGGAAAGTGAAGTAGCAATAGATCTACATAGCTCGTTTGTAGTTTTTCCAGCGATTCGTTAAAGCTTGGCATAAGATCGTTATGCCACATATTGTCGTTCCATATTTTTGTAGTTATGAACAATTCTTCACGGGAGGCTCCGGCCTCTTTTAGGGCGGCTCCTAAAAACTGTTCGTTGCGATATATTTGGGCGCTATCAAAATGAGTGTAACCGGCTTGGAGCCCCCATTTTACGGCGTCCTTACACTCTTTTTCGTCTTTAACTAACCAAAGTCCTAGACCAACCTGAGGGATTTCCTGGCCGTTGTTCATCTTTAAATTCGGTACTGCCATACACGCCTCCTCTTGTCTAATTATAGCTCGCCCCAGTTTTGGCCGATGCTGATGTCGGCTTTGAGTTTGACCGGCAGTTTGGGGTAGGCTTCTTCCATGGTGGTTTTTACCAGCTGACCGCAAGCTTTGGCCTTGGCTTTGGGGACCTCCAGAATCAGGCTGTC
>DASTHV010000054.1:0-3880 GCA_035718045.1 Saccharimonadales bacterium (SeqCode) | reverse complement strand
CAAAGTCAGCTGGCTATGTTTTTTAGCCAACTCCTTAAGTTCATCGAGCATTTGCTTTTTAGACTTTAATTCCGCACGATACTTCTTCTGAAATTCCGGCCACTTTGCCGGCTCATGGTTGAACCACTTGCGCAGTTCGTTACTGGGGCCGATATCTTTCATCCATAAATCCACGCCGGCTTTTTCTTTGCTTAGCCCGCGGGGCCACAGCCGGTCCACCAGCACCCGGTAGCCGTCATCACTGCCTTTTGATTCGTAAACCCGTTTAATGGTAATCATATATTTGGTGGAGATGATGAGAGTCGAACTCACGACCTCCGCAATGCGAATGCGGCGCTCTAGCCAACTGAGCTACATCCCCCCGTTTACACCTATATTTTAGCAAAAAACCGCTCGTTTGAGCAGTTTTTGCTTCTTCGCGCAGCCCACCCGCGGGCCCGGGTGATAGCTTTTTGATTTTGGCCCAAGACCGCGGCCTTAGGCGTATGGGTGTTTATTTTGCTAGCGCACGAGCCCTGGTGCGCGAAGCTTGCCTTTATTACACGCTTAAGCTTAAGCCTTGTCAAGACCCGCTAAAAATTCCTTTAACCTTGGATATACAGTAGTTGCTCTTAATCCCGCCCGAGCTTGTTCGTTCTCAGTCATCTCGGCATAGGTTTTATCATATCCGTTTGGTTGGAAGATTGGATTCCAACCAAAACCACTTGGCCCCTTACGCACATCGGTTGTAATCGTGCCCTCTACCTCTCCTTCGAAAAAGTGAAGATTATTGCCGTCAAAATATCCATAACAAACGGATACTTTGGCTCCGCGGTCGGAGTAATTATCAAGCAGGCGGCAAATTCCCTCTAAACCTATGGTTTTCTCGAACCATTTAACGAATGGGCCAGGCAGTCCTTTTAGAACATTCAGGGTCAGTGCAACATCTTCGACTAATGTCGGTTCTTTAATTACCGCAAAGGCTTCTTTGACTTTGTGCTCAACGACTTCTCTCAACTGCAGCGATTGAATTTCGTCTAAATCGAGCTTTTTGTGCTGTATGTCTCGCCCCATATACTCGGCAAATAGATCGGCCTTGTGTTGGTTGCTGGTTATAAAAGTCACATTCATTGTTTGTCTCCTATTATTTTCAGGAAGCGCGATTCGTCGATTTGTTTGGTACCGAGTTTTCGGGCCTTGGCAAGCTTGGATTCACCGACATTGGCGCCAACCACCAAAAAATCGGTTTCCTTACCGACCGAGCTTTGAAAAGTTCCACCCAAGGCGCGGACACGCTCCGCCGCTTCTTCGCGGCTCATACTATCCAACCCGCCGGTCACTACAAAACTCCGGCCGCTTAGGGGCCCGTGGATCTCTTCGGCTTTTTGCGGACTGACGCCGTTTTTTTCAAACTTCTCCAACAGACGCTGGTTACGCGGCTCTTCAAACCACTCCACGATAGCTTCGGCCACTACCTGGCCGATGCCCTCAACGCCCGACAATTCATCGATTGTCGAATTACTTAACTTGTTAAGTAATTTAAAGTGGGCGGCTAAGTCAATCGCCGTTTGCACGCCAACATGCCTGATACCCAAGCCGTATATGAACCGAGCCAGCGGCGGATTCTTTTTGGCTTGAATGGCTTTAACCAATTTGGCGGCCGAAATTTCGGCAAAGCGGTCCAGTTTGAGTAAATCGCCCTTTTTGACGGTATAAATATCGGCGACGTCTTTAATGAGCCCCGCTTGTATCAAGGCGATGACATTTTTTTCGCCCAGGCCGTCAATGTCCAGCGCGTCTTTGCTGGCAAAATGCTGAATAAGCTTCCAGGAACGCGATGGGCAGTCATTATTGGGGCAGCGCCAAACGGCCTCGGTCTCTCGGGCCTTGACCAACTTATAACCACAGACTGGGCATTGGATTGGCATGACGAATTTTTTTTCGGCGCCGGTACGGAGTTTGATTAGTGGCTCAACCACTTCCGGTATGACATCGCCGGCTTTTTGGACGATTACGGTATCGCCGATCCGGATATCTTTGCGATGTACCTCGCCCTCGTTGTGTAAAGTCGCCATTTGAACTGTACTGCCCGCCACCACCACCGGCTCTAGCAACGCTACCGGCGTAGCCGAACCGGTGCGGCCGATGCTGACGAAAATATCTTTGACCTTAGTGGTGGCTTGCTCGGCGGGATATTTAAAAGCTACGGCGCCGCGCGGCGCTTTGCCGACTACGCCCAAGCGGGCTTGTAACCGCCGGTCATTCACCTTAACCACTAGACCGTCGGTGTTAAATGGCAGTTTCTTACGTTTTTCTTCCCAGGATTTGGCAAACTTCATGACATCCGCCGGCGAGCTGATTTTTTTAGCTTCTCTGTTGGCAATCAGACCCAGTTCGCGGATGGTTTGATAAATAAAATCATTGGTGGGCGCATCGGCGGTATTGTCGCGCAGCATATCATAGGCATGAAACTGCAGCGGCCGACCGGCTACCAACTTTGGATCAAGTTGGCGAATCGTGCCGGCGGCCAGGTTCCTGGGATTGGCGAATTTTGGCAAGCCTTGTTTTTGGCGCTCGGCATTCAACTTTTGAAACTGGTCCCTATACATGACTATTTCACCGCGGATTTCAGTGCGGTCTTTCAAAAATTTCTCATAACCTTTGGCTGACCTCAAACGCAAGGGGATTGATTCTATGGTGCGAATATTGGATGTTACGTCCTCGCCCACAAAACCGTCGCCGCGGGTGACGCCCTGAACTAACACGCCATCTCGGCAAACCAGCGCGCAAGCTAATCCGTCCATTTTAAGGTCGGCAAAGAATTCAAAATCGTCATTGCCCAGCAGTTTAACAATACGCTTTACCCAAGTGTTAAACTCTGCCTCATCAAAGACGTCGTTAAGACTCAGCATCCGGCTGGTGTGTTGGACTTTCTTAAAGCCCGGCAGCGGTTCGCCGGCAACTCGCTGGGTGGGAGAGTCTGGAGTTATCAACTCGGGGTGGGCTGCTTCAATCTGGCTTAGCTCATGCTTAAGGCTATCGGCGGCGGCTTCGCTCATTATGGATTTATTAAGAACGTGGTAGTTGTAGCGATAGTCGGTTATAAGTTCGCGCAACTTGGCGGCTCGCTCGGCCGGGTTTTGTTTCACGCCAGTAACTCCCGATAAAGGCTATATAGGTAGGTGTGCACGAATAAGATAGCCAGCATACTCAGGACATAAAAAACCCCTGGCACGATAGACGAAGCGTACAAAATCAGCGGTATGATGATTACTCCCATCACTACCATGATTAAAATCGGCAAGAAAAACACTTTGCGGATTATGGCCCAGCGGCGAAATCGCACCAAGTCTTTGGCCGAGCGCAGGGCTTGTAGCGGCTGCATATCTGGCAAAGTCACAATATAGAGAGCAAACACCGAGGCGCTGACCATATATATGGACCACGCTGCCAGCAACACAAAAACGATGGCTGACACGGTGGTGGCTACGCCAGTATCGGTAAAAATACTAGTGGATACCGCCGCCAAGACTGTAGCTCCGACAGTTACCGGCAGCAACTGGATAATAATCATAGCGATAACCAGCAAAAATGGTATCAGCGGCGTCATTGATTTGTAATATGACAATTTAATGGAAACGGCTTGGCCGGATAAAATATGCCGCAGCGCCCAGATGATAACTAAACTTTCGATAATAAATAGGGCGCTTTGGAAGGTGGAGCCGATAGCGGAACTACTGGCGCCGGCCGAGCCCACCAGCACGCCAAAGCCGGCGGCGGCCCGCCACCACCCGCCCCCAACGTTCAGGTTGGTTTTGATACTGGCGAAGGTGCTATTGATGTTACTGATGCCGCTGGAAAAGATAATGTTCAAAATCAAATAAATTAGAACTATGCCGCC
>DASTHV010000053.1:0-10485 GCA_035718045.1 Saccharimonadales bacterium (SeqCode) | reverse complement strand
CGCGCAAGCAAAGCTCGTGCTCGATTCGCCTTTAATCTCACTTGTCTCTTCCTCTGTTTTTCTCAAGCCCCAGTCAGCCTGGGGACTCGCTTAATCTAAGCGGCAGAAGCTGGGTCAAGTACTTAACAAGTTAAGTATTTTGGGTGATTGACATGATAGTGGTGTTTGGCATGGAAGCGAAAATCTTGCCTGGAATCAGCAGTTTGGATTTTCTGACGCCGCTGCCGATTACTACATAGTCTTTATCTACTACAGCCGTATCTACTAAGAGCGTCCAATCGTCGGGCAAACCGATGGGCGTAATACCGCCATACTCCATTTTGCTTAGCGAAATAGCCATATCCGTCGGCGCGAACGATACCTTTCGGGCTTCTAATTGTTTACGGATGACGCCGTTAATGTCGGCCCGGCTAGTGGCCAGTATCAGGCAGCCTGCATACCAGGTTTTGTCGGCCCGCTTGGCTTCAACCACGACGCAATTGGCGGAAATGTCTAACCCGATATCGTACTTTTCGCAAAAGGCGGCGGTATCGGCCAGCTGAGGGTCGATTTCTGCTACCAGAACGCCGGACAGTTTGTTGGTCTGAATGGCGGCTTTAACCGGTTCGCTCAGTAAATCCGGCCTGTCTTCGGCCGGGACAAAGTCTAATTTTCCAAGTTTCATAGCTTTCTCCTTACATTAAATACTTATGCTGACAAAAGTCAGCTTTTATTTTCAATGTTAGGAACGATTCAGAATCCCTTAAACTGGCTCATTTTCTTAATCATATCACCTTTTCATCCTTGTATACGCACCGCAGAAGCAGTCAGGGAGGTCAGATGCAGATTAATTTAGGTTAGGATTTATGGCACCTTGCATTAAGATGTCGATTACTTCGTCACTGACTCTTTCATCGGCGGTGGTTTCATCAAAGTCCAGGGCTTCGTAGGCGGCAGCTACGCTTTCATTACGCAAAATTAGAGTTCCGCCACCTTCAAAGTGTTGTACTGTGTGTTGAGCCACATACTCTCCCAGAGCAATCATTATCCGCTTTAATTCTTCGGGCGGCGCTTGTTGTCTGGGCGCATGCTCTCCTGCCATATTTTGATTATACACTTCGTAGGACGGGACACGGTACGTTAGTTTCGGCGTCGGTTAATAAATGGAATGACATCGGCCATATCAAACCCGAAAGTTGTAACGATAGGATAGTGGTCGGTCAGAACTTCTTTTATAACAACGCTGCTTACGGCGGTCATGCCGCTGAATAATACATGATCTGGACGGCTGCCTTTTGGAGTGGTCGGTTCCTGCTGCACAATTTCTTCAAGGCCGCCGTCGAATAGCGCTGGCAAAAAAGTTTTTAAACTCTCGTTGTTTAAGTTAAAGTCACCCTGCACGATTCGCGGAGCCGCCCAGTTACCTACTTTCTCCTCTACCTCCCTTAATACTGGGGCAGCTTCTGCCGAGCCAAGGTCTATCCCGAACCTTCTAAACGGGAAAAGGTGCAAATTTTGCACGGCCAGCGGCTCGCCTCCATCGATGTCCACTAGATAATGAGCGACGGCTTTTTGGTGGGGAGTGACCATTGAACCGTCTTCCCATTGGGCCTGCCAAGCTGGGGTCGTGAGGGGATCGACAGACGTACTGACGATATAATTTTTAGAGATGCAGCCAAGCGCAAGTTTTTCCCATTTATCGATATGAGAAGGGGACATAGGGTGGTTCATCCAACCCTCATAACCTAGGGCACGTGCTATGAGAAAAGGCTGTGATTGGTGAGCTTCTTGGAGGGTCACGATATCCGGATCTTCTTTTTGAATAACTTCAATAATATGATCGAGCCCGTCTTCGGAGTATGAATCAAGAATTGATGGGTCTTTACCATCCGCCAAAATTTTTCCACCGCCAATATTCCATTGAATGGTTTTCAGCTCAGCTGCCATATAATGATATTATAAAATTAAATTCAGGTAGCTGCAAACATATGGAGAAAAAAATAGAGGGGCTTGTAATATTTATTGTCCGGTTATAGTCTGTTCTTATGACGGAACTGGCTTATCCTTACGAAGAGCTAGAGGATTTTCAGGAGTTAAGACGCAGAGGACCAAAAGAAGCCTTTTGGGATCATAGGCGGCTGCGCCGGCCCGCCAGGGTGGCTATTAACGCCGTAGCAGAGAAACCGAAGATTTCGGTTCTGTTAAGACAAATCAGGGATTCTATTAATACTAACGGTCGCGTCGGCGAATTGCCGGAGGCAGAGCCGAAAGCCGAGGAAGACCCTATGGCTGTGGCGCTTCCGCCCCAAGAAAAGCTGCGCTTATTAGGCTCCGCGGCCTGTGAAGCACCTAGTTTGCCACGGGAATAAATACTTAACTTGTTAAGTATTTTGGATTTACGAGACTGGTCGTTGAAATAGAAGGCTGCTGGCTATTAAGGGACTTTGAGCGCCAAATGATTAATTCCAACCGGCTTTTGTTTTTTATTGGTGTTATAAGGTAAGCTAAACGGATTCTACAACCGAAAGCCGGGTTTCAATATCTTCAATCTGGCCGTTAACCTCTTTGATATGGGTTGCAATAGCTTTAAGGTCTGCGTTAGTCTTGGTGGTTGCCTGTCTAACAGTCTTCATCTCGTTTTCGAGATTTTGGACACGCTCATCAATATCTGGAATTCTTTTGACGTGATCCTGCATGCCGCCCACGGCTTCTAAAATGGCATTAAATTTGCCATTGATATCTTCCAGTAAGACATCGGTATAATTTTTGTCGGTCATGATCTTATTTTAACACCAAAACCTAATAGATTAGTGGCATATAATTAAGCTGTGAGTTATAAAATTTCCGCCGGGATTGATGAATCGGAGTTGCCGCGGTTGATTGCTGCCGCGCTTAAAAAGTATGGGTTGTATGAGGGCAAGGCGGTCAATTATAGGCAGGCCAATATCGCGCCCGTGGTTATGTGCACGCTTAGTTGCAACGATAAAATCCTGATAGCCAAGCGGGCCCAAGGATTAGCCGACGCCGAGGGTTATTGGTCGACCATCAACGGCTTTATCGATGAAATAAAACCGGTCAAGGAGTTCGCCCGCCAAGAAATAAGAGAAGAACTGGGCATTGAAATAACAGATGATGAGGTTAAAGTCGGCCGGTCTTACACAGTTAATAATTCCGAAGAAAAGAGAAGCTACATAGTTTTTCCGTGCCTGATTAGCCTAAAAAGCCAACCGGCTATAAAACTAGACTGGGAACATACGGACTTTGCCTGGATTAATCGGCAAGAGCTGGAATCTTATAAAATCCTGGAAGATTTGCCGCACACCATAGACGCCGCCCTGGCCCTAAAAAATACTTAACATGTTAAGTATTTTTTAGGTGCCCCAGTGGGAGAGCAGAATAGACAGGTCAAAAATGTCGACTTTGCCGCTGGCGTTGATGTCGGCTACGCCGCCGCTGGTACTGTTCCAGTTGGATAATAAAATTGATAAATCGGTGATATTGATATTATTGTCTCCGTTTAAGTCACCGGTTTTGGCGGTTAGTGTTGCTACGTTAAGGCTGGCGGCAGTCGAAGCATTGCCTACGCCATCCAGGGCTACGATCGTATAAGCATAAGTAGTGGTTGGCGATAAGCCGCTGTCCGCATAGGAAGTAGCGGCGCTGCCAGTGGTGGTAATGGTTGTACCGTTTCGAGTAATGCGGTAGCCGGTAACGCCAATATTGTCCGTAGAGGCGGTCCAGCTTAAAGTAATACTGGTAAGAGTCTTATTGCTGGAAGTGAAGCTGCCGGGGGTAGCGGGCAAGCTGTTATCAACCGTCACGCTGATTGCCGAGCTGGTAGCAATGTTGGCCGGCGAAGCATTATCGTAGGCTTTGGCGGTCAGGCTATGGCTGGCGTTGGTAGCTGTAGTTGTATCCCAGCTGTAGGCGAATGGGCTGGATGTATCAGTGGATTTAAGCGCGCCGTCAACGTAAAACTCAACCTTGGCGATGCCGCTGCCGCCGGTATTGTCGGTAGCGGTGGAGGTCAGGGATTTAGTTCCATTGACCGTTGTGCCGCCAGTGACGCCGCTTAACGAAACGGTGGGCGCTGTTTGGTCTGCCAGGGTCACTGTGTTGGTGGCGGATGTACCTAAATTGCCCACGCCGTCCGTGGCTTTGGCTTGGATAGTGTGCGATCCAAGCGACAAGCCAGTAGTATTCCAACTATATGTATAAGGGCTGGCGGTCAGGGTAGTCTTTTTGACACCGTCTATATATAAGTCAACCGATGCCACCGTACCGGCGTCAGTCGCGTTGACGGAAATACTTGTCGTGCCCGGAGCACTGATGGTAGCGCCATTAGCCGGTGAAGACACCGAAACAGTGGGGGCGGTGGTATCGATATTGTAGGTTCCGCTGCCGGTGGCCGACAAACCGCCGAGTATATCCTGATTACTACTAGCGCTGGCCAACGCGGTGCCGCTAGTAAATGACATCGTGACTGATCCACCGGTGGCGCCGGTAGTAAAATTGACCGTGGCTACCAGTTGATCGCCTGTCACGCTGCCGGTAATGCCGCGGGCGATATTCACCGAGCCGCTGCCGCCGGTGGATTGGGCTTCTACCGGAAAAGCTGAATTGGTGGCGTCGATGCTAACGAAAGTCACCAGTGAGGAGTTGTAGCTGAAGTTGGCTTGAACGGCATTGACCGCGGTGGCGCCGCTGTTTTCGCGGACCTGGACGCTAAATGACGAGTTGGCCGCCAGCGTAAGAGTTGATGGTGATAGGTAAACCGTGGGTGGCGTAGGGGCCGCTAAGCTGCGCCAAATCGCGTAGCTGCCAACAGCGGCGAATAAAACCACGAAGCCCCATAGGGTCGCTCTGGAAAATGGAGCTTTTTGTTTGAGCGTTTTGGCCACTGATTTTTCTTCCTTACCCGTCCCCATTCGGCCTATGCTTAATTGATTTAAGTTCAGTATCGATTGTGGATAAGGAAAAGTCAACCTGCGAAAACGGTTGACTTAAGAGCTTTTAGCAATCATTATATGTTATAAGGTAAGCATGAAACACATAATACAAAAATCATTTCTTGCTCTTGCCACAGTGGTATTGGGCCTCTCGGTCCTTGCCCTAAGAACGAATGCCGTTGGCGGCGGCAGCGCGACCCTATCCTTATCACCGGCTTCAGGTTCGTACACAACGGGCAATACTATAAGTGTGGCGATTTACGAGAATAGCGGCACGGACCAGGTCAATGCCGTGCAGGCGAATCTTACATATCCGGCTAGTTTATTGAGTTGTAGCGACTCCAGTGTGTCGTCTTCCTCGGCTTTTGGAGTTAGCGCTCAAAGCACTTGTGGCAGCGGCTCGGCTCAGATTGCCAGGGGAACTACTACGGCTGTATCGGGCTCACAGCTGGTGGCAACGGTCACCTTTACAGCGGCCAGCGCCGGTACGGCTACGATCACCTTTGCCGGCGGTTCAGCCGTGCTGCGTTCATCTGATAATGGTGCCGAAACCCTAACCACCAATCCGGCCAGCTACTCACTTTCAGCACCGGCTCCGCCACCTTCCGGCGGCGGCAGTAGTAGCGGTGGCGCCACCGGCGGATCGGGCACCAGCTCGGGTACTAGCGGCTCATCGGGCTCCAGCACAAAAACAACCAGCTCTTCGTCTTCTTCATCGTCTGGCGCGCCCGCCGCGCCCACATCGCCGACCGCGCCCGCCGCGCCCACAACTCTGACTATCTCTGACATAAGCGCCACAAACGTTTCTGCCAATTCGGCTACCATCAACTGGACTACATCCGTGGCGGCTACATCGGAAGTCGATTATGGCGAGACCACCCGTTATGTAGCCACAGCGGTAAGTAAATCGTTGACTAAGAATCATTCGGTGTCGCTTACCTCTGTCAAATTATTACCATCTAAGACTTATCACTACGTGGTGAAGAGCGTAGATGCTAACGGCCAAATTGTAACCAGCAAGGACCAGACCTTCACTACTATAGCCGCGGCTCCAGCGGCTGCCGCTAAAAAGAACGGCTCATTGTTGCCGGTGGTAATTGTTATCGTATTGGCACTGGCCGCTCTAGGCGCCGGCTTCTTTGTTAAAAATAGACGCGGTGGCGGTGGTACCGGTGGCGGTGGCGGTCATTCCGTATTGGCGGATTACCAACCTACTACCACGCCTCACACTCCACCAGCCAACAGCCCTTCCAGCACCACCCAGGCGGCGCCCACAGTTATTTCTCCCAACGCCACTATTCATCCTACGAATCAGTCGATGCCGCCTAAGCTGTAATTTATGCGCCCGGCTTGGCTAAAACACCTGTTGTGCCAGGTGTTTTTTTACTATAATAATTTCAAAATGGTGGCCATCAGCTGAACAGCCGGCACAACAATGAAATACAGATATAGAAAAAACATCCAAAAGAAATTTTTTGAAGTCACCAGAAGCTCGCTAGCCTCGGCAATTGGCTTGCTTTTATTAATTTCTGGGTTGGCGACCTGGAATGCCTTGGCTACAGGTACGCCTACGCCCGTACCGGCGGCTAACGTGAACGGCGTAACGGTGGGCGGCGGTTTTATAGAAGATTACGCCCGCCAAGTTGTCAGAACTAGCTCTAATACCGTTTATGTCATCGCAGCTGATGATAACCCGTGCCAGATAGGCGGCAGCGGGGTAATCCGAGCCTATAAAGGCTCCGGCTCTCAAGCTGGTAATGCCAACGTGCCGACCAGCTTTGCGGAAGTTGATGCCGCCGATCATCCTGTTTCCGCTGGTAGCGGCACCTGCACGTTTAGCGGCGGAGTAGTTGATCTGCTGGAAAGCCCCGATTTGCGGCTAGACAGTTCCGGGATAATCCACGTGGCCTACATAGATGGAAATAACGGTAATTTGTATTATCAGACTTTTTCTACGGCCACCGATAGTTGGGGGTCGCGGACGGTTATCGCTACCGGCGCGGAGACAACCACGGGCACGGGCTGGCCACGGACAGGGCAGGTGGCCTTAACTCTTGACTCCAACGACGTTCCGTTCGTGGCATATGCGACTAGCGGGAGTTCAAATTCCATCAAATTCGTAGATAAACTGGGTGGAACTTGGAGCACACCGGTTACCGTCGGTTCCGGTACTAACGAGATGCATCCATCTATGGTTACGGCTCTAGACGGCACGATACACCTTGCCTGGTTGGATAATTCATTAGCGACCCACTCCAATGTTAAATACTCGAAATATTCTGCGGGTGCCTGGGGAACGGTTGAAACCGCAAGCTCTGGCGACGCGTCAGTTCTGGCTAATGGAGACGATGATCAAGGTCCGAGCATAGCAACCGATTTAAGCGATCGCCCACACGTGCTTTATCTGGATGGGACTGTAAATGGCAGCGATAACTATGTAAGGCTGAAATATAGGACAGCCGGCGGAACTTGGACGGATAATACGCCGCCCGGCAGTGCCGGAGGCGCTAGCAATCCCAGCGGTAACTGGTACACCCACACGCCGCAAAATTACATAACCAGTGCCGGCGATGAATTTGTATTTTTGGCCCATGATGCCAATATCTCGCCGGGGCCGTATGAATATCAAGTTGGCGGTCCAGGTAATAATTGGTCGGCAGTGTCGCAGCTTGACCCGCGCAATTCGACCAATACGACAGCCGGCGCGCCGGGTCTAGATGGATCGGCATCACTACGTTGGGATCCGCTGCGTGATAACAACCCCAGCTTAATAGATATACTTTATTACGATGAAAACGACGGCACCGCCGGCTACGCCCACCATGCCACTATTTATTACAAGGCTATGGATATCAGCCCGATGATAGGCGACTCCACACCACCGACCGTTTCGATGAGCGCGCCGACCGATGGAGCAACCGTTTCAGGCAGCTCGGTAGCCGTGTCGGCTACTGCCTCGGACAACGTAGGCGTAGCGGGAGTTCAATTTAAACTGGATGGAGCCAACCTGGGCGCCGAGGATACTACTGCGCCATATGCCATAACCTGGGATTCGACAACGGCTACGGACGCCAGCCATACACTAACCGCCGTGGCTCGCGACGCGGCTGGTAACACAACAACCTCTACGGCGGTAACCGTCACTGTTAATAATGCGGATTCTACTCCTCCTACGGTCGGTATGACCGCTCCTGTGGACGGTTCCACAGTTAAGGGCAGTACCGTAACTGTGTCGGCTAATGCCTCGGATAACCTAGCGGTTGCGGGAGTACAATTCCAATTAGACGGCGTGAATCTTGGAGCCGAGGACACCACCGCGCCGTATTCAATCACGTGGGATAGCACTAGCGCAGCTGATGGCACACATGCTTTAACGGCCATCGCCCGAGACGCTGGCGGCAACACTACGACCTCCGCAAGCGTGTCGGTCAGCGTCGATAACACTGCGCCCACGATTAGCCTAACGGCGCCGACAGATAGCACGACTGTCAGCGGATCGGCAGTAACATTGTCGGCGACCGCCTCGGACAATATCGGAGTTGTGGGAGTTCAATTTAAGCTAGACGGCGCCAACCTAGGCGCTGAGGACACCACTGCTCCATATTCTCTAAATTGGGACTCCACCACTGCAAGCAACGGTTTTCACTCTATAACCGCGGTAGTACGTGACGCCGCGGGCAATACCGTAACCACGGCCATAGTGACGGTGACATCTAAAAACAGTGCGGGCGGCCCCGGCGACGTTAACAATGATGGTCACGTTAATATCACTGATTTATCAATGCTGCTGAGCAAATATCTGACTACCGACACAGTCTGCGATATTAATAGTGACGGCACGGTAAATATCTTTGACCTGTCGATTTTACTGACACACTATGGAACATAGGTTGCTAAAATAAACTTATGCGGATAGTAATTTTGTATCATCCCAATAGCGAATTCGCGGGCATGTGCGAAGATTACGCTCAGGAATACCACAACCGTAATCAGGATGAAAAAATCGAACTGATTAGCTTAGAAACCGAAGCCGGCGCACAGCTAGCGCAAACCTATGAGGTGGTGCGCTATCCGGCGATGCTGGTTATTTCCGGTGACGGCAGTCTGCAAAGGCTTTGGCAGGACCAACCGTTCCCACTAATCGATGAAGTCGCGGCCTACGCCCATGCCTAAGCAAAATTACCTGGGGTGACGCGGAAGGAGGGCACCCCTGTCGCCCGCAGAGCTTTGACTCGAGGACGACCGGGGGGTTGCCTTGAGCGGCAGGACCCCAGGAATTTTGCTATAATTGCACCTGACATGGCGGACAAGAAACACTTCCTTGCTGAAATTGAGGAACAAATGCTCAAGACCTGGGAAAAAGAGCAGACTTTTGAAGTCAGCCTAGAAAATCGTAAAGGCCGGCCGCTATTCAGTTTTTATGACGGCCCGCCGTTTGCCAACGGCACGCCGCACTACGGCCACTTAGAGCAGACAACCATCAAAGACACTATAACGCGCTATAAAACCATGCGCGGCTACTATGTGCCACGGCGGGTCGGTTGGGACACTCATGGTTTGCCGGTTGAATATGCCATTGAAAAAGAGCATGGTTTTAAAGGCAAAAAAGATATCGTAGTTTATGGTATCGATAAATTTAACAAGGAGTGCCGCGACAGCGTTTTTAAATATAAAGACGTCTGGGAGAAAATGTTCCGGCGGGTTGGCCGCTGGGCCGATTATAAGAATACTTACGCCACTTTAGACGAAGATTATATAGAAAGCGTCTGGTGGGTCTTTAAAACGATTTACGATAAGGGTTATGTTTATAAGGATTTCCGCAGCAGCCCGTATTGCCCGCGCTGCGCCACGCCGCTGTCTAATTTTGAGCTCAACCAGGGATACCAAGATGACGTACCCGATCCCAGTCTGTACGTTAAATTCAAAATAAGAAACCAAGACGCCTTTTTGTTGGGCTGGACGACTACGCCCTGGAGCTTGCCCGGCAACGCCGCCATTGCCGTGCATCCGGAAGCCAAATATGTCTATGTCCGCTTAAAAGACGATGACGGTAAGGAAGAAACGCTGGTAATAGCCCGCGACCGCCTGGAAGCTTTAAACGCAGAGACTTATCATATTGAAAAAGAGCTGCTAGGCAGCGAGCTGGGTGGCTTAGAATATGAACCATTATTCAAACTTAAGGACCTTGGCGATAGCACAGCCGATCTTTATAAAGTTTGGACCGCCGATTTTGTCAGTACCGAAGAAGGCTCTGGCGTGCTGCACGTGGCGCCGGCCTTTGGCGAGGACGATCTTAATTTGGCCAAGGAAAACGGTCTGCCAGTCTTTTTGACGATTGACGAAAACGGCCACGTAGTCACAAATCAAGACTTGTCTGAAAAGTTCGCCGGCAAATTTTTTAAGAGCTCTGATGAACCGATTATCGCTCACCTGACCAAGCAAGGATTGGTTTACGCCGCCGAAACCTTTAAGCACACCTATCCTTTTTGTTGGCGCTGCGACACGCCGCTTTTGTACTATGCCACCGACAATTGGCTAGTTCGGGTGACTGATTTTA
>DASTHV010000052.1:0-19012 GCA_035718045.1 Saccharimonadales bacterium (SeqCode) | reverse complement strand
GTCGGAAACCTGCTGTTTGTCGGCGGCTAGTTCCTCAATTGATTTGGCCGGACCTTTAATTTTGGCAAGCAGTATCTCTTTAGCGGAATTTGAACTAATTTTCTTGGTGATTAGCAGCTGGGCGACTTTAATGTGGTCTTGGATCCCGATCTGCAAACTTTGCGGTTCTTCCAGCGAATCAAAAACCACCCGACGGATGATTTCAGGTGAGGCCTCGGACACGACAGCTTTTGACAGCTTATCGTAGATAGCCGGATTATCCAGCACGTCTTCAATTATTTTTGGCTCCAGCTTATATGTTGAAAGCTCAGTGCGAATCTCGACTGGCAGTTTTGGCAGCTGTGATTTGGCTTTATTTATATAATCGTCTTCTAGCTCGATCGGCGGTATGTCCGGTTCCGGCATGTAGCGGTAATCCTGGGCTTCTTCTTTTCCGCGCTGGCTGGTACTGGCTTGTTTAGCTTCGTCCCAGCCGCGAGTTTCCTGGTCGACTATTCCGCCGCGCTCCAGAAGATCGATTTGACGATTGATTTCGTAAGTCACGGCGTTTTCAACGCTTCGAAAACTATTGAGATTTTTAATCTCACTGCGCGTACCCAATTTATCCGCATCCGCGCTGACGCTAACGTTCACGTCAAAGCGAACATGGCCGAGATATAGATCACCGTCTGTGACACCAGCATATTTCATAGTCAGCCACATTTCGCGGGCGTAGGCCTTGGCTTCGGCGGCGCTGTTAATCTCCGGCCGGCTGACGATTTCCAGCAGCGGTGTGCCGGCCCGGTTTAAATCCACGAGGGAGTAATCAGCACCAGGCGGATGGATGTTTTTACCGGCATCTTCTTCTAGGTTAGCCCGCGCGATAGAAACCCGTTTAGTTATGTCGCCCGATGGAATATCTACATAGCCGCCCATAATGATGGAATTTTCCAGCTGGGTTATTTGATAGCCTTTGGGTAAATCCGGATAAAAGTAGTGTTTGCGTTCAAAACGGCTGAATTTCTGCGGTTCGGTGTGTAGTGCCAGTGCCGCGATTGCGGATAGTTCGACGGCTTTTTGATTAAGCACCGGCAACGCGCCGGGCATGCCGGCGTCAATATGGCTGATTAAGGTGTTAGGCGGCGCTTGGCGGGCGTCATTGCCTACTGCCGAAAAAAGCTTGGTATTAGTATTAAGCTGAATATGAGTCTCGATGCCGATTGTCGGCTTATATTTATGTCGGCTCATCGCTTCATTCTTTATCATAAAGCTCCAAGGTCTCTTAGCCCTTGCTTGAATCCAGCTAAGGCCGTCTGGGCTTCCTTTTTCTTAAGCCGAATATTGGGTTCATGCACTAAGCGGTTACGAAGTTTATGGGCGTACCAAACGGCATCGTTGTCACTAATAGAACGCTGAGCAGCCACTAAGCGCTCGCCCATGGTTTTTCCTTTGAAATGATGCTTGCGCAGAGCCTCGTCCAGCAATTTATCAGCGTCGATGACGGCCAGCACCATGCCTTCCGGCGTCTTCACCCTGGCTAGTAACTCCATCCATTGCCGCTCAAAATATTCTCTGCTTATACGCGTCGGCCGGAATTTGGCAAAGCGGCTAACCAAAGCTAGTACTATTACGCCGAACAAAATCGCGAAAACTAAGAATACGATCATTGGCACAACTCCTCGAACGCCTTAGCCGCTGACAATAGTTGCCGGTCGCCGCGCATCGGGCTGATAATCTGCAAACCTACCGGCAAGCCACCGGCGATTCCAGCCGGCACGCTGATAGCCGGGTTACCGGAAATATTAGCGGCGACCGTCATAATGTCGGTCAGATACATCTGCAACGGGTCCTTAGTTTTTTCGCCGATTTTAAAGGCGGTGATTGGCGATGTCGGGCCAATCAAAAAATCATACTTTTTAAAGGCCTGCTCGAATTCATTGATAATCTTGGTTCTGACTGTCTGGGCTTTTTTATAATAGGCGTCGTAATAGCCGCTGCTAAGCACATGGGCGCCAATCATGATCCGACGTTTGGCTTCGGCGCCAAAACCTTGTTCGCGGCTTAGTTCATAACTTTCCTGCAGGTTTTGGGCTCCTGTGGCGCTTAAGCCATACCGCTGTCCGTCATAGCGTGCCAAATTGGACGAGACTTCGGCCGGGCAAACAATGTAGTAAACGGCTAGGGCCAGCGGCAGGCTGGGTAGACTGATTGTCTCGATTTGAGCACCAGCCGATTTTAATTTTTCGATCGAGTCATTTATGATTTTTTCGACGCTCGGAGCCACACCTTCCTCAAGATACTCTTTAATGACGCCGATTTTCTTACCATTTAGGCTATAGTCCGCGGCCTGTAGGTTATAGCCCTCATCGTTTTTTTCGATGGTCGTGCTATCCAGTTCATCGCGGCCTGCCAAAACATCTACCACTAAGGACGAATCCGCGACAGTATTAGCTAGCGTTCCGATAACATCGGTACTGCTGGCCATAGCCACGACTCCGCTGCGGCTAACCAGGCCGTATGTGGGCTTGTAGCCAACCACGCCGCAAAAACTAGCCGGCAGACGGATTGAGCCGCCGGTGTCGGTGCCGAGAGCGAACGGCGCCAGACCAAGAGCGACGGCCGCGGCGCTGCCGCCGCTGCTGCCGCCCGGTACGCGAGTCTTATCGTACGGATTCTTAGTGACGAAAAAATCACTGTTTTCGGTGCTGCTGCCGTGAGCCCAGGCGTCCAAATTGGATTTAGCCACGCAAATTGCACCTTCGGCCTCTAGTTTTTCAATCGCCGTCGCCTGATATGGCGCCTCAAAATCCTTAAGCATGTTACTGCCCGCCGTAGTTTTGCTGCCAAATGTTAAGAAGTTATCCTTGGCAATGAATGGCACACCAGCTAAACGGCCTTTAGGATCTTTATCAATCTGTTCGGCACGCTTTAAGGCTGTCTCTTCCAAGGTTGATATGATGGCGTCGAATTCTTTATTATCCGATATTTTTAGCAGTGATTTTTTAACTAGGTCAGCAGCTTTTAACTTACCGGCTTGAACATCCTTGGCTATATCAGCAATCGCTGGCCAATCATTCATAGAACTCTCTTCACTTTGAATTGTCCGTTTTCGATAGCCGGCGCATTTTTAAGAATCTCAGTGACTTTATAACCGTAGTCCTTAGGCTCATCGACACGCATTACGTTTTTTAATCCGGTAACTTGGTAAGTTGGTTCCAGACCGGAAACATCGACTTTATTTAACAGTTCAACATAATCGATAATTTCGGACAATTCGCCCCGCAACCGCTCAACTTCCTCATCGGTCAGTTTCAGCTTGCAAAGAGCGGCCAATTTTAAGACATCATCCCGGCTGAGTTTACTCATATTCTGGCCTTAATTATATCGCTTCGCGCTGGGAATGTCTTTTTTAAAGTTTAGATTTGATTTCGGCGATCGTATCACGCAGGTCAGCGGCCTTTTCGAATTCCAAATTGGCGGCCGCCAGGTCCATTTGAGCCGTCAGATCTTTTACCAAGTGTTTATACTCGTCCTTAGGGATCTTGCGCAAATCCAGTTTAGGCGCTTCTTCTTTTTTGTCACGCGGCAAATAGCCTTCGCCGACTTCCCGAATGATACTGCGCGGTGTAATGCCGTGCCGCTGGTTGTACTTTTCTTGGATTGCCCGGCGGCGGTTAGTCTCGTCAATCGTGCGCCGCATACTACCGGTGACCGCGTCGGCGTACATAATCACCCGGCCTTCTTCGTGCCGGGCGGCCCGGCCGACGGTTTGAATCAAGGCTTGCTCGCTGCGCAGGAATCCTTCCTTATCGGCGTCTAATATCGCCACCAGGCTGACTTCCGGCAGGTCCAAACCTTCGCGCAGCAGATTTATACCGACCAGTACGTCATACACGCCCAGACGAAGGTCGCGCAAGATATCCGTCCGCTCTAAAGTGTCGATTTCGCTGTGGATATAGGCGACTTTTATATCAAGCTCGCGCAGATATTCGGCTAAATCTTCGGACATGCGCTTGGTTAGGGTCGTTACCAGCACACGCTGGCCTTTTTGAACATTGGAACGGATCTCGGTTATCAAATCGTCAATCTGACCTTGAATCGGGCGGACTTCAATAACTGGATCTAACAGACCGGTAGGTCGAATGACTTGTTGGGCTGGAGCCGGGCTGCGGCTTAGCTCGTATTCCGCCGGCGTGGCGCTGACATAGACGACCTGGTTCATATGTCGTTCGAATTCCGTAAAAGTCAGCGGCCGGTTATCCAACGCGCTTGGCAAGCGAAAGCCGTATTCTACCAAAACTTCTTTACGGGCTTTATCGCCGTGATACATGCCGCGAACTTGCGGGATGGTCATGTGGGACTCGTCAATGATTAAAAGATAGTCATCCGAGAAATAGTCCAGCAAAGTGGCCGGCTGTTCGCCGGGTTCACGGTTGGTTAAGTAGCGGCTGTAGTTTTCAATTCCTTTGACAAAACCGGTTTGCTCCAGCATTTCCAAGTCGAATTTTAGGCGCTGTTCCAGCCGTTGGGCCTCTAGTAATTTATTTTGCGATTTGAACAGAGCGATTCGTTCGTCGGCTTCGGCACGGATCTGGTCTAAAGCCCGCAACAATTTCTCGTGCGGCGTAACATAGTGGCTGCCGGGGAAAATAGTTAACTTGGACAACGTTTTTTCGATTTCGCCGGTCAGCGGGTTGATTTTTGTAATTCTTTCTAGCTCGTCACCAAACAAGTCCAGGCGGTAAGCGGCTTCTTCGCCAGCCGGAAAGATGTCCACCACATCGCCGCGCACTCTAAATGTACTGCGATGAAAATCCATGTCATTACGTTGGTATTGAATGTCGGTCAATTGGCGCAGCAGTTTGTCACGTACTCGGCGTTCGCCGGTGGATATTCTCAGCGCCAAATTATCATAGTCTTCAACCGAGCCGATTCCGTAAATGCAGCTGACGCTAGCCACTATAATCACATCCCGGCGGCTCAGCAGCGCGGCGGTGGCAGCGTGGCGCAGACGATCGATTTCTTCGTTGATGTCACTGTCTTTTTCGATATATGTATCGGTGCGCGGCATGTAGGCTTCCGGCTGATAATAATCAAAGTAGCTTACAAAGTAGTGCACTTCGTTATCCGGAAAAAACTGCCGGAATTCATTATAAAGCTGAGCGGCTAGGGTTTTGTTGTGACTTAAGACCAGCGTCGGCTTCTGGGTATTAGCAATCAAATTAGCCATGGTGAAGGTTTTTCCACTGCCGGTCACGCCCAGCAGGACCTGCTGTTTTTCATTACTCTCAATACCAGCCGTCAGCTGTTTAATAGCCGCTGGCTGGTCTCCTGTCGGTTGATAATCGCTCTTAAGATGGAACTTAGCCATCATAATATTGTAACAATTTCCGGCAGCGATTTTTAGGCAACTAGCTGTAGATCTTACGGTAGGGGGCGTGGAGTTTGTCTAAGAGTTTGGTGAGTTTAGCAACCAAAGCGTCCGGGTCTGAATCGGTTATTACTAAATCCGGGTCGGCGTTTGGTAACAGCTCCATTAATTTTTCAATTTCGGCGCTGATACCGCCGCCACCTTCCAGCAGGCCCATGGGCGTATGGGTTTCCATGGCGATGGTAAATTCATGCAAGGTGCCAAGTCGCCCGCCTACGCTGACAACGGCATCCGAGGAATTAATTAAAAGAGCGTCCCGACCGGAATAATGTAGGCCGCTATACAAGATCACATCGTAAGCCTCTGTGGGCAGGCGATACTTTAAAACATGTTCAACCTTGGTACTGGCCGGGCTGATACCCAAGCTCATCTTACCGCCGGCCTTTTTGTAGCCTTCAGCGGCGACATTCGGCAGACCGGTAGTAGCGCCGGTCATCAGGCTGTGGCCGGCCCTGGCGATCGCGCCGCCGGCTTCGTGCGCTAATTTGCGGCCTTGCTCTACACTGTCGCCTTTGGCGGCGCCCGAGACACAAATCTGATACATTAGACGCTCCCTGCGGTCGCTGCAATTAACAACTTACGATGTTTGGCAAATGAAAAATGAGAAGTAAATGGTAAATGGTAAACGGTAAATGGAAAATGGATGCGTAGCATCTAAATTTCCTCTATATATTCAAGTTCCGGCTGGGCTGGGAGTGGTTTAATCATGTCCGTCAGCTCGTCAAAGTTTTTACGCAACAGATCCAGCTCGAGTTTCGGCTTTTTTTCATAACGGTTTAGCAGCTCTTCCCAAAAAGATAAACGGGCGGTATCTAGCAGACGTTCCGCATAAGAGTGCTCGTGCAAATGGTTAAGCGCTACGTCTTTGAGGTTCATAGAAACAACCTCTGAGTCTGGATTGGCGATTAAGCCGTCCATATCAGCCCACCAGGCTACGGTTGAATTTATGGCGGCGGCGGTTTTGGCCAGCTTGAACGATTTGTAGCCAGCCAGTGTTTCCAGCAGCACTAAAATCATAGTTAGCAGTGGCGCTTTAATCATCGTGCGTGACGGCCAGATAGCCACCGAACCCATACTAAGGTCTTTGGCCACAAAATCTGGGCTATTCATATCGCCATACTTTGCGGACGATAAGACTTGAATCGTCAGCCTCCGCGGCTCAAAACTGGTGGGCTCTAACCGGCTGACTAACTTTGAATGCTCTTTATACCAAGACGGTGACTCGCTATACGGCAACGCTAAATATATTTCCAGCAAATTTTCTCGTTTAAGAAGCGATTCTAGCGAGCGGTAGTTGAGTTGCTTCATCAACTTTTTTGGCGGATGTTGGCGCAGGATATCTTTAGCGGTCCGTGATTTAAGCCCCCAGCAATCCGGTGTTTCCGCGGTTTTTAAAACTAGCGAGCGGGCTATCCTGGAGCGGTTGTCAAAGCTACGCGTGTTAGCTTCGCCGTAAGACTTTTCAAATTGCAGGCTATCATTTTGGAACTTCACTAACAGGGCTTGATATAGTTCTTCGCCAGTAGTGTCGTCTGGGTCCAAGCCAAGTTCTTGCAGTTTGACGCGTACCGTTTGAATGTTATGGGCCAGCAGGCGGACATCGTGGCTAGGAAAACTATTCTTATCCTCGAACATCGAGATCACTTTAGTCACTTCTTCCTCGGATCGATCTAGTAAATGCGATATAGCACGGCTCATTTAGCGAACCCTTTCGGGGTGATACCACTTTGGTGCCTTGCGCAGGTAACTTTCTAGGTCTCTTTCGCTCAGCAGGCCGGCCTGGGCGGCGACTTTTTGAACGACGCTCATCGAATTAATCGGCGCCCACAGCAGCGCGCCCTGGATATCGGCGCCTTTCATAATGGCCGCCACGAAAGTGCTAGTAAAGGCGTCGCCGGCGCCGGTGCGATCGTACGGCGGCCTAGGATCTGGGTAAATCGGCATCTTGTATCTGGTTTGGCCGTCGCTGGCGTAGGCACCGGCGTGGCCGTCACTTATAACTACTATCTTTGGCCCAAGAGCGTGTAATTTATCAAATAAATCATGGATGTCAGCGTGACTGCCGCCAGATATGGTCGTGGCTTCTTCGCGGTTCACGGCCAGCAACTCAGAATGTTTATAAATATCTTTTAGCCTTTTGGTACCAGCCTCTATCTGAAACGTTCCGGGTTGAAAAGCCATTTTGACACTGGGATGGCTTTCCAGCCACGCGGCTATCTGGTCGTGATATTCCAGGGCATGTTCGCTGACCGAACTAAAATATATCCACTTCGGAATATCGATTATCCTAAAGCGCGGCCAATGGTAATCATATTCTTCGTGCTTAATTAGAATCGTGCGTTCGTCTTTATACCACAGTACATAGTGATAATTGCTTTTTTTACCGGGATTGATGTGCACGAACCGGGTATCGACTTTTTCTTTCTCCAGACGCGCTAAAATGTCCCTGCCGCGAGTATCATTGCCGATATTCGCTACCAGACCGCTTTTAAGCCCCAGCCGAGCAAATGCCACGGACGCATTGCTGGCGTTGCCGACCGCCGGTATGGCTTCGGAGTGGTCAAAGGGTATCTTGGTACCAAACGGTATGGCCAACCATTCTGCTCCGTCTTTTTTGTGCTCGACTTTTTCTTCTTTATCCAGCAGTCTTATAAAATCGTCAATAACTACATCGCCCACGCTCAGCACATCCAGTTGTCCCTGCGCCATATCTAATTTGCCTGTTTCTGTATTATCGCGCTCATGCTTATGCTCATCATTGTAGCAAAAAGCCGCAAGGATTTCAGGTGGCGAATTATCCGCTTATATTTTAGCTCTTAGGGTTGGGCTTTGCCGGTCGAGTTGAAATCATCGATTTTTGATTCGACAACTTTTTGAACGGCGTTAATCACTTCGCCCATCAGCTTTACTACAGCGAATTCCGTTTTATTTTCACGCAACACCCGTTCCAGGGTTTCGCGGTAAGTCATCCGCATATCGGTGTTGATATTTACCTTGGTCACCCCGATTTTAACAGCTTCTATAAAATAATGCCCTGCCGTACCGCTGCCGCCATGCAAGGAGATGTTACAGTCAATCGCAGCTCGGATTTTTTTAAGCAAATCCAAATCTAGCACCTTAGGCACCGGGTAATGGCCGTGGAGGTTGCCGATGGCGGCGGCGTAAGTGTCTATGCCGGTAGCGGCCACAAAAGCTTTGGCGCCCTCCGGTGTTGAAAATGTCTTTTTAATTTCGTCATAGTCATATTTCTTAGTAAAAACGTTACTGCCACCGCCAAAATAATGCGGCTCGGCTTCTACTAGTGCACCGGTCAGGCTGGCGGCCCGGACTACTTCTTTAGTCTTAGCGATTATTTCCTCGTCAGTAGCCTCGTGGTTGGCTTGTGATATATCAATGTGGATGCACTCAAACCCGGCAGTAATTCCGGCGATAGCCGCCTCTACGCTAGGACTGTGGTCCAAGTTAATGTACATCTCGATGCCGTACTCCGCCTTGTAGTTATCTACCATATCGCGTATATTATCCAGTCCTAAGGCTTCGACTTCGCCGTGGCTAACCTCAACAAGCACCGGTGCTTTTTTGTTAGCGGCCGCCCGCGAAACAGCTATAAGTGTTTCCTGGTTGTCTAGGTTAAACGCGCCCAGCGCGAAGTGTTCTTTGCGGGCCCGCCCAAAGGCTTGACGGGCGGCCGCGCAATCTCGTCTTATTTTTTGGTAATTAGCGGACATCTATCCTCATTCTAACCGCTTATGATTATTTTTGCCAAAACATAAGAGACAGCGCGATAATCGCCACAGCCGAGCCGATTAATTTCTGAAGCGGTTTCTTGCGCTCTTTAAGCAGCCAATAGCCCAACAGGACTACGATTATCAGTCGAAAGTTGGAAATTATAGTTATTAAGCCAAGGTTATTGCTGCGGACCATCGCCAGGATGAAACATAGACCAGAAGTCGCTCTAAGAACACCCAAAACCGCCGTCCAACCAGCTACTTTTGGCATCCTCAAGACCTCAAGCGATCTCGGTTGAATCAACAAGACTATAAAGACCGCCATGGCCATTTCCCAAAACCACCCAAAAGCCAGTAAATCACCGACCGACACATGACTTAGAAGCGACTTTTGATTAACGCTGGCTATCCCATAAAAAACGGCGCCTAAAACGGCGTATACTAAGCCGATAATCAAATTTCGATGAACCCGCTCTGTGGGCTTATGCCGAGTAGCCAACGCGGTGTAAACGATTGCCGCCAACAATATTACCGCGCCCAGTAACTGAGGGCTGCTAAGATCTTCGTGCAGGACCAGGGAAGCTCCAAAGACCGTAAATAGCGCGTTTAAGGTACCAAAAATGGTCCCGACTGAGGCGTCTAAATAGACTAATGAGTAATAGGTAAAGGCGTTAGTCAAAGCAAAGGCGACACCGCTTAGTAAAAATCGAGGCCAATAGTCATGCAACGAACTTAAATGCACCTGGCCAAAATGCGGCAGCATTAAAAGCCCGACCACATAAAGACAAACGAACCAACCGGCTGTTATAGCCAGGCTGGCTGTGGCGGTTTGTTTTTCTCGAGCCAGCAAACGTGTCACAAGAGTAGCTAACGCGGTTAAGAACGCCTGGAACAATATCAAAACCTGCCAGGTCATAAGTTAGCTAGTGCTTGTGATTAGGGTGATCCATCAGCAACCGGTGGGCTGTCATTGCGATATGGGTATGAGTCAAGCCAAAATGTTTCAATAGTTCTTCTGGCTTGCCGGATTCGCCAAAATGATCATTCATGCCTACCCGTATCATCGGTGTCGGTAAATTCTCGCCAAGCAGTTCGGCCACCGCGCCGCCAAGACCGCCGTTTATCTGGCCTTCCTCTATTGTGACTACGTGTTTGGTTCGCTCAGCGCTTTCTATTATTACCTGATGATCAATCGGCTTGATTGTCGGTACATGCACGACTTCAGCGTTTATGCCGTCTTTGACAAGTGTGGCCGCCGCCGCCATCGCTTGATAGGTCATAGTGCCCGTGGCTATTAAGCTGACATCCTTTCCCTTCTTAAAGACGTATGCGCGGCCGATCTGGAACGGTGTGTCATCGGTTGTGATAATTGGTGTGGCTTCACGGGTGACGCGCATATAGTTCGGTCTTTTATCAGCAGCCATCGCCAAAGTGGCCTTGGAGGCCTCAATACTATCACACGGCGCTAAAACCACCATATTCGGTAAAGCCCGCATTAGAATCAAATCTTCTAGCATCTGGTGCGTGGCACCGTCGGCGCCGGTATAAAGCCCGGCGTGCGAGCCGATGATTTTAACCGGTTGGTCGTTCAGACATATAGTAGTACGGATCTGTTCCCAGTTACGACCCGGGTTAAAGGCCGCATAGCTGCTTACAAAAGGAATCTTGCCCATCGCCGCCAGGCCGGAGCCGACCGTAACTAGATTCTGCTCGGCTACCCCTACGTCAATGAAACGCTCCGGAAAGGCTTCGGCGAAAAAATGCATATTGGTCGATTCGGTCAGGTCGGCGCAAACTCCGACCACCCGCTCATCTTTTTTACCGGCTTCCAGCAGCCCTTTGCCAAAGCCTTTACGAATCGGCTCCAACGTAAGACTTTCGTGTTCATGAAGCACTTCACTCATGTTCGCTCCGAATCTTCCCGCCCAAAGTGCGCAGCTCTTTGAGCGCTGCGACGGCTTGATCGTGGTTGGGCGGACTGCCGTGCCAGTGAAAATCATATTCCATAAAGTCCACGCCCTTACCCGGGACATCGTGAGCAATTATCATCACCGGCTTTTCAACTATGGCTTTAGCCATATTGCAGGCGTCTATGACGGCTTCCATATCGTTTCCGTCTATTTCCAGCACATGCCAGCCAAAACCTTCCCATTTTTCTTTTAGGTCCTCCAACGGCATGACGGTCTCGGTAGGACCATCGATCTGAATATTGTTGCGATCAATGATGGCGATCAAATTATTCAGCTTGTATTTGCCGGCCAGCATGGCGGCTTCCCAAACATTGCCCTCATCCAGTTCCCCGTCGCCCATCACTACGTATATCCAGCGGTGCATTGTTTTATCCATCCGCATAGCCAAAGCCATACCGCAAGCTTGGCTTAAACCGCTGCCTAACGGACCGCTGGTAGTTTCCAGCCCGGGCAGCCGCCGCCGCTCCGGGTGCCCCTGCAGGCGCGAGCCGAATTGACGCAATGTCATCAACTCCTTGACGGAAAAATACCCCGCTCTGGCCATGGTAGCGTAACGCACCGGCACGCAATGGCCATTACTCAGCACCAAAATGTCGCGCTTATCCCAGTCGGGATTATCGGGATCGTGCTTTAAAATCTTAAAATATAAAGCGGTGAAGATATCGGCCAGCCCCAGCGGGCCGGCGGAGTGCCCGCTGCCGGCGTGCTCCAGCATCTTGATAATGTCTTGCCGGATTTGGTTGGCTTTTTTCTGAAGTTCTTCGATTGTGTAGTCTTTTTGTTTAACCATTCCGCTTAAGATTATACGCTGAAAATCTCCTCTCTTAAAGTGAGGCCTGCAATCTAGGTACTGCCGGTCTCGGTAGCGATACGTTCCAGGATTTTAAAAGCGTGCTCTGGCTTTTCGGCTGCTTGTATGTAACCGCCCACGTCAAAAACATCCACGCCCCCGGCGGCTAACTGTGAGATATTCTGATCGCTCACACCGCCATCCCAGCCAACTTCTAACGTCGGCTTATGGTGCTTAAGGGTTTCTACTTTACGAAGCAGATCTAAATTAGCGTGGCCGCCAAAACTACCCAGCTCACCGCTGAATATTAAAACGTGATCGATTTCGCCCAGGGCGTCAATAATGCCATTTACCGATGTCTGCGGCAACAGCGCCACGCCGGCTTTGACGCCAAGTTGCCGGCAGCGGCCGGCAAAAGCCAAAAAATTACCATGAGATTCGGCGTGGACAATAATCAGATTCGGCTTATGCTCCAATATTACGTCGACGGCTCGCCCGGGATTGCGATACATCAAGTGAAAATCGGTCTTGATGCCTACCGGCCACCACGACTCATCCGGCTTTATAGTTAGGTTTTTGGCAAATTCGCCGTCGGTCAGGTCTATTTGAATCCGCTGGGCAAACCGGGCGACTTTTTCCATTTGAGCATAATACTTTTCCTTTGTGGGAGCCAAGATTGAAGGGCAGATTACCGCCATTAACTACTCTGCTTGTCTATCTTATTTATCCGACGAACATGGCGCGGCTCGTTGCTAAAAGGAGTATCCAGCCACAACTTGACCGCCATTTTTATGTCCGCCAATGATACAAACCTGGCGGCAATACTTAGCATGTTAGCGTCATTATGCATGCGGGTCAGTTTTATTATTTCGTACGGGCTGCTAGAAATCCGCCCGTTGGCGTCAATTACCCGACCAACAACCGCTGGGCCGTAAAATACGCCGCAGCGGACACCTTTTAAACGATTCGCCACCATGGCTTCACCTTGACCGCTACTGCCTAAAATTATGCCTTTTTCGCATGAACCGTTAGAGACTGCCTGAGCAGCCGGAAAAATATAATCAGGGTAATCGTCGGCGATATCCAATTTAGTGGGCCCGAAGTTCTGACACTCATAACCGAGCTGCTCCAGATAAGCTTGTAAGTCTTTTAGTTGTTCGAAACCTGAGTGATCGCTCGATAAGGCAATTTTCATCAAGATTCTTTCTAAAAATTATGCGGGTGGTCTGGCCCGGCTGAGTCTGGAAAAATAGCCGGCGGCGGCTGGATCGGCTGCGTTTGGGCCGGCCCGTCTGGCGGCGGCACGCCTTCTACAGGCTGGTGCTCTACGGCGGCAAAATGCTCTGGGGTTGGCTGAGGCATCTGCCCTAATGGCTCTGGCGCCGGCAAGGCGTCGTCTAGAGATGGGGATTCCAGCAATTCTTCATGGGGTTGGCTGGGCGTAGAGGATTGAGCTGGATTTGGCGGCGATGGCATATTATCACCATTTATCAATTTACCGGCGTCAGCGGTCAGTTCCACTAACCGATTAGAGTATCCCCATTCATTGTCATACCAGGCGACCACTTTAAGCAGATTTCCACCAACAACGTTAGTTAGGGACAGGTCGACTATGGCCGAGTGACTATTTCCAACAAAATCACTGCTAACCAGTTCGTCTTCGGTAACATCTAGAATGCCTTGGAAGTAAGGATCTGCGGCGGCTTTTTTGAAAGCAGCATTAACTTCATCAACCGTTACGGCCCGCTTGGTGACAATCGCGAAATCGCTAAGCGATACAACTGGTGTCGGCACACGGACGGACAGGCCGCCGAAAATACCTTCTAGCGCCGGCAACGCTTTGGCAGCCGCGATGCTGGCGCCCGTAGACGTGGGCACGATATTCTCGGCCGCCGAGCGGGCTTCGCGCAGATCTTTGGCCGGCGCGTCCTGCAGCCGCTGGCTGGCTGTATAACTGTGAACAGTCGTCATTAAGGCTTTCTCTATGCCAAAATTACTTTCAATCACAGCCGCCACCGGCGTGATGCAGTTAGTGGTGCAAGAAGCGTTAGAAAACACCTGGTGGTCAGCTGTCATGGACTGTTCGTTTACGCCGATTACAAACGTATCGTGGTCATTATCATCTTTCTCAGGCGCTGATAGTATAACTTTTTTGGCTCCGGCCTGAATGTGCTTCTTCAGATCATCGTGATGAGTAAAGAAGCCCGTTGATTCTATAACCACGTCAACGCCTAGATCTCCCCACGGTAGTTGCGCCGGATCTTTTTCGGCCAATACTCTGATATTCTGACCGTTGACCTTGATATTTTGATCGTCAAAGGCCACGTCGTGTTGATACGTGCCGTAATTACTGTCGTGCTTCAGTAAATGAGCTAAGGTTTTCGTGTCGGTTAAGTCGTTAACTGCCACGATTTCTAAATCAGGACGTTCAAAGGCGATCTTAAAGGCATTCCGGCCGATGCGCCCAAACCCATTAATTGCGATTTTGGTCTTCATTTCCCCACCTTTTTAGCATAAGTGTTTACAAGCTTATTGTAGGCTTTTACGCTTAAGCTTTCAACCGCGACAGCAAACTGTGTTCTAGAGCAAAGCGTAATCCATCTTGAGTATACTTTCCAGGAACTAACTTTTCTATTGCCGCTTTAGGCTCTAACCATACCGATTTGTCATGCTCCCAGCTCAATTTGACGGCCAGCTTCTCATTATCAATTAGTGCCGCATAGACGAGCCTAAAGGCAATTTTGTCTTTTCTCTCATCTGTCCTTGTGAACACAAGACTTAGTTTATGGGGTTCAACCTTTAAGCCGGTTTCTTCAAAAATTTCTCGAGCCAAAGCCACGTCAGCTGCTTCATCCGGCTCAACAATACCTCCGGATAAATCGTACATTAAAGCTTCCGTAGGATGGGTGTTGCTCCTGCGAAGTAACAGAACTTGGCCGGTTTTACGCAGCAAGATAGCCTTGGCGGTTTGGTAGGTTTCCATTACGTCTTTGATTTGTAGCGGTCGATTGATTCGGCGATGACTTTTTTGGCGGCTTCGATATCGCCCCAGCCCCGCACCTTGGCGGCACCGGGTTTATACAAATCTTTGTAATGGGCAAAGTGATGCTCAACTTCTTCTTTCCAGCGGCTCCCAAGATCATCAAGAGTTCTAATACGATCATCGGTGTGTCGATCGTCAGCCGGCACCACCACTACTTTGTGATCTATGCCTTTTTCATCCTCAAAATTTAAAATTCCGATAATTCGACTTTCCAGCCAGATGCCGGTAGGCAGCGGGTCCTCGGCTACAATCAAGGTGTCCAGTTCGTCGCCGTCTTCGTCTAAAGTTTGAGGAATGAATCCGTAGTTTGTGGGTTTAGGAAAAATCTTAGGCTCAACCCGGTCCAGCATAAAAGCCGCCCGCTGGCGGTCCCATTCAATTTTATTAGTCGAGCCTTTTGGAATCTCAACCACTGTATTTACAGTGCCGTTTTGATAATCGCCAGGCTCTAAGACTTTATTAAAATCAGCCATACTGTCTCCTTATCTATCTGTAATTCTATCAATCGCCATATAAGGTTGCAACGGCGGCTTGACTGGTTTTGGCGTGATTCTCCAAGTATTCACGGATCATCAAAGCCGCCGTGGCGCCTTCGCCGGTGGCGCTGGCGATTTGCATGGTGGCGCCGGAGCGGACATCGCCGGCTACAAAAACTCCCGGCACATTGGTCATCAGCCGCTCGTCGCTTCTGATGAATCGTCGCTCGTCTAACTCAATCCCAGAACCATCCAGAAACTTAGTGTTGGGGTCCAGGCCCACAAAAACAAATACGCCGTCAGTCGGCAATTCAATTTTTTTACCGGTTGTTTTATCCGTACCACTGACTTTAACTACATGATTGTCCTGGCCGATTATTTCATCGGTTGTCGTATTAAAGTGGACCGTGATCTTATCTTTATGCTTTTGCAGAAGCTCTTGCTGCAGCACATCGCTGGCCTTAAGTTTGTCGCCGCGTACCAGCATATCTATGTGACTGGCGAACCGTGTCAAAAACATGCCTTCTTGCACGGCCGAGTTACCGCCGCCAACTACCACTAATTTCTTATCCCGATAAAACGCGCCATCGCAGGTGGCGCAATAATGCACGCCGCGGGCATAGTATTCTTGCTCGCCGGGCACACCGATCTTGCGGTATTCACTACCAGTAGCAATCAAGACGGCTTTAGCGGTGATTTGGCCGCTGGTTGTGCCCAGTTTAATCAGATTTTTGTCTTTTTTTAAATTTTGGACTTCGCCCAGCTCGATTTTGGCGCCGAAGCGCTCGGCCTGGGCCTGCATAGCATCCGATAGTTCCAAGCCGGCAACTCCCTTGGCAAAGCCCGGGTAATTATCAACCCAATCGGTAACTGCCGCCAAGCCGCCAATGGCGCCTTTTTCAAACAACAGAGTATCGATATCCTCACGCGCCGTATAAAGCGCGGCGGCCAGCGCCGCTGGCCCCGCCCCGATCACAACGAGGTCATAGTCTTTCTTTTCCAGCTCCATAAACTAAGCTACCGCGGGGGCTAGTTGTGATAGATTGTAGCCGACTACTACGTGTCTGCTGTCGTCTTGCTTGGTGACTACCGTTATAGGAACCGTCAGAGCGCCGCTAAGCTCTAGGGCTTCGGCTTGACGCTCCGGATGATCGTCTAAATTTACTACGTCGTACTTTAAGCCTTTCATGTCCAGGAATTTCTTAACCATCCTGCAGTAAGTGCATGTATTAGTAGTAAATATAGTAATGTCTTTTGCCATTACGGTAACCCTCCTGGGTTTTTGTTATTTGTTAATTTTTACTCCAACACTTAGCTTATCATTGTGTAGCGGTTATGGTCAAGCACGCTATATGTGGTGTTTTTTGCACCAAATATACACAATTAAGCTATTTGGTGGCGAGGACGGTGACGTCAAAGACTAAATCGGAATTTGGCGGGATGCCGGGGCCACCTTGCGAACCGTAGGCATATTGGGCCGGAATCAGCAATCGGCGAGTGCCGCCGACTTTCATACCCGGAATACCGGCCGTCCAGCCCGGTATGACTTTAGACAAATCCGTGGAAAATGGTTGGCCGGTATCAAGCGAGCTTTGAAAAATCTCGCCATTGGAAGCTAACGCACCGGTATAAGTGGCCGTAATTGTTGAACTGGCGCTAGCAACAGTGGCGCCCGTACCCGTCTTAAGATCCCAACATTGAAGATAGTCCACATGTTTAACCGGCGTGAAGCCGGCCAGCTTGGCTCCCTCCAGTTTGCCGTTCTTTTTCTGCTGCTTAGCGGTGACCGTCTTTTGCGGACAGCTCAAATAATTATTGGGGTTATTGTTATGGGTGTTCTCCCAAAAAGCATAGACACCGACTCCTAGGCCTGTCACTACGAATAAAATGGCGATGAATAACCAAATGAATCTATGGAGGTTCTTTTTCATTTCACTATATCCTTTCTGCTTTTAGTTCATTTTTGGCTCTTAGAGCCAATTGCTCCAGGGCTTTGTTAGCCTCCTTGGTCGTTAATGTACGCTCCGAGTGAGACAATATTATCCGCCAGGTGGTCTGCTTGCTATGCTTATCACCCTGTTTTTGATAGATATCCAGGGGTTCCAGCCTAAAAATATAGCCGAGTCGCTTACCTATTTTAGCAAGCTCGTCCGTCAAAAAGTCGGTTAGTTCTTGATAGCTCAACTCCGCCGACGAACGCAGGCATAAATCTTGTTCAAGTTCAGGGAATCGGTTTAACGGCTGATATTCGACTGACGCCTGTTGGTTTAGCAATTCTTCGGTGTGAAGCTCAAAACCGGCGCAGTACTGTGGCAGTTTCAGGGCTGTCCTGACAGAAGCTTTATATTCACCGATTCGACCGATAGTCTGGCCTTTTAGTTTGATATTGGCCACCCGGTTATCATCATAATAAGTCACGGTTTTACCATCGGCGCCTGACAGCGGAACGTATTTGGCGGTGTGGATGCTCAATTCTTGAAGCAGATAGTCACATATCGTTTTGGCCGCGAAGTACGCCGCGCCGGGCTTAGCGGCCTTGCTAGCCACGACTAGGGACAGTCTTTCTAATTCTTGAGGTAGTTTGTCTTCGCCTTCTAGCTCTTTGACATGGCCTTTGCCGATTTCATACAGGGCGAACTCTTCAAAGCCAGCTTTGAGATTAGGGTGGACTTTTTCCAGCAGGCTGGGCGTCAGGCTTTGGCGATAATATTGCAAATCAGGACTCAGGGCATTACGGATGTGATAGGCGTGGGCTGGGTTTTGGCCGGATTTTTGCATCAAAGTTCCATGAACAAAGCTATATGTCAGTACTTCATTAGCTCCGGATTTAGCTAAGATATCGCGTAGCCGCGCCTTGAAATCCAGGAGCTTGTCGGCCGCCGCCGGAGCGATTGTCCGCCGTGGTAGATTTTGGGGCATTTTATCGTAACCATAAAGTCGGCCGACTTCCTCCACGATATCCTCCGGAATTTCGATATCGGTGCGCCAAAATGGCGCCGTCACTGAGATCTTTTCGACACCGACACTTACTTTGAACTCGACGTTCTCTAGTAGTTTTTTAATTTCGACGGCGCTAAGGCTGGTTCCCAGGCGCTGGTTTATAAACGTAGAGTCTGTATTGACGATTATATCGGTTTCTTGGAAATGCTTGTCGTCAATCAGCGGGCTGGCCACTCGGCCACCGACCAACTGTAAGGTATCCTGCACCGTCTTTACCAGCACGGCGCGGTTTTGGCGCGGGTTTTGGTTTTTAGTGAACCGTGTGGCCGCGTCCGTAAACAATCCGTAAGCCATGGCCGTTTTGCGGGTCAAATTCATGTCAAAATTGGCGCATTCGAAGATTATATTTTTAGTATTCTTATCTACTTCAGTATCGGCTCCGCCCATGACACCGCCCAGACCAATCGGCTTGAGCCCGTCGGTTATTACCACCGCGCCGTCGTCAAGCTCGATGTCCTTGCCGCCCAGCAGACGCAGCTTTTCGCCCTTTTTACTCAGTCTCACCCCAAGTGTTGCTGCCTGTTCCCTGTTTCCTATTCCCTTTTTCCTATTTAGAACCTTGTCGTAATCATAAGCGTGCAGCGGCTGGCCGGTA
>DASTHV010000051.1:0-3282 GCA_035718045.1 Saccharimonadales bacterium (SeqCode) | reverse complement strand
TCTATTGTCAGCAAGGGTCTGGGGCATTATCTTACCTGTCCGTTTGTCGACCAGGAAAGTAAACTCTTCACCGGCGCGGACCCGGTACTGCTGTTGATCTGCTTTTGGAAGATAGGTGTCTATGGCGTCGTCAGCCTCGGTCTGGTCGTCTCCTGGAGCGAATGCATGCATATCAGAAGCGATCTCAGACACCAATTGATCCTCTGGTTTAAAGCCTACCTTATAGGGCGCGCGCATAATGTCCGCCGCGGTAGCGGTGGCCGGGTTTGGTGTTCCGGCTTGGCGTAGTAAGTTAGAGCCGGCCTCTACGGCTACGGTTACCACAGAAGCGATAACAGCTGCTCCGCCTAATAACTCTCCCGCCTTCCTTGGCAGGCTTTTTTCATGCTTAAGCCGGGGAGCACTGACTTTTTTATCTGCGGACTCCTGGCTGACTAAACCGTAAAAATCCGCTAATTTGCGGGGATCGGTTGTAGCGGCATATCGTTCTGTTTGTTTTTGCATAACAGATATATACTAGCACAGATTGGCAAAATGGTCAAGCTTATTTTGGTCCGGAAAGTTTTTTGATACGACCGGCAAGCCATTTGGCGCTCGGACGGATAGTTCGCTTCATTTTATCGGACCTGTCCACTTCCACTAATCCGAAGTTCGGCCACCAGCCGTAGCTCCACTCAAAGTTATCAAGCAAACTCCAGTGGAAGTAGCCTTTTATCTTCACGCCCTCGCTTAGAGCTCGCTCCATCGCTACGATGGTTTCCTCTATCCACCAGCGACGATATTCATCGTGCCGGTCCGCCACGCCGTTCTCGGTGATAATTATCGGCTTTTTGTAGTGGGCCCAGGCGCGCAGTAGTAGCGGATAAATCCCTTCCGGCTCCATATACCAGCCCATATCGCTAGCCGGCATCTTGGGGTCGTCGGGTAACACGGGAAACTTAAAGCGGTAATAATCGGTGAAGTAGTAATTAAGGCCGATGAAGTCTTGCTGGCGGCGACTGTGTTTTAAAAACCACCAATCCCAGAAATAGCGCATCAACTGAGTGATCTCCTCATCCAGAATGTTATGGGGGCGTTTGGCTTGGATGTTGGCAAGATTGGAGGCCATGCCGATTTGCAGGCTTGGTTTGTGACGTTTAAGTATTTTATAGGCCCGGCGGTGAGCGCTCAGTAAGTTCAAATAAACTCGGCTGGCCGCCAGCGGACTTTTTTCTTCGGGTGGCCAGCGCACGCCCGATACCGGCTCTGGCAGCAGATAGCCGTATGAAGTGTAAACATTGGGCTCGTTGATGGTCAGGACATAAGTGACACCGTCGGTTAATTCCCGGGCCACCAGCTCTACGAACCGTTCAAAGAACTTCAAGTTGCGGCGGTATTTAAAACCGCCCATCTCGGCGAACCAAACCGGCATCGTCCAGTGCCAAATGTTCATTACCGGCTCGATGTTATGCAGCTTTAAACGGCTAAGATATTTCCTGTAATGATTGATGGCTTCTTGGTCGAATCTGCCCTGTTGCGGCTCGATTCGCGACCACTCGATACTGAACCTGAAAGCATTCAAATTCAGCTCCTTAAGCAGTTTAAAGTCGGTTTCGTAGCGATTAAAATGCTGGGTACTCTCGCCGCTGACGTAATTATCAGGCTTTTGGGCCTGGTTTTTAATCTCCGGCCAGATGGCTAGTCGATTTAAACGGTGCTCGGCGGTGCGAGCTAGTTCGGCGGCATTATGCAGCTCCCAGACTGTCCACTGGTCATGTAACCCGCCCTCTACTTGGTGTCCAGCGGTACTAGCGCCCCATAAAAAATCAGGTGGAAATAGCGGCTTTGTGTCTTCTGGCATTGTCCTAATTGTAGCAGAACGATGGTCTTAAATATTCTAAATTTTGCCAGAAACCAATCAAAATATTATAATGTTAATAAATGGCGATAATACCGGAGTATGGAACAAGGCGTAGCCAACCCTAGGACAAGGTATACCCCTAGTGAATCTCTAGGGGTTCCTACGCATACACCTAATAACCGGACATTAGACAAAAGACAAAAAGACTTTATTTTCATTAGCGCTCAAAGCGTTGGGTTGGATTTAATGCGGGCGACTAACGGTGAGCCGATAAGCGAGAGCGACCTACTGGGCCTTCAGTTTAGAGGTTTCTTAGATAACTCTACAGAAGAGATTCTGGAGAATAGCTATTTTGACGGAATTGATGACTTTAACGATGTGGCACGCACAGCCTATGAGGATTATCAAGCGGAGAATGTTGAAAAAAGACAACTCATTCTGTCGGAGATAAAAGAATCAAAACTCCCCGCCATTCTATTCAAAAAGGTGGAGTTCGTATCGGTAAAAGGCCTGTCTATTACAAAGAAACTCGAGAGCGGTAAACATTATTTGGTAAAAGATGTGGGCGTCATAACTGATGAGCCAGTAGATGACGACGAAGCAATAACACGTTATATGAAATATAAATTAGCAAAGAAGCTCCTAAATGAAGCACGTGGTGAAGTCAGCCAGCCAAGACTTATAGGGATAGCGATGGGGATCTTTCTTGAAGAGCCAAAAGCCGATCCGAATCATGACAAGCCTGAGCGTATGTTAGTAAATGGTACGACTGAATACGGTAAAAAAATATCCTCTTATCAGTCCGAGGTATATAAAGCGAGCAACTCAGTCATATCCCAAGCAGATGTGGAAGCGGCGGCTCTAGCCGCGGAAATGTATGAGTTTATTTTTCCGGAGCGAGTAAAAGAACACTATAGGATGCTTAGGAAGGCTGCTCGCGCGCCAGTCATCATCAATCTTAAGCAAAAAGAGCAAGCGTACCAGTTTAGAACTAGCGAAATTTCTATCGATATAAAAAGAAGACGGCTGCTAATCGGTGAAACCGCAGTAAAATCGGTAATTGAAAAAGGCGCAAACCCCGACAATATTTATAAATTAGGACAGCTACTATTAGTCAAAAATTTGGAAGTTAATTTTACTGACCCTAATCACTACGCGTACAAGAATTGGCAGAAAGATGACTATCTGGCCTACGGTCAATGGCTCCTAAAATTGATAGATCCGGCCAAACTTAATAAAAATGTACTAGTCAATGCCACGCATCTTGGGCTAGGGCCTGGCCCCAAAGGAATAGCGGGCACGTATGGGAATAATGTCAGCTTCTTTAGCGAGCTGGAACGTCCAGGATTAAGCCAATACGGAATGTATAACGATTGGGAGTTCCAGGATTTCGTGGAGCATATAAAAAATGTAGCGACAGAAATTGGCCGTAGGCCAACCCA
>DASTHV010000050.1:0-7446 GCA_035718045.1 Saccharimonadales bacterium (SeqCode) | reverse complement strand
GGTCCTGTGAGAGAAAGGAGGATGAAGCAGCGTGGGGGCGGCCATCAGGCCGCCCCCGCTCAACACCCAACCGGGTGTTTTTTATAGCCCTAACCACCACGACCTATCTCAGAACAGCTCACGCGCGGATGTTCTCAGATGGATTGCGGCAATCAGACTATAGTTTACGAGTTTTAGTTTCGCGGCTGAACAATTCTATGCGGTCATCCTGCTGGACTTCTACCCGCGATTCGCTGGTAAAACTCAAGCCGCACATCTCGCCTTCGGGCACTTCTGAAACTTCAGTGGGCCCGCTTTGCAGTTTTGTAACCTGCAAATTGTCGGCAATCAGTTCTTTGGCGCGGTAGATTCGAGCCAGCGCCGGCACGCGCAGAGTACCTTTGGTTACTTGGCCGCCGCAGATAACCTCGGTTTTGGCGATTTTAAATATGCCTTTTACCTGCAATGTGCCTAGTTCTTCTTCTACTACTTCCGGCGCCAGCCGCGATTCCAGTTCGCGCTTTACGTCATCAATCAGTTCATAAATCACCGTGTAAAGCCTGACGGTCACCTTATCGCGGCTGGCCAGCTGCTTGACATGGTTGGGCAACTGGGAATGAAAACCATAAATAATTGCGCCGGACGAAGCCGCTGTATGGATGTCACTTTCGTTGACAACGCCCACGCCGGAACTGACGACCCGCACGGCGACTTCTTCATTGTCCAAGGTTTTAAGGCTGTCAATTACAGAGGTCAGTGAGCCCTGGACATCGGCTTTGACAACAATATTAAATTCCTGAAGTTTGTCGCTGCGGCTGATCATGCGCAGCAATTCCTGGCCGGTAGTAGCCGTTGAGTTGGCGGCAAAGCGACGGTCTTGGCCGATCTGGCGGGCTCGTTCACGAGCGATTTTTTCGTTGCTGACCGCTTCAAACTCATCGCCGAATTCCGGCAAGCTTTTTAAGCCAGTAATAATAACCGGCGTAGACGGGCCGGCCTGTTTAATTACTTGAGCGCTGGTGGACTGCAGGCTGCGCACTTTGCCATAGGTGCCGCCCAACAGCACAAAGTCGCCGCTGTGCAGCGTGCCCTGCTCTACCAGGGCTTCGGCCACCGGACCGCGGCCGTGTTCCATGTGGGCTTCGATCACCAAACCAGAGGCCGGGCCGCCTGTATCGGCCTTAAGTTCCTCGACATCCGACACCAGCAGCACCATGTCTAGCAGTTCGTTGATACCGGTTTTATCTTTAGCCGATACCGGCATGACTACGGTTTCGCCGCCGTAATCTTCGGGAATTAGTTGATTTTCGGCCAACTGGCCCTTAAGGATATTCAGTTGGGCCTCAGTAGCCTTGTCCATCTTATTGGCGGCAACGATGATTTTTACGCCCGCCTGGCGGGCAAAGCGGATAGCCTCCAGCGTCTGCGGCTTGATACCGTCGTCGGCGGCAATCACTAACACCACCAAATCCGTCAGGCGGGCGCCGTGTTCGCGCAAGGCGGCAAAGGCCTCGTGGCCCGGAGTGTCCAAGAAAGTTATCAACCGGCCGTTGTGCTCTACCTGATAAGCGCTAAGGTGCTGAGTGATCCCGCCGGCCTCGCCTTTAGTAGTCTCGGCACCGCGAATAGCGTCCAACAGGCTAGTCTTACCGTGATCCACGTGACCCATCATGGCCACCACCGGCGGACGCGACTCAGCCTTGTCGCTAAGCTCGCGCTTAGCCCGGACCGCCGGCGCGTGTTCGCGCTTGGCCAGTTCTACGTCAATATCAGGCAATTCGCCCAAAATAATCTGGGCCGTATCAAAATCAATTTTTTCGTTGACGGTCGCGGCTACACCGTTTTTAAATAGCTCGGCAATTAGCTGAGAGACAGGAATTGAAAGGAGGTCGGCCAACTCGCCAACCGTGACTTGGTCGCCGATTTCGATAACCTTGGGCATGGTCGAACTCCTTTCATCTTTACTTAACGTCTTTGAGACTTAGCGCTATCTTGCGGTTCTCGGTATCGATGTCCAATACCTTGAACTTCTTCTTTTCATTGAGCTTGAATACCTCCTCCGGATCGATGCTTTCATCGTCGCTCATTTCAGATACGTGCACCAAAGCCTCTACGGCCGGCGATAGCTGGACAAAAGCCCCAAACGGCGTAATGCGAGTAATCTTACCCTCTACGCTGTCGCCTTTTTTGAATTGTTTGACTTCGCTCAACCAGGGGTCTTCGCTCATCTGTTTGATAGACAGGCTCAGCCGGTCTTTGTCGATAGCGATGATTTTGGCTTTTATGCGGTCGCCGACTTTAACGTACTGGCGCGGATCTTCTACCCGCTCCCAGGAAATTTCGCTGATATGGACCAGGCCTTCAATCCCGTCCACATTCACAAACGCCCCAAAATCTATGACACCAGTAACTACGCCTTCCACCACCTCGCCGACCTTCAACTTCTCTAGTCGGCCCTGCATAGCATCGCGTACGGCCTCTTTTTCAGAAAATATCAACTTGTTGTCCCGGCGGCTGACATCCAGGATACGTGCCCGCAGGGTTTGGTTAATCAAAGAGTTGATCTTAGTCAAAATTTCGTCTTTATCGGCATCCGAGACGCGCGGATAATGCTCGGCGCTCAGTTGCGACACCGGCAAAAAGCCGCGAATGCCTTCCAGTTCTATCAGCAGGCCGCCGCGGTTGGCATCATACGGCGTAACTTCTACGATTTCCTGTTCGTCAAAAATCCGCTGCAGCTCGCCCCAGCCGCGGTCTTTGGCGGCCTTGCGCATGCTTAGCAGCGCGTAACCTTCGTCCAGCTCCGGATCCACCATGCTGGCGGTAATCGATTCGCCTTCCTTAAGAGCGTTAGTGCCGACTTCTCGGCGCAAAATCACGCCGATGCCGTTAGCCCCCAGGTCCACCCAGACCTCGTGCTTGCGCACAGAGGTAACGGTGCCCTCCACCATATCGCCGGCTTTCAGCTGTTTTAAGTCGCTGCCCGCCAACAATTCGTCCATCGTCAGCCCTTTGGCTGCCGCGGTTTTAGTAGTTTTAACTTGAGTTTCGGCCAATGTAATCAGTTCCTTTCAAAATATTTCTGCGCACCAACATCAAAGATGCTTGCTATAGAGCGAATCGCTCCCTGGCTACCTTAAAGTTAATAAAGCAGATTAACTTTAATTGTAAGGTGTTATCCTCTCTTAGTCAACCATTCTCTTCGGCAAATTCCTGGGGTCCTGCCGCTCAAGGCAACCCCCCAGTCGTCCTCGAGTCAAGCTCTGTGGGCGACTGGGGTGCCCTCCTTCCGCGTCACCCCAGGTAATTTTGGCGTCTGACGCCCCAAGTCTCTTGGCAGACTCGAGCTTAACCCAGTGGAGCCGGTCCGGTCGTCTGCGGAGATGCGATAATGCAATGCGCAGCTCAGGCAGACGACCGTTCACGCGCGGACGGTCTGGAAGGAGACTTGGGGCGTCACTACCAAGATGATAGAATTACAGCAAATGGGGCAACAAACCTACTTAGCTATCGACGTGGGAGCAACCAAGACATTATTCGCCGTGTTCAGCCCCGACGGCCAAATTATTTTTAAGCAAAAGATTGCTACCAACCCGGATTACGCCAGATTCAAAGATGATATTGCCGACCAGCTGAACGGCGACCTAGCCAAGTTCAACTTCAGCCACTGCTGCATCGCCCTGCCCGGCCGCCTGGATTTAGACAAAGGTGTCGGTATCCGTTTTGGCAATCTGCCGTGGCAAGATATCCCAGTTAAAGCCGATCTTCAGGGACTAATGCCAAATACACGGGTCATATTCCATAATGACGCCAAATTGGCCGGCTTAAGCGAAGCTATTCTACTTCATAAAAAGTATCATAAGGTGCTTTATATAACCTTAAGCACAGGAATAGGCGGTGCAGTTATCATTAATGATATAATTCCAGCCGATTTCGCAGTTTTTGAACCAGGCGCTATGTTGTTTGAATACGAAGGCAAAGAGATGAAGTGGGAATCGTTCGCCTCCGGTAAGGCCCTGCTGGCGCGTTACGGCAAACTAGCTTCAGAGATAGAAGACGAGAATACCTGGAAAGCTTACGCTAAAGATCTGACGCTGGGTTTTGAAGACCTATTGGCTACCGTCCAGCCGGACGTAGTAGTTATCGGCGGCGGCGTGGGCGCCCACTTTGAGAAGTTCCAGAAGTATCTGGAAACAGAATTAAAGCAAATTAATAACCCGCTGGTGCCCACGCCTCCCCTGCTCAAGGCCCAGCGGCCAGAGGAAGCCGTCATCTATGGTTGTTACGAATACATTAAGCAAAATGCTTAATCCATTTACTGTTTACCATTCACCATTTACCACCGGTTTACCGTTTACAATTAACCATTTACTATGAAGAACTGAAAGCAGGTCATGGTAAACGCACGGAAAACGGAAAACGGAAAACGGAAAACGGCGCAACCTGTTGAAGCACTTGTAGATAGGGTTGCGCGAGATTATCCGCAGTTTAAATTCGTGGCCGGCCCGCACGAACACTGGTCGCCGCGCAGCCACGCTATCACCTATAACCCCTCGCAGCCGGCTAATGATTTGCGATACGGAATCCTGCACGAGCTATCCCACGCCCTGCTGGGTCACCACACCTACCATAGCGACTTTGAACTGCTTAAATTAGAGAGCGACGCTTGGCACTTGGCTGCCAAAATCGGCCGCAAATACAAGATTAAAATCGACGACGACCATATTCAAAACTGTCTGGATACTTACCGCGACTGGCTGCACCGCCGCAGCAAGTGTCCCACCTGTGGCATGCATGTCATGCAAACCAACTCATCAGATTATAAATGCTTTAACTGCGGCACGCAGTGGCAGGTGTCCAGCCGCCGTTTCTCCCGTGCGTATCGACGGCAGGCAAACTCCAAAAAAAATGCCTAGGAGCAGCGTTTGGATGCAATACAAGGAAGAGCCGAGCAACGGAGTGAAGTGTATTTAAATACATTGAGCGAGTAGCGCAGGCTCTGACGCCGTAATGCGCCAAAAACAAAAACTACCTTAGGCGAGCTAAGCTTGCCGTAGGTAGTTTTTGTGTCGCTGTTTCTAGGCAGCTTTTTTGGCGGCGCCGCGGCGAGAAATGCGGCCACCAACCTGACCAGCTTTGCGGGCCAGCTCACGGTCGGCAAAAAAGCCGCCAGTGTGACCCAGTTTGCCACCCATTTGCCCGATACGGGCATAGAAATCTGGACCATACTTGGCTTTATTGGTAGCGGCTGCTTTCTGGCCGCCAGCTTTTGTTCCTGACATCTTAATTACCTCTTTTAATTGATATTTCCACCAATCAGGTACACAAAAAGGGCCCGCTAGGACCCTCTTTCTTACCTGAAACTATGCTTATGGTATCATCTTAACTTGCTCATGTCAATAAACAATCTCGATCTTATAGTCTAGAGGCATTAAACCCTTATCAAGTAAAAAGCTATCTGTTAACTAGCCTTATAGTACTCGTACTAAATGGCTTATTGAGGCTTAGATACCGAAGTGACTGAGCAAAATGGATAAGTCAAAGATGTCGACTGTGCCGTTAGCGTTGAGGTCACAGGTAGGATTAGATGTAGCCCAATTTGTCAGTATTATGGATAGATCGGTGATGTTGACGTGGCCGTCACTATTGAGATCGCCTGGGGTGGTGGGTGTTCCGGTCGCTCCCAGCTCTTCGGCCCCGGCGTCGTATGCCGCTCCATAGGGGCGGGCTAAACTGCTGAAATCGGCAGTGGGACAAATACCGGCATTGGCCGTACAAAAGCTGGTGGGCACAAAGTCTATCGGCACAGTGGCGGTTTTTAAAGAGTAGTTGCCGGGAGCCACCGTATAGTATGACCCCGAGGCGGTCCAGGTATCTGCGACCGTAAACGGCGAACTGCCGCTACCTAGCGAATCGTGTATGCCGCACTTACTGCCGCTGCCGCCGTACCAGTAGTTGTAGTCAAAAGCGGTGTTAATTGAACAGCCATAGCTATTGCCATAAACGTAGCCTTGGGCGATATTGCCGTAGACCTGCAGATTAGTCGTAGTGCCGGTGCCATTTCCGCCGGATTGAGTATTATCCTGACGCCTGATCCAGCCGGAAACGCTATTAAAGGCCACTGTAATGTTGCTAATGTTGTTGTCGCCTAGACTAATAGTTTGGGGCGAGAAATTCCCCTGCGGCTGACTTAAGGTGGAGGAACCGGTGTCCGTCATATCGACCACATCGTGGATAAGATTATTGGTAATCGAGATGTTTTGAATCGATCCCCCGGCGACTGAATTCAAGTACAGCGGCAAGACAGCGTCCCGGTAAAAAACATTGCCATCTATAACACCGCCGTTAAGTCCTTGGATAAATAGGCCGTCCGGATGGCTTTGGGCGGAAGTTAAACGCATCGAATCATGAAAGATATTACCTTTTATGGTCACGTTCGACGAATCTGGGTATGGAGTGGGCGTATTGCCGCGGTTGGATACCGTGGAACAGTCGCCGTTATAGACATTCCCGAAATCGCTGTTTTGAATAGTGACAGTATCACTGGCCGACACATAAAAGTCCGTGGCTGCCATATGATCTAAGGTTATGTTGTGGGCGAAACCGACCGTAACGGTGGTGGCGTACATGCCTTCGAAGTCCAGGTTTTTTAAGCTGGAGTTAACTATATCGGTAGGCGTGGTCATTGATGGATAGCTTTGGTTATAAAGGGTTAAATCGCCAAGTGTCACATCGCAACTGGTATCAGAGTTTTGAGCCGGCAAGCTGCTCCAGGGCGTAGCCGCTGAATAAGGACATTCGTGGCCGCTGACCGGTTTAAAAGTCACAGTCGAAGTTTTGCCGGTACAGGTTGATAGATCTTGACTAGGATAAGTGCCATCGGCCACTTGGACAATGTCGCCGCCTTGAGCGATTGAGCAGGCTTTATTGAAGCTGGCGCAGGGCTTGGTGGAATCACCTCGGACGCAAGTGGTATCGCTGCCCGTGGCCGATATCCAAACATTGGCGCTTGGCGTATATTCGTCAGCCCCGGCGTCGCAGGCGGCGCCCTGAGGTCGGCTGTTGCCATCGATATCTTTCGCGCCCAGGGTCGAGGTGCAGTAGCCGCCAGATTCTGCTGCGTCAATGGCCGGCGACGAAGCGGTCAGGTGAAAGCCGTCAGAGCCGCCTAACCCGAGGGAATCGCTGGCAAAGCGCGTGCCGACTATCACTTTGTCGCTGCCGCAAGTATAGTTAATTGAGTCCTGCCAGACATTCTTGGTATGAGTGCCCTCGCAGGTGTAATAGCCTGGCCGTGGGGCTAGATTGCCAATCCAAGTGCCATTGGCGATACAGGAATCACCAGGGGTGTCGTGGTGGGTATTATATGCCCACACATAGCCGGTACAGTCAGGTATTCCGGAGCTAAATGTCGGGTTCTGGTCAGACCCAAAGAAGTTATTACGAAACGTCAGATTTGTTGGCCAG
>DASTHV010000049.1:0-6226 GCA_035718045.1 Saccharimonadales bacterium (SeqCode) | reverse complement strand
CTAGCCGCCGTGGCTATAGACAGTTTGTCTGCAGAGGTGATGGCTTTGCCATTCATTATGTTGATGTTCGGCCAGCTGTCTTTAATCGGCCTTGTGGCGAATCTATTAGTCGTACCGCTAGTGCCTTATGCGATGCTGCTGACGGCTATCGCCGCTGGCGCCGGCATGTTCGCGGCCCCGGTAGCCGGCTGGTTGGCTTGGCCGGCAAATATATTGCTGACTTACATGCTGGATATCATCCATTTGCTGTCCGGTATCCCGTCGATTTTTCTGCAGCGCTCGGTTAACCTCGGTTTCATGATCAGCTTTTACGTGATTGTTCTGGCGGTAGTGTGGTTGGCTCGTAGAAACTCCAGGCAGACTGTGACTAACACCTTAGATGTGATAAAATAACAGATATGAGTGGACACAGTAAGTGGGCGACTATCAAGCGCCAAAAGGGCGCCACCGACGCTAAACGCGGCGCGCTGTTCACTAAACTCGGAAATCAAATAGCCATAGCGGCGCGCAACGGCACGGATCCTGCCACTAATTCGGCTTTGGCGCTGGCTGTAGAAAAAGCCAAAGCCGCCAATATGCCCGGCGCCAATATCGAGCGGTCTATTCAGCGCGCCGCCGATAAATCTGCCGCCCAGCTGGAACAAGCCCTATACGAGGGCTACGGTCCCGGCGGCGTAGCCGTCTTGGTAGAAGTCGCCACCGACAACAAAAATCGCACTTTACCAGAAGTCCGTTCGGCCTTCAACAAAACTGGCGGCAGCATGGCTGAACAGGGCAGCGTAGCCTTCCAGTTTAGCCGCAAAGGGGTGATACGCGTCACAGGGCAGGGCGACGATTTAGAGCTAGCCGCTATCGATGCCGGCGCCGAAGATATTTTTGAAGAACCGGAAACCGGCGAAACGGTTATCCATACGGCCCCAAATGATTTAGCCAAAGTCCGCGACGCACTTAAGGTCGCCGCCCATGAAGTAGTGGACGCCGAGCTAACTTATGTGCCAAATAACACAGTGGAAGTCTCTGATCCAGAAACCGCTCGCAAAATCATCCGTCTAATGGACGGCTTGGAAGATTTAGATGATGTGACCGCCACTCACACTAACTTCGAACTCGCCGATAATCTAAATTTGGATTGATGCGCTTATTTCTATCCTCGCAAGACCTAGGTGATTACCCGCAGGTAGCAAGAGAATTAGCCGGCCGTAACAATAAGGCTGCATTTATGAAAAATGCCCAAGATTATTTACCGTCAAAAGAAAGAAATCTTAGCAATCGCAAAAAGAAAGAAATGTTCGAGGCCGCAGGATTTGAGTTTGAAATGCTAGACTTGCGTGACTATTTTGGCAAGCCTAAAAAATTACTTAACAAGTTAAGTAATTTTGGTTCGCTGTGGTCATCCGGCGGCAATACTTTTGTGCTGCGCCGAGCATTCGCCCAAAGTGGACTAGACAAAATTCTAACAAAGCTGCTCAAAGAAGATAAAATTTTATATGGCGGTTGGAGCGCCGGGGCTATGATTATGACTCCCGACTTAAAGGGGCCTGACTGGAGCGACGAAGATAGATCGAATATTGTCCCAAAAGGCTACGACGCACAAACTATTTGGCAGGGGCTAGATCTCGTTCCATTCTACATAGTTCCACACTTTGGAAGTGAAAGACACGGGAATAGTCCGCAGGAGCTAGCCGACTATTACGAGTCTAAAGCTTTGCGGCACTATATTCTAAAAGACGGCCAAGCTATAGTCATTAACGGTGATAAAGAGGAATTTTTGGAATGACCACTCCAAGGCAGGAATTACTGCCTGCCGATATTGAGCGTGAAAGCCTTCAGCATCTGATAAATCGATCGGCCGAAGATTTTCCAAATATCGACATGGCGCTGATATACGCCATGGTTGACGTAGCCTTTCGCTATGGTTTTAAAATGAGGCCAGCCGTCCGAAGCCATTTGAGAAAAAGAATTACTGTCCATGCAGAAATTATTGGGGGAGGGGGTATTCACGCCAGTGAAATTTTGTCTAGCTCCCTGCTGAGCTCGATGAGACGGGAATTTAACGAATTCAGAGGTTTTAAAGAAGACTTGAGTAACCTAACTGAACCCTGGAGAGTGGCTCTCCATGACGAAATTACAGCTCTTGGCGATCCTAACGAGGAAACTGCAGAATGAGAATCATCGGGATTGATCCTGGTACGGGGATTTTGGGTTTTGGCGTCATTGAAACTGACGGCAATAAACATTCGGTAGTCGACGCCGGCGTTATCAGAACGCCGGTCAAAGAAGACGACGCTGTGCGGCTGCAAACCATATTTGAAGAATTGTCGGATATTATCGCTCAGAGCAGACCAACCGAGATGGCGGTGGAAAAATTGTTTTTTGCTCAAAACGTCACCACGGCGATGACGGTGGCACAGGCCAGGGGAGTAGTGCTGCTGGCTGGTCGCCAGGCCGGACTCAAGATTGCCGAATACACGCCGCTGCAGATCAAGCAGGCGCTGACCGGCTATGGCCGCGCCGATAAAAAGCAGATGCAGGAGATGGTCCGGGTGCAGCTAGGCCTAAAAGAAGTGCCAAGACCGGACGACTGCGCCGATGCTCTGGGGGCAGCTATCACTCACGCTGCTTCATTTAAGGTAAAATAACTCCAGATGATTGCAACTTTGAACGGCGTAATAACTCAAAAAACCGGCGAACTGGTCGTGCTGGAGTGCGGCGGCGTTGGCTACGGATTATACGTTACGTTCGAGGACCTCGGTGTATTAGAAGAAGGCCAAGAAGCCAAACTATTTATTTACGAGCACATCCGCGAAAACGCCCATGACCTATTCGGCTTCAGGAATTTGGACGCCAAGCGGCTATTTGAACAACTGCTTAGTGTCAACGGCGTAGGGCCCAAGATGGCGCTGGCGATTCTTAGTATCGCTAAGCTGCAAAATGTCCGCCAGGCCATTGCCAAAGGCGATACTAAGTTCATATCCCAAGCGGTGGGCGTCGGCAAGCGAGTGGCCGAGAGGGTAGTGGTAGACCTTAAGGATAAGGTCGGCTTAGTGGCCGAAGACAGCGCAGTGGACTTTTTGACCATCACAGCGGATCCAAACGATGAGGCTTTGCAGGGACTTGTCGCACTGGGCTACTCAGTGCATGATGCCGCCGAGGCTCTGAAAAAAGTCGACCAGAACCTATCAGCCGAAGACCGTATCAAAGACGCCCTTAAAGCCCAATGAGTTTTTTGGAGAAATTGCCCAAACCTTTTTTGGCGTTGGCGCCGATGGACGACGTTACGGACACGGTTTTTCGGCAAATCGTGGCCGATTGCGCCAAACCGGATGTATTCTTTACGGAATTCGTCAATGTTGACGGTCTGCAAAGCCCGGGCCGGCCCAAACTGATTCATAAATTGAAATTTTCTGAAAAAGAGGGACCGCTGATCGCTCAATTATGGGGCTTAAAGCCCGAAAATTTCTATAAGACTACTAAAGAATTGATTGAAATGGGCTATGACGGGGTAGATTTGAATATGGGTTGCCCCGTAAGGACCGTTACCAAAAACGGCGCCTGTGCGGCGCTGATCAATAATCGCGGCTTAGCTGGAGAAATCATCGACGCTACTCTGGAAGGGACTGGCGGCTCCCTGCCCGTCTCAGTTAAAACTCGGGTAGGATTTACAACAATAGACATGAGCTGGATTGAGTTTTTACTATCCAAAAAAATACTTAACATGTTAAGTATTCACGCCCGTACGGCCAAACAAATGTCCAAAGTTCCAGCGAATTGGGAATTATTGCACCAAGCTCGGCAGTTACGTGATTCCCTGTCGCCGGCTACTTTGTTGGTGGGCAACGGCGATGTTATGAATCGTGCCCATGCCGAGGAATTGGCGGCTAAATATAAGCTGGACGGCATCATGATAGGCCGCGGTGTTTTTCATGACCCGTTCGCTTTTTCTAAAAATAGTCCGTGGGATAGTTGGGGCGAATGTCAAAAATCAGACCTATTTAAGCGACACATTGAGCTTTATCTGCGGACTTATCCAGATAGCGAACGACGTTTTGAAGCTCTTAGAAAATTCTGCAAAATCTATATTAGTGGATTTGATGGCGCCTCTGAACTGCGGGCCCAATTTATGGAAACTAATAGTCCGGTTGAAGCCCTTAAACTATTATCCACTTAAAGCGGCCTATTTCTGTTAGGTCTTTCACGTTAAACATTCGTAAATTTTCACTGTATAAATACCGATAGTGGGGCATTATTGAAGTTGTAATAAGGAGGTTACCATGAACAGGGCAGATAGAGATTACAGAGAAAGAGAGGTGGACCGGGACGTCACCTACAGTGACCGCGAAGACGTGCGGGCGGTGGCCGGCGTCAACTTCATCCTGGGTATTTGGCTGATTATCTCGCCGTGGATATTTAGCTATACCTCTGGAGCCGTGCAATGGGATCAGTTCGGTTTCGGCATCGCCGTGGTGGTCTTAAGTGTCATCCGATACGCTGTGCCACGATCCAGTTGGGCCAGTTGGTTAAACGCTTTAATCGGTATTTGGATGATAATCGCGCCGTTCGCCTTGTCGGCCAACCGAGCGGTTGCCTACTGGAACGAAGTGATTATCGGTATCGTGATAGCAATTCTGGCATTCTCGAACATGAGATCGTACGCTCATCATCGAACGACTGTCTAACCGGCGCGCCTGAATAACGCTAAACCGCCCCTTTTTGGGGCGGTTTTGGTGTTTGTTATTGATGCTTGGTGGGGGTGGTTGGATTCGAACCAACGGCTAAGCGATTATGAGTCGCCTACTCTAACCACTGAGTTACACCCCCTTTAACAGAGGTAATTATATCAGCAAATCAATCTAATCTATAATGGTTTGTAGATGGTCGCTAGAATCCAAAACGCCTTAAACAGTAAAACCGCCAAGCAGCTTTTAGACGTTCGCAATATTGGGCTGTATATTTTTGGGGTCATCGTGGTGGCGATTGCCTGGAGCAGCGCTAAGGCCGTTCAAAACAATTATCAGCTGCAGAGGCAAATCGCCACACTGCAGCAACAAAATACGGTGCTGCAGCTTCAAAACGACAATACCAAGCTCCAGAATAAGTATTACCAAACGGACCAGTATCTGGATTTGTCTGCCCGCCAGAATCTAGGCCTGGCGGCGCCGGGCGAGAAAGTTCTGATCGTGCCTAAATCAGTGGCGCTGAAGTACGTCGATCCGTCGTTGGATAAAACTGATTCGACCAATGCCGGCGCGGCTACTGATAATCGGCCTAAGTACATAAAAAACCTTGAGGCTTGGCGTGACTTTCTGCTAGGCCGCCAACTGTTCGACAACTAGACTAAATAGTCTTTTTTATTTTTGTTATCAATCTTAGATTAGCTAAGTATTTTTGAGGATCGACAGAAGGATAACTTTTAAGATAGTTCATGTGTTTATCGATGAAAGGTATCAAATTATCTGGGTAAGTCTCTGTATTAGAACTATAACTGGGCGCCGTATTATAGGCTGAGCTGTCGGCCATCGCCGCCAATATCCCAGCTGCCAATACTCCTTCCTCCGATTCGAAGAAATCTTGTTTCTTGTTTACAAATGGCATAAAACTTAGACTCAAACCTTCTTTTGCTTAGGTTTCTTCGTTTCTTTACGGCCTTTGTCTTTTGACATACTTACTCCTGTTTTACGTACCTAGTTTGAGATAAATGTAAGAGCGTGGCCCAGCTTACCCGCTCGACCGGCTCGTCCGATTCTATGGATGTAGTCATCATATCCTTTTGGAAGGGAGTAATTAATGACATGGGTAACGTCGGGCACATCTATGCCTCGAGCGGCGACATCGGTAGCTACTAAGATATTGATTTCGTTTTTCTTCAGACGAGCCAGTGCACGTTGACGTTGCCCTTGTGACTTACCGCCATGAATCGCGTCTGCCAGGAAACCTCGTCCAATAAGCTCGTTGCTTAAACGCTCCACACTACGCTGCGTCTCGTCAAAGACGATAGCCTTCTTAACGCCTTCGCTGATTAACAGATCGTGTAGCTTGCCTAACTTATCTGTGTTGTCGTGGTATCGCACAACGTTCTGGTGGACACTCTCGCTTGCTGAGCTGGCGCTAACCGACACGGTGTGGGGCTCGCTAGTGAATCTATCTATAAGTTGGCGAACTCTCGCATCAATAGTCGCCGAGAAAAAGAACGCTTGCCTTTTACCCTGTAGTCTATCAAGAATTTTTG
>DASTHV010000048.1:0-7029 GCA_035718045.1 Saccharimonadales bacterium (SeqCode) | reverse complement strand
TGCACGGTCACGCCGGCGTCATTTAAGAAATTACCGTTCAGTTTTTGCTTGGATTTATCAATCTGGCCGGAGGTTTTTGCCTCTATGGCCTGGCTAAGATCGCTTTTCTTAACGGTTAGAACAGTATAGGTGATTTTAACGGTCACATTGGCGGAACTCGCCGGCTGGCCGACTGACGGCGAAGCCGTGATGTTCGGATCGCTGGCTTTAAGGGTAGAGGTTAAAACATATTCGCCTTGGCTGGCGAGCTGCTTTTCGAAGTTGCTGGTGAAGTCTGAGCTACTGCTGCCGGAAGTAAGCTTTTGTTTAACACTATCCACATCACTTTGACTCAAAACGGTTACGATATCGTCTGTGCCGCCCGAAGCCGAACCTTGGGCGGTAACATCGGACCGGCCCGGCACCGAAAAGTTCGCCCCGGACACATTATATTTAGAGCCGGCCGACTGAGCGGCGATATCGGTGCTGCCATCGCTGGTAAAGTTGGCGCATCCATTGCTAATACTGCTGAAATGAAAGGTTGTTTTTTCCTGGGTTATATAGGTATTGCCACCGGCTGTAACGCCCGTGCCGGCCGGTACATCATCGGGCTCGCCGGAGCCGGAACATTTTTGGGCGGTCATCGTCACGCTCCCGCTGGCTTTTTGGCCGTTGTTTTGCTGGCCGGTAGCCTGGACGCTCTGCGAGGCCGTTTGGTCGGTGGTCTCCTGTTTGGCGGGAATCGTACCTTTAACCGGGTCCAGGGCAGCGGTCGGGGATGCCGTCAGATTAAAATTGGCCGAAACAGGCTCGCTGCTGGTTTTTATGGTAATCGTCGCTTTGGGCAAAACCCATAGAGCAAAAATTAAGAAAACGATCAGCGCCACCAGGGCCAGCACGCCCAAACCCATCAGCATCCTGAACCGATCAAAATTCGGAACTTTTACCTTGTCGCCTGGCGGCTTAGCAGCCGGAGCCACTTTATCCGATGTGCCGTCCTCGTCATCAAGGTCGATGGTTTCTGGGTTCTCAGCTTCGTGGGCTACCGCCAGGGCACCTACAGGTTTGCTGTAGTCGATTTTGGCCGGCAGATCTTCTTCGCCAGGCACTTCTTCGGCCGCTTCCTCTGCCAGAGCTGGCGCGGGCTGGCCGGCGCCCCCAGGCGCTTCAGGAACTTCAGGTTTACTCTGCAGATTTTTGGCCACATGCAAGCCGGCGGCGCCGGCCAGCGGCAGTAGTGCCGCCTCACTAGTTATCAAAACTACGTTTTTACTGGCACTGTCGGCGCTGCGCTTCAACAGCTTCATATTGACAATGCTCTGCAGGCTCGCTGCCCGCTTCGGCAATACCAAAGCCACTACTTTCTGGGCAGAATTCTCAACCTTATCAATGATTCCGGTTATTTCATCGTCAACATCCAAATAGATGATATCTTTTGACGGTTTAGGAGGTGTTTTAGGACTCATGCCCGCAACATCCTGTTTAGCCTGTTTTTCAGAGTGTCTTCGCCTTCAGCGACGCCGGAATTGACCGTATCCAGTCCTACCCGTAATAGCCCCATAGCCGTTACGAAAGTATGGTCGTTTATGGCGCCGGTGGAATCAGTAATGCCTACGACTTCTTGCGGTTTGATATGCTGCACGACCGGCTTGCGCGTAAATGGCAGACTTTTATGCCAGTCGCTGCCTTCCAGTTTGTCCATTAGCATCTGCAGGCTGGAGCCGCCGCCGCAAAGCAGTATCCGGTGCGGCAAATGGTCCAACTTGCTGAATTCACCAAGCGCCAGCTCCACGCCGTTGATCCAGACTCTCAAAGTCTTATTCAAAGCCTTTTCCACTTCGGCCTTATGTTCGTGTGAGCCAGCTGCCGACAAGCCGAGTTTCATAGCTTCTGCCTTCACAAAATCTACATCTAAATCTCGCTCGATGGCGTGGGTAAAGGCCCGGCCGCCGATACCAAACATCTTAGTGCCTTCCACGCCGCCTTCATTAACTACGGCGATATCCGTGGTGCCACCGCCGACGTCCATTAGAATCGCGCTGACCGAAGCGTTAGGGTCATCGCCCACCACCGATCGAGCAACTGCAAACGGCTCAGCCGCCACAGCTAATAGTTCCAGGTCAAGCTCCGCGGCTGTCCGCTCTAAAGCTCCGATGTGAATCATTGGCGCGAAGGCCGTATACATCTCTACCACGACATCCTTACCCTGAAAGCCCACCGGATTAGTGACCTTATAGCCATCGATATCTATACGTACCAACGCGCTATTTACCAACCGCACTTCGACGTCTTTGCCGCCCAACTCCCAAGCCAGCTCTTGGCGGGCCTTGGCCTCGGCCCTCTCTTGCACGAGCTCGATAATCCGGGCCATCTCATCAATACTGATTTCTTTACTGGGTGTTTTACGGGTAAAGCGCACTACGCTCGTAGTACCTTTGACTAACTCACCGGCAATGCCGACAACGGCCGTACGGGCGCTAACTCCGGCTTGCTGTTCGGCGGCGGCTAATGCCTTGTCGCAATTGGCGACTACCGCTGCGATATCTGATATAGCGCCGGCTTGCATATCAGAAAGTTCCTGGTGAGCCCGGCCTACACCTATAATTTCAATTTCATCACCGATAATTTGACCCACCAAAGCCTTGACGAACTCCGTACCCACATCCAGTGCTACTAAATACTCGCCGCCGGCATTTCTATGATGAGAAGTTCCGGCGCCTGCTTTTGGTATTTTGTCTTTTACGACGTGACTTAAAGACTTTGCCCGGCCGAGCATTTTATTAGGCATAATCAGATTGATTATAACATGCTGACAGCTACGCGCTTGGCTCTTCAGCGACGCAAGCTGCCACGGCGCCTTAGAATTACTACCTCTTCACGTTCGCCTAACCAATAGCTTAAGGTTCGCGAGCATCTACTACTTCATCATCGAGGTCTTCGAGACCCTGGCGGCGAGGTGTGACCAGCCCCAAATGGGCCACACCATGAGCGCCGGCGGAGAGGAGGACTGATCGTGGGGAGGGCGGCTCCGGCCGCCTTCCCTTACTCTTACTCTAAAGCCGCTTTTATTCTTCGAACGCCAGCGCTACTAGCTTCTTCTTTGGTGATTTTGAACTTCTTGCCGCCTTCACCGATCACACCAGTATGCTCAACGTGCGGGCCGCCACAGATTTCACGACTAAAAGGTTTGGTCGGGTCGCCAATCGTGTAAACTTTTACTTTATCACCATACTTGTCGCCAAAGGCGCCACTAGCGGTTCTTAAGGCCTCGTTGGTTGGTTCTTCCTGCCAACTGACCGGTAAATCCTCTTCAATTTTTTGGTTAACTATTCTTTCAATTTCGTCTAATTGCTCTCGCGTAACCTTTTCCGGGTGGGAAAAGTCAAAACGCAGCCGCTCGGATGTAATATTGCTGCCCCGCTGGATGACATGCGGTCCTAAAATATTTTTAAGAGCTTGATACATCAGATGAGTGGCAGTGTGATATTTGATCACCTGCTCAGAATGGTCCGCCAGCCCGCCCTTGAACATCCCGGCACTGGCTGTTTGACTTTTTTGACGCTGTCGCGCCATTAGCGCCTCAAACTTTTCATCGGCGTCATCGGCTATCTTTATATCCAGCTTTATAGCCTCTTCTTTAGACAACTCTACGGGGAAACCATAAGTATCGTACAACCTAAACAGCAAATCCCCGCTTAATCGATACTTTTCAGAACCTTCAATTTCCTTAAACACACCCTTTAATTCGATGGCTTTTTCAAATTCTTTAAGGCCTTTGCGGAGGGTTTGACGGAAGATTCTTTCTTCCTTAGCAAATGCTTCTAAGACCTCTTTTTGGCGTTGGGCGACCTCCGGAAAGTCATTCTTATACAAATCAATTATTATTTTTGCGACTTTTTCGCATAAATCTTGATCAATACCAAGGTCAAAGGCGTAGCGAATCGCTCGACGTAGTAGACGCCGCAGTACATATCCCTGTTGTTTATTGCTAGGAGTCACGCCGTCAATCGCTAGAAAAACGCCAGCTCGTAAATGATCGGCGATTACTCTCATACTGGTTTGGTTTTGCTTGTAGCTCTTGCCGGATAATTCCTCAAGCCCCTTAATAACTGGTTCGAGCAGACTGATATGGAATATGTCAGGATCGCCATTTTTAGCCGCTGCGATTCTTTCTAAGCCGCCGCCAAAGTCCACGTTCGGTTTCGGGAGCGATACAAATTTGCCGCCGGTTTTGCGATAAGTCATAAACACGCTGTTGCCGATTTCCAAAAACCGGCCGCAATCGCAGTTAGGATGGCAGTATGCGCCGAATTTTTCGTCGTGCGGCGTGCCAAAATCATAAAAGACTTCACTATCTGGGCCGCCCGGCTCGCCGTCGCGCATATGAGCCGGCTCGCCCTCACGGCTCCACCAGTTATATCGTGCATCATAATAAAAAATCCGGCCAGCTTGCATGCCTTTTTTACTACCTTCATCGTCAGGCAAATCGACTTCTTTAGCGTCAATGCTATTCTGGCTGAATAATTTCCGCCAGATCTCGCCGGCCCCGGTGTCTTTAGGTACGCCGGTTTTTTCATCGCCAATAAAACAACTAACGTAAAGTTTTTGAGGGTCCAACCTCAACTCTTCGGTCAAAAATTGCCAAAACCAACTAAGCTGATCTTCCTTGAAATAATCACCCAGGCTCCAATTGCCCAGCATTTCAAAAAAGGTGGTATGGCGGTTGTCACCGACTTCATCCATATCCTCTGCCCTAAAGCAGGTCTGGCTGTCAACTAACCGCGTGCCTTGAGAGTGCGGCTGGCCCAGCAAATACGGTACCAGCGGCTGCATGCCGCTGCCGGTGAATAAAGTAGTGGGGTCATCTTGGGGAACCAAAAGAGCCCGCGGAAGCACTTTGTGCCCACGCGCCTCAAAAAACTCCAAATATTTTTTCCGTATTTCCTGCGCCGTCATCTGTTTAATTGTAACAGAGAATCGCTATTGCATAAATTTAAATTAACTGTTTTAATACCGCAGATAGGAGATTTATGGACCTTCAGCAGGAAGGCGAAGTTTATAGAGCGATTTTTGATAAGGACGACCGCCGTCCGGTCACTGAAGCCTGCCGGGAATCTATCCAAGTTATTGCCTCCAGCGATTGCGATACGACCACGGGCGAGACAAGGTTTACTGACGACGGGATAGGGTACGCGGAAATACTGGCAAGGATTGCTATACACGCCAACAATCACACAGGAGAACCACTTGAACTATCGCAGCGCGACCTAGCTGTGTTTGAGCAAGCTCTGGGTAATTTTTCCGCCGCTGAGTACATTAAAAAAGCGATTCATGAGGAAGTGCAAAGGTCGGGTGTGCTTCACAACCCCCGAATTGAGGCACGTGTGGATCTTGCCAGAAGAGCCGGTACCATTTTCAAAGATATAATTCGGCTAAAGAAAACTCCGGAACTTCCCTCAACAGAAATTGCCGCCGACTAATCTATTGTCTAGCGTGAAGGCAGCACTTCTTTTGGCGGCCACTCCATCAATCCTTCACTGTCTGGTATGGGGTCGGCCAGATGTAGGCTCGTCCGTATGTCATCGCCAGGCGAATAGATTACTAGCTTCCATTTTAGCCCGGCTATTTCACCACGAGCAACTGCTTCTTTAACTAACTGTAAAATTCGTTCATTAAGTGTTTTCAACACTTTCTCGGCGGTGGCGTAATCGTTTCTGAAGAAAATAACTATACCAAACTCGTCGCTACCCTCTGCCATCCTGCCAACTAAATCGTCTTCGTGAGCTACGGCCTCCAATAGTCGGCCAATGTTAAAGAGCATTTCATTTCCGGCTTCGTGGCCTTTTGTATCGTTCACTTTTTTTAGGCCCTTACCATCAAAGCTTCCCACGATGGCGGAGTTTGGCTGCATCGAACGGCGCTCGGTCGGATTTAACTGCGCCAGTCGATAGTCCGCTTCCCTTCTGAATACGGGAGCCTTTAGGACAAGGGTTGTGTCGTCATAAATATCGGCCTCTTTTTCAATCAACGCCTGTCTGGTTTGGCGTTCCTGGTAAATAACCTGCGCCATATCTTGGGTATCCATTTTTTGGGCCGCTTCAAAATCTTCTGGCAATGCCGGGCCTTCGAATCGGCCGTGATTAGTGGGCGTGGCTTTGGGAAATTCTTTTGATTTTTCGGTCATACCTGGTTTGTTTATATCACATTCTAGACAACGATGCCGCCGCCCAGGCATTCGACGCCCGCATAGAAAACCGCGGATTGGCCGGGAGTCAGCGCACGGACTTCTTCGTCCAGCTGGGCCGAGCACTGCGAATTACTTAACATGTTAAGTAATTTCACGGGAATTAGTTTGGCACGATGCCTGGTTCGTACTTTTAGCTCTTTGGAATTTTTAGCCTGATCATTTATCCAGTGTAAATCGGTTAAACGCACTTCCCTGCCCCACAGCTTCTCGTCTTGCAAGTCGGTGGTAACATAAACTTCGTTTTTCTTCATATCTTTACCTGTCACATAAAATGGCAGGCCGCCGCCGACTTCCAGACCGTGGCGCTGGCCGATAGTGTAGAATATGGCGCCGTCGTGCGTGCCTACATCCCTGTTCGTCTGATCAATTATTTTGCCCGGTTCTTCATTGACATATTGCTTCAAAAAATCTTTGATTCCCACCTTGCCCACAAAACAGATGCCCATGCTGTCTTTTTTATCCGCCGTCACTAAGCCTAACTTTTTAGCCAGCTCCCGGACTTGCGGCTTGGTATATGCGCCTAATGGGAAAATCGTCCGGCGTAGCGCCACGGCAGAAACGCGATATAAAAAGTATGTCTGGTCCTTATTGTCGTCCTTAGCCACCAGCAGCTTACCGTCTTTGACTTTGGCGTAGTGGCCGGTGGCGATCATATCCGCACCGTCTTGAGTCGCCATGTCTAAAAATAACTTGAATTTGATCTCTTGATTACACATGATGTCGGGATTGGGCGTGCGGCCGGCCTTAAATTCATCCAGCATATAGTCGACTACTTTTTGGCGGTAATCTTTTTCAAAGTCATA
>DASTHV010000047.1:0-2610 GCA_035718045.1 Saccharimonadales bacterium (SeqCode) | reverse complement strand
CCGTAAATATCAGGAGGCGCAGCTCAAAATCATTGCAAAGATGGGATTGAAAGATTTTTTTATTCCTCCACGGCAATAACGATTCAGGAACTTTTCGGATTAAAGACCCATAATTTATACCAAAGGTAATTCCAGGCGGTAAACAGAGCCGCTGAAATGAAGAAGGCAATATAAGGAGTGATTCCGATAGATTTCAAGCCCCAAATCAACAGGTAATCCAACACGAAATTAAGAGCGGTAATCGCGGCGTAACGTTTGGAAACTCTAATGCCCTTATGCGCCAGTCGCGGATCGTTAAAAGCCCAGTAGCGTTGGATTAAAAAGTTCAATGTCCAACCTACGGCATCGGCTAACATTTTAGCCCATAGCCAATTCCAGCCGAATCCCGAATAACAGATCGCAAAAATGCCATAACCGCTCCAAAACCACACGCCGCCACCGACCATATATTCCAAAAACTGGACGACCAACTTATGGCGGCCAGCGGGATTGTTACTGTTTTTGGTGGTGCTTGCCGAATTCGTACTCATGCGGCGAAGTGTCCAGCTTAAAACCATGCGTCAAACGGTGGAGCTCGTTATGCACACTTTTTAGGATGAAGCTCGATTTTTCTTCTTCGTAGCGGCGCATATCGATGTAGTAATAGGTTTCCCCGATAAAGCCGAAGCCGGACCCCGCTGAGCGTGTGACATAGTCATTATCTTCACCAAAAGTTATTTTTTCGTTAAATCCGCCGTGCCGGTTAAACATATCGCGGGAAGTAAATATGCAGGCGCCGGGCGCAATCGGATGTTTGGTATGGGATAGGAACTTAAGATAAGCATAATAGAACTTAAAGCCCACACGTTGGCTAAATGGGCCTTTTTCAACCTCAAACCGGGCCGAGGAAGTTTTCCAGCCCTTGGCCTCGGTTTTGGTCAGCATCGTTTTTATAAAATCGAGGTCGTCCGTGTGGTCGTCGGCATCCAGGAACAACAGCCAGTCGCCGCGGGCGACCTTAACGCCGGCATTACGACCGGCACCGGGGTTCTTGGGCGGCGCTTCAACTATTTTTATATCTAATTTATCTGTAAAACTATGGATTACATCCACCGTGTTGTCTGTAGACAGAGCGTCGGCCACGATTACCTCGATATTCTTAAAGCTTTGGGCCGCTAAATCGGCCAGCAAGCGCCCAATATAGCCCTCTTCGTTATAGGCCGGTATCACCACTGATACTTCTACGGGTTTAGTCATATTTCAATACTGCCGCTCATAGGATTTTTACGAGGCTGCCGGACCACCGGGCCCAGGCGGCTGACACTTTCGTAGTGCCGGTACCACACATTGCGCCAAGGGTGAATCAATACATAGCCCAATAGCCACATGACAGTCCCCAGGGTAATCGCTATCGTTTTCATGCCGTGGCGGTTATAGACGCGTTGGCCCATCCGGATGTAGCCCATGAACGCTTTAAACGAACTGTTGTACCGGCGAGCCGAGGCGTTAGATAAAATATCCTTGGTATAAAGAATTTTTTGGCCGCTTCGTACTAGGTGGATTGCCAGATCAACGTCTTCGTGGATGTCTGACTGCGGGCAAAGCTCAGACTCAACGGCCTGCCAGACGGTGCGCCGGATGGCGTAATTTGAGCCATATAAGAAAGGTGTTTCTTGAATCCAGCGGTAAGCAAACAGCCTCAAGCTATGATCAAAAAAATGATTGGTCCGCGGGAATGGCATATCGTAATAATCCACCGGGCCGGTAATTGCCGCGATGTCGGCGCGCTTAAAATAATCCAGTATTTTCTCAATCCAATCATCGGGCAGAATCGTGTCGGCATCGATCCGACCAATTAAATCAGATTCCGCTGTGTTGAAACCGGTTTTTGAAGCAAAAAAGACACCTTGTTTAGGTTCGTCAATCAAGGTTACAAAACTGTATTCCTTGGCAATTTTGGCAGTTTCATCCGTCGAATTGTTATTAATGACAATTACTTCATCCGGCATTACGGTCTGCTCGGCGACTGAATCCAAACAGGCCTGTAAGTAGCCTTCCTCGTTATAAGCTGGTATAACTAAAGTAAGCGTTTGCGTTTTATTCAACATAAGTTAAGCACTACTAGAATATCACGCCCAAGCTGATAAATAGATTAAATGGTGGCAAATAAAATAAGAAGTAAAGGTTCTGGCGGTCTGTTTTGGACGCTGTGGCAGCGAGTCTGGTATCGAGGCCTGTGGCGGCGGATATGGTACTGCATCTTAGCCGCGGTGATTTTATGGACAGGTCTGATGTACGGCGTAGCCGAGTGGTATATCCATAAACACAACAGCGAACCTCTGGTTTTAGGCTCCAGTTTCGTTCCTGATTACGCCCAAAGTCTTGGAGTGGATCCCCAGCAAACCTTTACGGCGATGCTGTCGGACTTAAAACTCAAACAGGTCCGTCTGGTTAGCTATTGGAGCGATATTGAACCAACTCCGGGACGCTTTGATTTTTCGATGCTAGATTGGGAGTTTGCCCAGGCTGACAAATATGGCACCAAAATAAGTCTGTCTATCGGACTACGGCAACCGCGCTGGCCGGAATGCCATCCGCCGGGTTGGGTAGATACTTCCAAGGCTGAAAAAA
>DASTHV010000046.1:0-8906 GCA_035718045.1 Saccharimonadales bacterium (SeqCode) | reverse complement strand
AGGCTTATAGCGCCCAATAGTTCACATAGACGGCGCTGTTTGGCACCTCGATGTCGGCTCATCTCATCCTGGAGGGGGAGCACCTTCCAAGGGTCGGGCTGTTCGCCCGTTAAAGAGGTACGTGAGCTGGGTTCAGAACGTAAATTACATTGCGTTCTACTACTGTAAAGTAGTAAAGTGTTGGTGTACATCGCACTAATAACACTAAATTCGACTAAAATCGGTGAAACCCTACCAGAGCTTATCGAACGGCTCAGGAGGGCAATACCGAGGGAAGACGAAATCGTCCATGACAAACGAAGAAAAGGCCTACATAGCTGGATTTCTTGATGGCGACGGCTCGATAATGGCCCAATTGGTATTCCGCAAGGATTACAAATTGGGATACCAGATTAGAGTCAGTATAGTCTTTTATCAGAAGACTAGTCACCAAGACCATCTTCTTTGGCTAAAGAAGCAACTGGGCTTTGGTTATATTCGGGCGCGCCGTGACGGCATGACCGAGTACACCATAGTCGGCTTAAGAGAAGTGGAATATGTATTGAAACTTCTGTATCCCTTTCTACGTTTAAAGAAAGTTTTGGCCGCCAAGGTGTTAGATCTTATTGAACAGCACCCGGCGCAGCGCAAAATGACCGCGAAGCATCTGGAGAAATTGAGCCGGCTGGTTGATGAGACCGCCGCCTTTAACTACTCCAAGAAGCGAACGGTTACCAGCGTTCAGGTCAAAGAGTTCTTAGACACGATTTCTGTCCCCGTAGAGACTGATTCTGCCGAAGCCTCGGCAGATGAGATAGCGGATATATCCGTAAGGATAAATTAGAGCCGCTATAAAACGTCGACTCCTAACCTTGATACAACAGGGAAGGATGAAGGTATAGTCCGTGCCATCAGTAATGGTGGAGAGTATTTCAGGAGATGAACGCCTTGAAGTATCACGCGTGAGACAGTTCGGTTTATATCCGCTGTGGACGTCAGGAAATTTGAGAGGAGCTGTCCCTAGTACGAGAGGACCGGGACGGACGCACCTCTGGTGTATCGGTTGTGCTACCAAGCGCATTGCCGAGTAGCTATAGTGCGGAACAGATAAGCGCTGAAAGCATATTAAGCGCGAAGCTGGCCTCAAGATTAGATTTCCCGCAGCTTCTCACTGGCGTGAGAAGCATTTACCATTGACCATTTTGCATTTAGCATTTAAGTTTCATTTTGTCATTTTTCATTGCAACTGCATTGATAAATGTAAATCGTTAAATAAATGTGAATTGTGAATTGTAAAATGTTAAATCGCTCGTCGCGTTAGCGAGGAGCTGCACAGGGCCCAGAAAGACTATCTGGTTGATAGGCGCAACGTGGAAGTACGGTAACGTATGGAGCGGAAGCGTACTAATCGCCCGACTGACTTTTTACGTTCCAAGAATCGCATGGATTTCTGTGTGGTTCTTGGGAAGTGAGAGTGCATAACCTTGTGCTTTGCACAAGATTTACTATTAACCATTTTCCATTTACCAATTAAGTACCATTTACTCATTTACCAGACAAACCTGTTTGATAAATGTTAAATAATTTGGCTAATGTGAATCTGTTAAATTGGCAAATCTCGCGCAGAGCACGAGGGTTGACTAGCTATTGGTAATCATCTAAACCGTAAGTGTGAAATTTTCCGCTTGCAGGGCACAAATCATGTGCTATGATTACTTAGCTGCTTAACAATGACCTGTTAAGTGGCCAAAAAAGTCGTTTGCTTAACAACAGCCGCGCTAAGCGCGGCAGTCGAAAGTTAAAAGTCGAGAGTCCTTAGTCTATGCACTATCGACTAAAGACTATTGACTACGATTCGAAGAATCGTAGAAGTTCTTTGCGAGAAACTTTTACGTGGAGTTTTGTGAGATTTACAATTTGGCCCCATCGGCATCGGCCTGGGTTTTGCACTGGGAGGCAGCGCAAGGAAGTAGCGAGGAACGAGCGAGCTGTACTTAACGTACTGCGAGCGAGTGACTGAGCGTTACTGACGAAGCGATGCGCCCAGAGCGCAAACGGGTTTCAGCTTTGCTGAAAGCAGGTTTGTGCGCTGCAAAAGCCAGGTTGGTGTCCATGGAGCTGGGGAAACACCTGTTCCCATACCGAACACAGCAGTTAAGCCCAGCATCGGTTACAATACTTGGGTTTTAGCCCTGGGAAAATAGCACGACGCCAAATTATATAAAGCCCCTCCGAAAGGAGGGGCTTTATCTTTAGGTCATTGCTCTGGGCACTGCAGGAAATCCTTCCGCAAACCGAGAGGACTTGGGAAGATCAGGCTATCGAGAGACAGCCAGGGGTTGAAGGAACCGGCTGGTCAAATGAAGTACTGAGAGAGGCCCAATCCAGCTACGAAGGGCCAATGTAAAATAGCTCAGGCGCCAAATTATACAAACGGGGCCCCCGCAAAATTTATTTTGTGGGGTTTAGACCACCGGAAACGGTGGCTTTTGTATTTGTTAAACTAAATTTAATCCAAGGAGAGTTTGACACCGGTTTCCTGCGCAATTTGATGTATCCAGCGCTCTAGACGGTCAACTTTATGGCCAAGAGCCAGTAGCTCTTCGTGATAGGACTTGATATCGACCGCCAGTTCGGCTACTGCGCCAATTACGTCGTCGAATCTTTTGTCGTGTTCCTCGAGCTTATCCCTGACAGCGGAAAATTCCTTCTGCATGTATGCATAAAGCTTTGTGAATTCATCTTGAGCCATAAATTCATTTTATCATTCGCTCCACTGAGGTAATGTTGTAAAATCTCGTTTCAATACTTGGGCTTTAGCCCTGGGAAAATAGCTCAGGCGCCAAATTATACAAACGGGGCCCCCGCAAAATTTATTTTGTGGGGTTTAGACCACCGGAAACGGTGGCTGTTGTATTTTAGTGGTGGAGCATGGTTTTAGTTTTTTCCAGGAACGGCTTGGTGACGGATACGGTGCCTCTGGGACGGCCCTTGAAGCTGTCAATTACCGAGCTAATGCATAAGGTCACCGGCACAGCTATGAACGCGCCTAGAATGCCGTATACCTCAAAACCGATCAGCAGGGCGATGATAATAACGATTGGATGCAGCCGCACGGTCCGCCCCAGCAGCAGCGGCGACAAGATATGACTCTCTATCTGTTGGATAATGATATAAATCAAGGCTACTACCACGCCTTTCAGCAGAGATTGACTGAGCCCTAAGACAATCGCCGGTGTGGCGGCTATCAGCGGTCCGGCGGTGGGGATTATCTCGACCAAAAAGGCGATTAGGGCCAGCAGCCCGGCAAACGGTACGCCGGCCAGCAGCATACAAATCCAAACCAACAATCCGACTACGGTGTTTAAGATCAAGTGAGCCTTGATCCAATGCCGCAGCTTAAGTTCGATTCTGGACCAAATGTCCTCCAGCCGCCGCTTGGTGCTGCCGTGAAAGTAAGATAACAGCTCCTTTCTAACGGTTTCGTAGCTGGCCAACCAGTAAACGCTTAAGACTATGATAGTTAGGATTCCGCCTATGATAGTTAGGACCTTGGTAGTCACCTCGAAAGCGAAGTGGCCGACCCCGCCAAAGCGGTTATTGAAGTAGCCTGACAAGTTGCTGGTGTTGGCGGACAGATGCAACTGACGGGCGGCGCTATTGATAAATTTAGGCAGGCCTTGGGCGAAATCACCCATCCGGTCAAAAAAGGGCGGTAGCAGCACATAAAACAACAATCCTAATACCGCCAAGCTGACCACAATCGGGGTTAAAATCGCCAATGCCGTAGGCCAATGGTGTTTTTTAAGCCAAGCCACCAGTGGATATACGATGGTGGTGAAGAGAAAGGCGATAAACACCAAAAGGACGATCAGACGGCCACGCCATAAGATATATAAACCCAAAGCTATCAGCATAGCGTGCAGGAAGTGGTTACGTGACAGGCTGTCTTTCATGGATCCTCCTTAGAAAGAATAAGCTAGCCAGAATATATATGCCAGAGGCTAGCCAGAAGGCCGCGTAGCCGTTGGTGCTTTTAAAGATGCTGCCGCCAAAGTAAACCGCCAATCCGGTCAGTAGCGGTCCAGCAAATGAGCCTATGCCGCGGCTCAAGCCGAACAGACCGGAATTCGCTCCGTGCAATTCGTCTTCGCCCTGGATTTTCATTAGCAACGCAAACGGCAAAACCATTACTGTAGCGGCGGCGCCGGAAACAATCGGGACGATAAAGATTACCCAACTCCGCTGAGTAAAGACTGGCGCCAGGCAGCCGATACCATAAATCAGACAAGCGACGTTTAAAACTTTTAGGTGACCGATACGGTCGGCTAATTTGCCGGCAACCGGGACCATAAGGATAATGCCGATGGCCGCTACCGGAAAGATCACCGCCGATACGAAATGGCGGCTACGATTCAGCCCGACAGTAAAGAACAGTACGGTAAAGGCCAGGATAGAGCGCAGGGTAGCGTTCCATAAACTATTGGCGATTACAAGGTTGCGGATGCCGGAGGTTTGGTGCAGAGTGTTGTAAATATTAGCAAAAGCTTCAATCATGCTGGCGCGACTCCGCTTAACATCTTGGCGACGGCGTTTTCCAAGACTAGGAAACAGCAAAAATGTAACAATTACAACAAGGCCGCCGGCAATAATGAAGGGTAGCGCCGTGAAAACGCCCAGCAGGAAGCCGCCGCTTATTAAGGCGGTAACCGCGCCCACGCCGCGCCAGGCGCTCTCGGCACTGCGGGACCGACCGCTATGATCGCGAGGTATCAGGTCCGGGTAAATCGCCCAGTAGGGCGCTAAAAAGGCGTAATATCCGACATAAAAGAGGGCTACCATTATGCCGATTAGAAACAGGATGTGGATATAACCCATCACGAACAGCGAGCCGGCCATCAAAAAGGCGGAAGGCACCAGATACCTTAGCCGGTCGCCGACGTGCTTAGAGCGATCGGCCAGGACGCCGAAAATTACCGGCATGAACAGACCAAAAAGACCTTCAGCGCCGATTATCACGCCAACTACTAAGGGGTTAGTTAAAGAATGAAGAATGGTAGGCAGGTAGGCGGAGAGCGTGGTGACCGCGAACGTCAGGCCCAAGCTCGGCAGGCCCAGTAAAATCAGAAACTTGAGTTCGGTATTTTTGCGTCGGGACGCCAATAATCTCTCCTTATCAACTGATACGGACAATAATAGTATGAAAAAAACGGCTTAAGCTGGCTGTAAGATAACTTCCAGGAACGGCGTCTCGCGTAAAAACCTTACCCTGAAACTGTGACAGTACCGCTGTTGTGTCCCGGTTTACAGTCTAAAAATGTCCGGGAAGTATAAAACCTACAAAGCGAATATCTGGTTGCGTATAGAATAAAAACATTCTCGGCCTATGAGTATTATTTGAGAGCTTCAAAGTCGTACTGCGGCTGGAAGACCCGGAGAGTCGGAAAACGTAAAAAATTTGCTCAGAAAATTTGACCAAATGTGGATAAGTGGACGGCTGTGATGGCTTAAACAGTCGCGGTGTACTGGCTACCACCCCTGAAAATGGGACATTATGGTGACAAAAACCGGCAATCTAAGCGTGACGAAAATTACCTTAAAAGTCACGGCTTTTCTTCTTGACACTTATCGGTCAATATCCGATAATTTAAGCGTAAGTTCGAACACAAAATTAAATCAATATAAACAGATGGCCCGTAAAGTAACCAAACAATGCCCGGCTTGTAAGCAGCTTTTTACAGCACGCCGCGATGCCAAGACTTGTTCGGAGCGCTGTCGCAAGCGAATGCAGCGGGCCATAAAAGCCTTGGCCGCCGAAGCTGAGGTAGCCAAGACTGGCCTAGAAAGCGCTTTGACGGAGACAGCGCACGCTGCCGAGCATGTTACCGAGAGAGTCGAAGCTCTGATAAAACCGGACTTTGCCGGCGAGGGCGGTTTTGTGGGCGATGCTGATAATGCCCAGACCTTAGCCAGCCAGCCGGTGGCGCAGGCTAACATTAGCCAGCCGGAGATTCCCGCCCCCTCACTGCAGTCCAGTTCAGAGCCTGTCGCTGAACCGGCTCCTGAACCCGCTCCTGAACCGGCGTCGGAACCTCTGCCGAGCGTACCGCCGACTTACGTGCCGCCACCGTCTCAGCCGAGCAGCTTCGATGTCCAGCAAGTACAGATTGGCGAAAGCCTGGAGGATTCTTCGGCGGTCAGCGATAGTACCGCTAGCGTCAGCGGCGCTGGTACGGTCATCAGCACGGCTGATGAAACTCCGGTCAGCGGCGCTTTGGAAAGTGAAGAAACCAGTTACGAAGGTCCGCCGCATGATTATTCGCGTTTGATAAAAACCTTAGCTTATGGCGCTTTTGGAGTTTTTGCGTTGATAAGCTCCATAGCCGCGCTGATTGTTTATACGAGCGGGCATCATAAACACCCCGCGAACTCTAAGCAGCCCGATCTAAGCTCGCTACTGAGCGGCGCTGCCGCGGCCAATTCGCCAAACAGCAATTTGCATATCAACTTCGATACTGTAATCGATAACGGCAAAAGTTTAACGGCCACCGGTACTGTGTTGGTGCAAAACGAGGTTGATTCGACTGCCAGCTTTGCCGTACAAAATTCAGCGGGCAGCAACTTGCTGGTGGCCGATACGGTGAACGGCCGGGTGGGAGTAGGCGGCGCGCCGACGGCCAGTAATACGGCGGCCTTGCAAGTGACGGGCAATATTTCTACCAATGGCGCGTTGGTTTCGACTACCAACGCTTATTCGCTGAGTAATCAGGGGCTGAGTATTGGCGGGGTGCTGATTTGTACTTCGGCTGGTTGTACATCGGCCAATGTGCCGGCGCCGATTGACACGTCCAGCTTTGCTAAACTGGCTAGCAACCAGACCTTCAGCGGCGTGAATACTTTTGCGGCGCAGCTGCAGGCTGGTGGCGGCATTAATTCGCTAACGCCTTATCAATTCAATGGCTCGACCGGTTTGACCTTTAGCTGTCCGGTGGGCAACTTTATAACCGAACCGACAGTTCAGGGCGGCATAATCACCGGCGGTTCCTGCTTGAGCGTGGGCGCCGGCGTGACTTCACTAAACAGCCTTAGCGGGTCGATTACTTTGCAGGGCACAGCCAACCGGGTCTCGGTGAGCAATAGTGCCGGCACAATAACGTTTTCAACGCCTCAGGACATAGCAATTACCTCGGCGCCCACCTTTGCCGGCTTAACGTTAACCAACCCGCTGACAGTGGCCAACGGCGGTCTGGGAACTAATACTCTTCCAGTCAACGGTGCTATTCCAATCGGAGACGGTAGCAATTACTCCGTGTCCACGCTGACTGCCGGCAGCGGTATATCCATCGTTAACGGCGCCGGTTCAATTACGGTTTCATCACCTACCGCCGGGACCTGTCCGACCTGCGCCAATCAGGCTTTGTCTAACCTGGCGTCCGTGGCCATCAATACCAGCTTGCTGCCGCAGGCGCCAGCCAGTATCGACCTGGGCAGCGCTATCGGTACTTTCCGCGATTTATATTTATCGGGTACAGCCTTTGCCGACAATCTTAAACGGGTTAACGGCGCCAGTTCTACAACGTTAGCTATCCTTAATCCTACGGCCACAGTGACCTATCAGCTGCAAACTGCGGCGGCCGGAACCTATGACATCTGTACTACGGCCGGCAACTGCGTGGGCGCCGGCGGCGGTGTTACTACTACTGGCGGTACCACTAATCACCTGGCTAAATTCGTGGGTAGCTCGGTGATTGGCGACTCTTTGATTACAGAGAACGGTTCGCTGGTTTCAATTTCAGTACCGCTGTCCACGCCAAGCCTGCAGACAACTTCGGGCGGTGTCACCAACAGCCTAACTTTCGCTACGCCGGCCGGTGCTGGTAAAACCATCACCATTCCTAACGCTTCGGGCACGGTGGTGGTTAGCGCCAGCGCGCCGCTGAGCATCGATGCCAATGGTAATATATCGTGCCCAACGTGTATCACATCGGCCGTGACTACCGTGAACACATTTAGTGGGGCGATTAGCCTGCAGGGTACGCCAAACCAAGTGCTTTTGAACAACTCAGCGGGTACAATCACCTTTGGTACGCCGCAAGATATAGCAATTACCTCGGCGCCCACCTTTGCCGGCTTAACGTTAACCAACCCGCTGACAGTGGCCAGCGGCGGCTTGGGCGCTAACTCAGCACCGGTTAACGGCGCTATTCCAATCGGCAACGGCAGCAGCTACATACCGGCTACGCTGACCGCCGGTACTGGCATAAGCATTACTAACGGTCCTGGCTCGGTTACGATTTCTACTGCTTGTCCGGACTGCGCCAATACTTCTTTATCCAATTTGACATCAGTGGCCATTAATACCAGCTTGCTGCCGCAAAATCCGGCGACTATAGATTTGGGCAGCAACGCTTTGAGCTTCCGCGACTTGTACCTGGGCGGTACAGCTTACGTAAACAATCTATCTAGAGTTGATGGCGCCAATACCACGACTTTATCAATTGCTGATCCAACCAATAATGTAACCTACGTTCTGCCGGCAGCCTCAGGCGGGCCTTACGAAATATGCACCACGGCCGGCAACTGCGGTATCGGCAATGCCATCACGGGTAACGGTACTTTAAATCACCTGGCCAAGTTTTCTTCCACTAACGGTATTACAGACTCGATTATTACCGATGATGGCACCACCGTGGCCATCGGTGGAACATTGTCCGTCAACACCTTAACGCCTACCGGCGCGCTAACCTTAGGAGCCACCGGCCAGTCAGTTCTACTACAGGGCAGTACGGTAACTTTGAATGCCACCAACGCCGGTATTACTAATTCGCTGGTCTTTGCTACGCCGGCGGCTTCCAATAAGACAATTACCGTACCGAACGCTACCGGTACCGTGGCTGTCAGCGCCACAGGGCCAATCAGTCTAGATG
>DASTHV010000045.1:0-9967 GCA_035718045.1 Saccharimonadales bacterium (SeqCode) | reverse complement strand
ATGTAGCGTTCGCAAAAGCAATAATAGCCCCACGTATGGTGCTTATGCAAGCGATTTTTTGGTGTAGTTTTAACAAGATCTTCACTCCAAGGAGTTACTTCGAAGCGTCTTTAGAGGTTTTGTCTGGTTTGTCTTTTTTACCACTTTTCCGGTCTTCGGCCTCGTCCTGATCATCAGAATCATCGGCCGAGTCGTCAGCGGTATCGTCGTCTTTCAGATCATCGTCATCGGCTGGCGGGGCTACGCTCGCCGCTTCCGGCTCATCCACTTCTCCGAATTTCTCTATATCTTGATCGCGGCGGCGACCTCTTAAGCGGCGCAAGAACGACGGCCTCTCCAGCTCGTCTTCGTTTTCCTGGGACTCGCCGTGGCTCATGTTTTCTTCGTCCGGCAAAGCCCAGATGTTGGGGGTTTCTTCGGAATGAAAATCAGAGGCCGGAGCTTCCTGGTCCTTTAGGTCCAGGTTGATATTGGCCATGGTGGCGTCATCTATCCGGCTGGCCCCGGCGGTGGCCGGCGCTTCTTCTTCAGCGACGGCGCGGCGTAGTAGCTCCGCGGCTTTGGTGTCGCGGGTAGAAAAGTAGCTGTCGTCAAAACCGGTAGCCACTACTGTGACGATAATCTCGCCTTCCAAGTCCGGATTGATAGTGGCGCCAAAGATAATGTTAGCCTCGGGGTCGGCGGCGGTAGTTATTGTCTCGGCCACGGTGTTGATTTCGTGCATGCTCATGTCTAGGCCGCCGATAACGTTGAACAAGATACCGCGGGCGCCATCTATAGAAACTTCCAGCAACGGCGAGCTGATGGCTTGGGTAGCAGCGTCCATGGCCCGGTTGTCGCCGCTGGCCCGGCCGATACCCATCAGGGCCGAGCCGGCATTGCTCATCACAGTTTTAACGTCGGCAAAGTCTAAGTTGACTAAGCCGTGAACAGTAATCAGGTCAGAAATGCCTTGCACACCCTGGCGCAACACATCGTCGGCCACCTTAAACGCCTCCAGTAACGGTGTGCGACGGTCAATCGTCTGCAATAGCCGGTCGTTGGGTACTACGATTAATGTGTCTACGTTGCCGCGCAATCTTTCAATAGAGGCTTCGGCATTGCGGCGGCGTTTTTCGCCCTCAAAGGCGAACGGCTTGGTTACAAAGCCGATTACCAGCGCGCCGGCTTCTTTGGCGGCTTTAGCTACCAGCGGCCCGGCGCCAGAACCAGTGCCGCCACCACCGCCAAAAGTAATAAAGATCATATCGGCCGTGCCGACAGCTTTGGAGATCTCACCGGCGGATTCTTCGGCGGCCTGCTGACCCAACACCGGGTCGGCACCAGCGCCAAGGCCCCGCGTAGTCTTATCGCCAATATGCACCTTAGAACCAGCATTACTGTGGTGCAAAGCTTGGGCATCGGTATTTACGGCCACAAAATCCACCCCTGTTACACCGGCTTCCACCATCCGGTTGATAGCCGCACCGCCGGCGCCGCCCACACCCACTACTTTTATACGGGCAAAGGTTTCTACGTCTGGCTCTACTTTAGGCATCAGGCGCGGCCTCCAGCCGCTCTAGCTAAAAGCTGAAAGCTAAAAGCTGAAAGCTGATTGCTGCAGTAGCTAGCTTTAGACTTTAAGCTTTGGGCTTTAAGCTGGCTTTTTGTAATAATCATTCTTCTCTCCATTCGCTAACATCGATTATTACAAAAAGCCGGTTTGAATGCAATTAATACTCAGGCTGATGTGACGATTTTGAACCGATCCTGTGGATGAATAAATTTTTGATTTAGGCACTGCCCAGCTTCAGCGGCGGCGGCGGAAACGACCTAAAAGTGTGTTCAATGACTGGTTAACAGAGTCAAACATGCCTGGCGTATGATCTAGATAGGCGATTTCCGCTGCCGGTCCCAGGTACATGTCCAATAGCATCAGCCCCACGGCCGACGTAAATTCCTGCTCGTCCAAACCATCAACCACCTTTTTAATATGTGTCCAATGGCCTACGCGGGCCGGCAGTTCCATCACTTCCTTAGTAAAGTCCACTAGCCCAGGCAGCTTGGCCGTGCCGCCGGTCAGCACGATTCCACCGGGCAGCTTGCGGCTGCGGTGTATCTGTTTAAGCTCTTTGTCGCAATAATCCAGGATTTCCTCTACCCTGGCCTCGACGATCATCCGCATCATGTCCCGGTCAAAACGAAATTCTTCGCCCTTTACCACAAAACTGGTCTCGCCAGTGTTGGATTTGGCCAGGCTAGCATGCTTGAGCTTGATAAGTTCGGCTATCTCCAGATCGGTCTTCAGTCCAATCGCTAAATCGTTAGTAATGTGGGTACCGCCCATCGGAATCACGGCGATATGTTCAACTTCGCCGTCTTCTATGACTACCATATTGGTAGTAGCTGCGCCGATATCCAGCACCGCTACGCCCGATTCCTTTTGTTTGCGCTCCAGCACGGCTTCGCCGGCCGCCAAAGACGCTACCGTGCGATGGCTAGCCCGCAATTCGGCCCGCTCCAGCACTTGCTCCAGGCTTTTCAGCGCCGGTGTGCTGGACACTACTATATGGGTATCGACTTCCAGCCGTACGCCGTGCATTCCCACCGGATCCTTAATGTTCTCCTGCCCGTCCAGGCGGTAATTTTTGGCGAATACTTGAATAATTTCCTTGTTGGCCGGCAACTGGACGATGGTAGCGGCTTCTTCTACCCGCATTCTGTCTTCAGCCGATATCTGGCGGTCGGCGCTGCTAATAGCGATTACGCCCTTACTATTAATGCCTTCCACATGCGAACCGTTAACATTCACGGTGGCGAACTTAATCTCGCGGCCGCTCATCCGCTCGGCTTCCTGCACGGCTTTGACCACCGCTTCGGCGACTTCGTCTATATGGGCTACATTGCCTTTGCGCATGCCGCTGTTATCGGCCTTAGAAAAGCCGATTATGCTGGGCAGCGACGAATCGCTGGATAATTCGCCAACTACGCACCGCACAGCTGTGGTGCCGATATCCAGCCCTACGAAATACTGAAGTTGCTGCTCACTCATGAGCGGTTTACCATTATCCGTTTACCGTTTACCTTGCGTTTACTGTTTACTGTTAACCATGGGGAACGGAAAACAGAAAACTGATCACGCATGGAAAACGGTGAATTGTAAATTGTAAACTGCATATTTTTGATGTTTTTATTATATACGTATCTGCGTGCAGTATAGCGCTAGAGGTAAGAAGTGGCAAGTAGTCACTCGTACGCATTCAAAAAAGAGTGCGTTACACGCCGGGCCGCCTCCCGTCCGCAGGACAGGCGGCTCGGGTTGCACTACGCCTGACCCTCTTTTTTGAAAGGTACAGCGCTCTACTAATTAAAAATGTTAAACTTTTTGCGAAATAATTTCTTCTGAGGTAACCAAAAGCCTCATAAGGTTTACAACTTCTTCGTTAGAAGTTTCGTGCACCCCCATTAGAGAGTTTAATCTACTTCCTTTAGCCGAATGTTCCTCCGCTTCTTCGGCTTCCTCCATTGTTAAGCCATAGTTGGTTTCGTCCTCATCAAATTCAGAATCAAATTCCTGAAAGTCAACGTTCTTATCTTGCTGTGTAAATCGGTCTATTGAGGTGTAGATATTATTATCTCTTAAAAAATAGCCTTTGCGCACGCCGAGAATCATCCCGCCTTCCTTATCTATATGATCGATGACAGTGATTAATGTTTTTTCTACGGGTTCCACAACATCTAAAATCTCGGCGTCCCTGCCATCGACAAGTTTGAAGTGACCCCTTCTTGACGATTCTTCATAATAATCGTCTCTCTGAATGGGGCGATCTTCGGTCATTTGGTGAGCCAGTTTCTTTAGGTCCGCAATGACTTCAGCGCTTGGCTTTTCTGCTCTTGATTTATCAATCGCGGCTACAAGCTCATCAGCCGTATTGATTTTTGAAAGGACTGTTTCTGCGTGGCTCATATTATTTTTTTGTTTTTTGAACTCGAGAGCAGTATATCACACTTATGCTAAAAAGTCAACCGGTGGCGGGCGGTTCCAGCTTATTGGCACTGTCCTGGCGGTGCAGGCTAAACATCCGGGCATAAAAGGGTTCGATTTGGTCTTCGCTGGCGAAACCTAGTCTAATACCGACTTGGAAGTCATCCGGATTCTTGGTAGGGATTTCTTCTAAGGTTACGCCGGCGAACTCTAAAGTTAAGCGTCTAAGAATATCCAGGCGCGCCTGGGTTGCCAGAAAACTTCCATAAACGCCCCCTTCTGACGCTGGATTTGATTCCATTTTCTAGGCAAGCGTAAAAATTTCGCAGCCGTCTTCGGTGATTAAGACGGTGTGTTCGAAGTGGGCGCCCAACGAGCCATCTTTCATGATGATAGTGCTTTTGTCTTTGGCGAAGGCGATGTGCCAATCACCCAAACAGGCCATCGGTTCTATGGCGATGGTCATGCCGGCGTGCAGCACCGGACCAGTGCCGGCCACGCCATAGTTGGGGATATTGGGCGACTCATGGATTTCATAGCCTACACCGTGCCCTACCAGCTCGCGGATGACGCCCAGCTTGTATTCTTTTTCTAAAACGTCTTGGACGGCTTGGCTGATGTCACCTACCCTGGTGCCTTCGCCTTTGATGGCAGCGATGCCGGCGTCCAGCGCAGCTTTGGTGCCGTCCAGCAGACGCTGGACGCCGGCCGACCCGTGGCCGCCGGCTAATACAGTCACCGCCGAATCGTTAATCATGCCCCTGTAGCCCAGAGTTAAGTCCAGCTTGACCAAGTCACCCTGGCGAATCGGCTGGTTGGTAGGAATGCCGTGAACGATGGCATTGTTGACCGAAATACAAATTACATCGGGGAAACCATCGTAGCCCAGTACTACCGGTTGCATGTCTTTTTCCTTGATTTGGGCGGCGGCATAGGCGGCTAATTCTCTAGGGGTGAGGCCTGGTTTAACCCGGCCGGCCAAATCAGCCAGAATAGCGGCCAGCAGCTTGCCGCCGGCGCGCATGTTCTCTAAGTCCGCAGGGGTCTTGGCGCGCACTAATTAAATCCCTAGATCTTGGTGAATTCTTTTTGACACTTCTTCTATTGTACCGTTAGCGTCTATTTCGTGCACCTTGACGCCGTGTTCTTTAAGATAATTAAGGATCGGAGTAATAGTGCGGTTGTACTCGGCAAAGCGTTCTTCTACCACGTTATCGTCGTGGTCGTCCAGACGGCCGCGCTGGCTCATCCGCTCGGCGGCGATTTTGGGGTCGGCTACCAGATGAACTACGGCGCGGATTTGGAATTTGCCGTCTTTAACCTGCTTGAGCCACCATCTAGCTTGAGGAATACTGCGCGGGTTGCCTTCAAACACGCAGCCGTCCGCGGGGACGTTAATCGCCGATAGGGCTTTTTCAAGGATTTGCATGGTGGTTTGGTCATCGATTATCTTGCCGGCCAACATATCTTTTCTGGCTTGACCGGTGGCGTGCTGGCGGATAAGCTCGCCCATAGAAAACCATTTGCAATGGCGATATTCAGCCAAGAGACGAGTTTGTGTGGTTTTGCCCGCCCCTGGTGTGCCAAGAATAATTATCATCTTATTTTATTCTCTCTTTGACCAATCTGGCGATGGTCGAGCCATCAGCCTGGCCGTTTGTACGAGTGCGTACGGCGCCGATAATCCGACCCATGTCTTTTATGGTTATGTCGCCGGCCTTGGTTATTTCTTCATCAACGATTTTGGCCACTTCACCATCGTCCATCTGCTCGGGCAGATATTGTTCTATAAGGGCCTTTTCGGCCAGCTCTTTTTCGGCGCGCTCCAGCGAGCCGCCCTTTTCATAAAGCTCGGCGGCCTCGGTGCGCTTTTTGGCTTCGCGGCCCAGTACTTTTTGGACCTGATCGTCGGAAAGGCCGCTGTCGCGGGCGCCCTCGGAAATGGCCTCGTTCAGCAAGGCGCTTTTAAGACCGCGCAGAGTTTCGGCCTTTAGCTTGTCACCGCCAAGCAAGGCGGTCTTCAGATCGCTTTCTATCAAGCCCTGGATACTCATTTATCTACCTAGCTTCAGTTTTCTTATCTTGTCAGCCTTGCGGGCCTTGCGAACAATGGCTTTGGCGCGGCGATCACTCTTGCTGAGCGGCTTCTCAAAATACTGGGCCTGCTTAGCGGTAGCCAAAACACCCGACTGCTGCACCTTACGATTAAAGCGGCGCAGCAAGTTCTCCACCGATTCCTTGGAATCTTTCTTGGTAACCTGTATCATCGCAGACTATTTTAACCTAACAGAGGTAATAATGCAATTTAAATACTGGATCTTAAGGTTTGCTGTCACTGAGGGCGAGGCGGTTGGTTTTGAGCGCGCTTATTAGCGGAGGCGCGCTGTGATTTTAAGACGATGCTTTGCAGTTCTTTAAAGATCGGAAATTGCTTGTTGGTGTAATAAATCTTGGTGTTGCTTTGGCGTTCGCTGATTAAAAAACCAATCTTCTCTAATCGCTTCAGCTCGCGCTGAATATTGCCGGCATCCTCTTTAATAAGCTTAGCTAAGCCGCGGACGTGCGTCTTAAAGTCTGGATATTTGGCGTACACCACTATGATTTTGCGGCGCACACGGCTAGTGATAAACGTGTCTAACATAAACGCTTATTGTTTCCCTTACAACGTCTAGTATAGACTATTATCCACAACATTTGCAACAGGCCGCTTTAGTATAGAGGCTAGAGGATTTCGGGGACTAGGCCGACTGTAGCCTCTTTAATGAACATTTTAACCACTGCTTCATAGCCTTTCCGAGCGCCATCAACCAAAATCCATTGATCTTTACTGAAGTTGCCGACCTTATGTTGGTTGTGGTGTACGGTAACTTGATGAGAATTTATTTGACTAATAAATATTTCAGATCCATTTAATAGTACTTTTTCAGCTTCCAAGCGTTCTATCCAGAATTTCTGTAAGTTTTTGTACCTTCCAGACAATAATGTTTTATAAGTCCTGCTTCTAAAATCATCATATCTTGCCATTTTCTTGTTACCCGGCTGCGTACTAAGAATAAAAAGATGAGTAGAATCTAATTCAAGAGCTGCCATTCTTAAATCGGGATACGCAAAGCCACCATCACAATACTTAGTCTTATTGATTGTTCGTGGGGAGCCATCTATATAGGGTATGGTAGCTCCCGCTATCAGATAATTTAGGAGGTCCTTGTTAGCTTCCCCCGCAGAAATCAATATACCCTCGACCGGCTTAATCCGGGTGGTAGTGATAAAATATTTATCTTTATAATTCTTTAATATATTAGGAATTGGCGACGGAATTACTTTTTTCATTATTCTCTCTAGACCTTTTAAGTCGATTGCGTATTCGCCCTTCACCAATCGAAATGAGTCCACATGCTTATGATTAATAAGATGGTCATAATAAACACTCAGCCCTTCTTCAGGGTATTCCCCCAATATATAAGCGAGATTTATGCTTCCTGAGCTGCTCCCTACGTATACGTCAAAAAGGTCAAGTAGTTCAAGATCATTGATGGCCAAAAGCATGCCGGCCGATATAACACCCATCATGCCGCCGCCCTCTACGGCTAAGGCCAGTTTATAGCTATCCTTGTAAGTACCGGTACGTTTTTTCTGTTTTGCTCTGCTGTTTAAAACTTCTAGGGCGGATGGCATGGTTGATTTCATTCTAATAAAAATTGATTTAAAGCAGAAGCTTTTTGCTAACTTAAGAGCTTTAGATTTGCAAGCATCCGCGTGCTATTAGTTAGTAATGGGTAAATGTTAAATAAATATGAAATGTAAATTGGTAAATGTAAAATGTAGTTATGAGGTTTTATGAGGTGTTGCTGGCAGACGGTAAATACCATGGCGACCGGCCACTGACCTATAGTTCTGAGGAAGAACTGCCGGTCTTAAGTGTGGTAACCGTGCCGCTGCGCAATCGACCGGCCACCGGTTTCATAATTGGCGAGGTAGGCAAACCCAGTTTCGCCACTAAAGAGATAAAAACCCGGCTGAGTGATAGGCCCTTGCCGTATCACTGCCTGCAGTTGGCGCAGTGGATGAGTGAGTATTACGCTTCTAGTTTAAGTGATTCACTGCGTCAGTTCGCGCCGGTAAAACCAAGCTTAAAGCTGAAAGCTGAAAGCCAAAAGTCTGGTCAAATTAATAAAATACAGCTGGAGCTGCAGTCGCCCTTGACGGCCGAGCAAAAACGGGCCATAAAAGAGATAAAAGCCAGCGCCAGCACTACCGTGCTGTTACACGGCGAAACCGGCAGCGGCAAGACGCGGGTTTATTTGGAGTTAGCCCGCCAGACTCTACAGGCCGGCAAATCGGTGATATTACTGACACCGGAAATTTCGCTGACAACTCAACTGGCGGCAGCCACACAGTCGTACCTGAAACAAAAGCCAGTGGTGCTGCATTCCCAGCTGAGCGTGGCCAAGCGTAAACAGCTTTGGCATAAGCTGCTGGAATCTACCGAGCCGCAGATAGTGATTGGGCCGCGCTCGGCGTTATTCGCTCCGGTTAGCGCGATTGGTCTGATTGTGGTGGACGAGGCTCACGAGCCAGCCTACAAACAAGAACAGTCACCACGCTATAACGCCTTGCGCCTGGCCAGTCAGCTGGGCGCGCTAACCGGTGCCAAGGTAATCTACGGAACAGCCACACCGTCAATCGGCGATTATTATCTGGCCGAGCAACGCTCGGCCATCGTCCGAATGAGCCAGATGGCTTTGGGTGGCGCCCAGAGCGACGTCAAGACAGAGGTGGTAGACCTTAAAGATAAGTCCAATTTTGGAGCCAATCCGTTCCTGTCGAAACAGCTAATAGATGAGGTCAACCGCGCCTTGGCCGGCCAAAAACAAGCCTTGATTTATCTGAACCGCCGCGGCTCGGCTCGGGTGATTTTATGCACGGTCTGCGGCTGGCAGCTGCTGTGCCCCAACTGCGATGTCAGCCTGGTTTACCATGGCGACCAACATTTAGCCAAGTGTCATATCTGCGGCTATCAGCAGACGCCGCCGGTGGCCTGCCCCAACTGCAAGAATACTGATATCGTCTATAAAACCATCGGCACCAAAGCCTTGATCGAGCATGTCGCCAAGTTGTTCCCCGATAAGTCCGTCCGGCGATTCGACAGCGATAACACCGCCGGCGAACAGCTTAACGAGCTTTACGATGAGCTCCTAGCTGGCAAAATCGATATCTTGGTCGGCACCCAGCTGCTGGCCAAGGGACTGGATCTGCCCCGACTGGGCCTGGTAGGCATAGTGTCCGCCGAGTCATCGCTGACCCTGCCCGATTACACTGCCGAAGAACGAACCTTTCAGTTGTTATACCAGGTGATTGGCCGGGTTGGCCGCGGCCATGCCAAGGGCGTGGTGGTGGTCCAGACGTATGAACCGCAAAGCGTGGTGATACAGGCCGCCGTCAGGCGCGACTTTAGGAAATTTTATGAGTACGCGCTGAGCGAGCGCCAGACATTCCGGTTCCCGCCGTTCAGCTATCTGCTGAAACTAACTTGCCGGCGGGCCACCCTGGTTGGCGCTCAAAACGCCAGCGACAAGCTGAAGGCCGAGTTGGCCGCGGCCGGCCTGCCAGTAGAAATTATTGGTCCCACGCCCAGTTTCTATGCCCGCCGCGGCCGCTACTTTTACTACCAGCTAGTCGTTAAGAGCAAGCAGCGCGAACACCTGCTAGAGCTAACTAGGCTAGTCCCCCAAGACTGGCAAATCGACCTCGACCCCGCTGATTTACTGTAGATTTTGCTATTATTAAGCTAATGAAAAAACAAAAACGCCGACTGCAGACAAGGATATTGGCCGAAGCTTTGTTTTGGCTGCATTTTTTGATTTCTATCGCCATTTTGGTGATGGGACTGTTCATACCTTGGTTCTGGGTAGTCATCATCATAATCGCCCTAAGGCTTCAACAAATTATCCTGCATGGTTGCATAATCACCATATTGCAATACCGCGAAGGCGGCATCCCTAA
>DASTHV010000044.1:0-7460 GCA_035718045.1 Saccharimonadales bacterium (SeqCode) | reverse complement strand
ACCGTGCCTGACGGAGTAGTAATAGTTCCCTGAGCGCCAGCTAATACGCTTATGGTATGCCCATTGGGAGTATAGGTCCCAGTTATACCGGTGGCCAAATCACCACTATAGACTACGTCGCTGCTCAGTGTGACGGTACCGCTAAGCGTTAACTTGCCGCCGTTAGCCGGACCATTGCCTGGACCAAAATGTATGAAATCGGCGTTTTGAAGCGTACCGGTGGATTGATCCACACCGGTGCCGGACAGGGTTATATCATTCGCTACTGTGGTGTCACCGGGTAAGGCAAAATACAGTGAGGCGCCGCTGTTAACCGTAACTGCCCCGCTGCCGAACGGGCTGGTAGATGTCATTACGAGTATTTCACCACCACTGTTAATGGTAATGTCACCGCTGTAGCCGGAGTTATCACCAGCCAACGCTACTGGTGTACTAGTCGTGATGCTGCCGGAACCGCTGATCGCGTCGTTAGCCTGCACAGTCGCTTGGGAGATTGTTATGTTCGATGTACCTATATTAAGCGTGCTTGGGCTAGAGTAGTCTCCAAAAGTTATGAAATTTCCGCCACCCGGAGTCGCGGTTATTGTCTGGTCACCAGTTAATGTCAGTGCCATATCGAGTTCTAATGACGAGGTGCTTGACGCAGAATTAGAGATTCCACCAGTTACTGTTAAGGGGTTGCCGGTCAGAATGAAGCCAAAATCTCCACTTCCGTTAAGGACGATGCTGCCTGCGGACAGGCCGGTCATATCGTTATTGACGGTTGCGTCTGCACCCAAACTCGTATTGTCAAAAACAAGGTTGTCGCCCGTTTGTGGGACGGTGCTGTTACAGCTGCTCCAGTTGGTCGCATCATTAAAATTGTTGCTGCTAGCGCCGGTCCAAGTGCAATTGTTGGCTACGGCAAAGGCCCGGCCAAAGTTAATTACTAATAGCGAAGACAAGCTCACCATGATAGAAGAGCTTAGATATAGTAGTCTCCTGATTTTCATTTTTTTGCCTTTTTAGTTTTTTTGTTTAAAGAACTTGATTTGATAGTATTCCTAACTCAATCCGGAAGCAAGCTGTTATCCACAGGATTATTTTCGAGGCTGAGTAGTGTGTGCCGGGCCGCCGTAATCCGGCACGGCAAATTTATCATTTTGGCCGGCTTGGAGGGCGGTAATAGATTCTTGCAGCCAGTCTTCACCGGCTGTAGCGACAATTGGAATTTGCTGGGAATAAGCCAAAGCGTTGGCCACGCTCATACCTATCCTTAGCCCGGTAAAACTGCCCGGTCCCTTGTATATCGCAACTCCGCTGAGGTCATTATAAGAAATACTTAACATGTTAAGTATTTCTTCAATCTTGCTGTTGAGGGTTTCGGCCAATTTTAAATGGGCTTGCCACTTAATCTCGGCGGCCTTTTCATCGTCCTTATATAGATACAACTCGGCCTCCGGCTTGTCGGTTCGGATTGCCAAAATGGTCATGGCCGGGACTCCTGCCAAGCGGTTTCCAGCCTGGCGACTAACTCGGCCTGGGGCTCAGAATAATAAATTGTAATCTCTCTTTCGTCCGGACTAGTGGCAGTCGGCTTAAATTCAATGCTGAGCCGTTCGTTTGGCAAAACATCGCTGACAATATCAGCCCATTCTATAAGTGTTATATTGCGTTTATCGTCCAATGTTTCGGCTAATTGTTCCTTTAAGATTCCCGGATCGTCCAAACGGTAAAAATCAAAATGGTAGATGGTTAGTTTGCCGGCTTTATATACCTTATTAAAGGTAAATGTTGGGCTGGCTACGCGGTCTTGGCTACCAGCTCCGCGGACCAAACCGCGTACAAATGTTGTCTTGCCGCCGCCAAGATCGGAGCGCAGCTCGATTATCTCCCCGCCGCTTAAATTCCTACCCAGCAGTTCGCCTAGACTCTCGGTATCGGCGGAACTTGTAGAACTGGTTTGCCAAATCATTCCTGTACTCATATAACGCATATACTACCGCCGCCGCGCCCACGCCCACAAGCACAACCGGGTGCAAGTTAACGGATGACGGAGCTGAACCGCTGGGTGAAGTGCTGGACGGGCCGCTGGTTAAAGCTCCTTTAACGGCGGTTTTATTTGATGAACTCGGAGTACTGGATTTTTTAGACAAAGGCGCGGTAATAATATTGGCGGCATCCGGCGTGACCGTGGTTGTCCATTGCCACAAGCCGTTGGATTTAACCCAGGCATAGCCGTCTTTAGCGGCGCCATATACGTCCGATTGCTCCAATACATTGCCGGCTGAATCCAACAGCTTGACCTGCCCCGAGTTATTACTAAGGCTTAAGCCGGTATCCGAAGAGTAAAAAGCAGAAAATTGATGGGGCTGAATGCTGGTATCGGCCGGAAAGCCGTATTGATGAACAGTTGAAGTGCCGACCTGCAGTACGAATCCGCTAAGATCAAATGGCTTGTCGTTTGAATTGTAAAGTTCAATAAATTCATTGTCAGCGTCAGTTTGCGGCGGAGCCGGGTTAGGCAGAACCTCGGATATTTGCGGTACCGCCAGGCCGGTATCAGTAGGGGGCAGATTAATCCCGGCGTTGACTCCAACTACGCTTGGTACCGATCCGTTGGCGCGAATCAAATTACCGACCGCTCCGCCAGTAGCCGCGACATTCAGTTGGCAGACATTGGATTGGTCGACATCCGCCAGCTGCCAACCGTAACCGCTAGCATCCGCGTAACGATAATAGGCCGCATCCGGATCCTTGCTGCCGGAAGGTACCGCGGTAATCACCGCATCGGCGTCTTTATCGGCGCTCCAAGATACGTAGTCTACCGGCAGGCGGTTCATCCCCAAAACCCCGGTACTTACCTGAGATATTTGCAGATAACCCTTAGAATCGCCCAAACTGATGCCCAACTTGCCCGCTAAGCTGGCGCCGCAGGTTGGCCGCACGTCGGCGGCTAGCAGTAATGATTCTCCGCTGCCTAAGCCGGTTTTAGGCAGTTGCTGCGACGAGCTGCTGATTCCGCCGGCTAGCGGATCGTAATCATTGTAATAATCTAGCCAATAGCTGCTTAGATCGTCAACACTTTTACCGGTGTTATTTTGGACAATGATATATTCATCGCCGGTAACTTTTAGCTGTGATAAAGCCAGCGTAGGCGGCGAAGCTAATGAAGGCGGCGAAGCTAAAACTAAGGCTGTCCGTACAAAAATAGCCGTTGCAAACATAAGAAATATAGCTATAAAATATTTCTTCATTACAATCAATTATCGACTTCTTGAGGTTAGATGCAAGCAGTAGCGGATTAATATTTCTGGGCTATACTAAATTCAGTATGCTTAGGCTAAGTAAATCGCTGGTTAACCAGCCGGTGGTAAGTCTGCGCAGCGGTGGCCAGATAGCCGTTGCCGTGCTGCCGATTATCAACCCGCACAACTTGAAAATATTAGGTTGGTGGTGCAAGACCACCGGCAATAATAGTCAGGTATTGCTGGCTGAAGATGTTCGCGAAACCATGCCCGACGGACTGGCCGTCAATGATGAATCTGATCTAAGCTCGCCCGAAGATCTGGTCCGGCACAAGGAAATTTTAGATATTAACTTTGAGCTGATGGACAAGCTAGTTAAAACTAAGCGGCAGCGGCTGGGAAAAGTCAGCGATTTTAGTTATAACGACGGGTTATTTGTTCAAAAACTATATGTTGCCAGGCCGCTGCACAAGGTTTTTACGACCCAGGACACTTTGGTGATTGACCGCGAGCAGATCATAGAGGTCACCGACCACTACATCCTGGTGCGAGATACGGATATCAAGGCCACGGCCGATGAGCTAGCTACTGCCCGGGTGGCCGCGCCGGCCAGCTAAGGCGGACTGTCGGATTTGACACTGAGCGGACAGGTAGTTTATGCCTTACTTAGGTATGGCCGAAAAGAAATCTAGTCTGACAATTCTTGGCTTGTCTAAACGGAAAGCTTTGTTTACGGCTATCATCACTATCCTACTGGCCGGCGCGGCCGCCGTTTTGTTGGGCCTGGCAGCTGATTTTCATAAATTATTTCAGGCTTTATCTAGAGCGAATTGGTGGTGGTTTTTGGTCTGTATCGGCGGCGAGGCTGTCGCTTATCAAGGCTACAATTTTGGCTATCGGGATTTTGCCCGTGCCGGCCACGGACCCAAACTCAGCTGGTGGGACGCCACTAGGATCGCCGGAATCGGCCAAGGCGCGATTATTTTTGGAGCTACCGCCGCCAGCCTGGCCGTAGATTTTTGGGCGATCCATAGAGCCGGCGCCAAAATACACGAAGCCGCCAAGCGGGTACTGGGCCTTAATACCATGGAGTGGGCGGTTTTATCGGTTTTAGCCGTCGCAGCCTCTATTGCTATACTGGCCGGCGCCGGCAAGGGTGCGCCTTATCAGATGACAATCGCTTGGATAGTAGGAGTGCCATTGTGTTATTTGGGCGCGCTATGGTTTACCAGCCCGCGGCGAGTCGGCCGGTTTACCCAAGGTCATCGCAAAATTCCCCCTGCTCTCCAATGGTCCCCTAGGACTTGGCTGGGTTGGGCATGGGTTAACTTTCAAAAAGGTTTTGCCGATGCTATCGGCGGCGTGGTGGTGGTACGCCACATAGTGGGTCATCCCCTAAAATATAAAGCCGGCAACGGTGGGTTTCTTGTCTATTGGGTTGGACATTTGCTATGTCTGTACGGCGCGGTTAGGGCTTTTGGTTATTCGATAGATATCGCGCCCTTAGTGCTGGCTTACGCCACTACTTTTTTGCTAACCATCTTGCCGTTGCCGGCCGGCGGCGCCGGCGGAATTGAAGTTACCCTGGCCTACATGCTTCGCTTGGTAGGCGTACCGTTTACCACTGCCGTGGCGTCGATGTTGATATTCAGGCTGTTTGTTTTTTGGCTGCCGATAATTCCAGCCTTATGCTTTTTGCCGACAATTAAAAGTTTGAATAGGGATTTGCCCAGGGCCGGAAAAGATTTAAGCACGCCCCTTATTCAGGGCTTCTCATAAAAATACTTAACATGTTAAGTATTTTTGTCACCTGGGTTCACAGCTTGCTTTACGTCTTGCCAGTTAAAACCTTGGCTAACTAAATACTGCATCAGTTTTTGAGGATCGCTTTTATAGCGGCTAAGCTTTGATTTTTTACTAGCCATGGCTTTAAGCCGCTCCAGCTCCGAGCCCCCTTCTTGTGCCAGCGCTTGGTCGACACTATCTCTGGCGATGCCCTTTTTAAACAGTTCTGAGCGGATAGCCCTGTCGCTTTTGCCGCGGCGAGCCTGCAATTCGGTAAACCAGCCGGCGAATTTGGCATTATCTAAATAACCTTTTTGGGTGAATTCATTCACCAAACTTTCGATTTGGTCCTTATCAACTTTTTTGCGGTAGAGATAGTCGCGAAATTCGCGCTCGGAATGCGGCCGGTTAAGCAGCCACTCCAGCGCTCGGGCCCGCAGTTTGCCATCTGCGCTGATTTTTTTGAATTTTTTAACTTCAGTGGCGTCTAGTTCCTGGTCGTTTTTAAGCTTATGGGTTATCAGCTCGTCTAAACTAAGCGAAAAGCTGTACTTGCCGTCAACGAAAATACTGACCCGGTCGAGGTTTTTTACCTGCTGTTTTATAGACGTAATCTTCATGTTCGCAAATTACTAATAAGTAAAGCCATCAATATAAGCCAGGCGACTTCAATAATGAGGCCGCGGGGGGTTTCGCTTAGCTGAATTCTTTGATGTAGACGGGTTAGCCGGGATATCGGCTTGGCTGAAATAACTTTCCCGATGTCTCTAAATTTATAATACCGCCAGGCCCAGACGCTATCGGGCAGCACCGCTAAGACCATACAAGCAAAAATCAGCCACGCCGAAACTGGAGTGGTCAGTAGCAATGGAATGAGTATCATGACGGCGCCGGCACACAGCATGTCAAAGCTAGTGAAGTACTTAGCCGCCTTCGGGTGCTTACGGCTCAAATCAAAGTGAGGTATCACATCTATGGCGAAGTGTGACAATAAGGCCAGGGGTATAGCCAGCGCCGGTTGTTTGACGGCCAAAGCAATCACGGCGCCGGTTAAAGCGTGATTAGTGGCAGTCATGCCCTTATTTTAGCAATTAGACTTCAGCTTTGGCGGCTTCGACGGTTTGCTTGGCAACTTCGTCATAGACTTTGGGGTTTTCGGCCAGATAGCGTTTGGCGGCTTCACGGCCTTGGGCAATTTTTTCGCCTTTATATTCGTACCAAGCGCCGGCCTTTTGAACGATATCATGGGCCGTAGCTAGGTCGATCAGGTCGCCTTCCTTGCTAATCCCTTGGTTGTACATGATATCGAATTCAGCAAGGCGGAATGGCGGGGCGATCTTATTTTTGACGACTTTAACTCGCACATGATTACCGATGACAGTATCACCTTGTTTAATTTGGCTTAGTCGGCGAATGTCCATGCGGACGCTGGAGTAGAATTTTAGAGCTTGGCCGCCGGTAGTTGTTTCCGGATTGCCAAACATCACGCCGATCTTCATGCGCAGCTGGTTGACAAAAACCACGGTGGTTTTGCTGCGGCTGATGACGCCGGTCAACTTACGCAGAGCCTGGCTCATCAGCCGGGCTTGCAGACCCATGTGAGCGTCGCCCATATCGCCTTCTATCTCGGCTTGAGGAACCAGCGCGGCCACGGAGTCGACAACGATAATGTCCACGGCGTTGGAACGTACTAGGGTCTCTACTACCTCCAGGGCTTGTTCGCCGCTGTCCGGCTGGCTGATAAGTAAGCTGTCGACATCTACGCCCAGGCGTTTGGCGTAAGCCGGATCCAGAGCGTTTTCGGCATCAACGTAAGCTGCCGTGCCGCCGGACTTTTGGACTTCGGCTACGGCGTGCAAACATACCGTAGTTTTACCAGAGCTTTCTGGTCCATAAATTTCTATAATTCGTCCCTTGGGCAAACCGCCGCCTAGCGCCAGATCCAAGCTTATCGATCCCGTAGGAATCGTCTCGACATTTACGGAAGTAGCTTCACCCAGCCGCATAATCGAGCCTTTGCCAAATTGTTTTTCGATTTGATCGACCGCCAGCTGCAAAGCTTGGGACTTTCCGGTGCCGGCCACAGGAGCATCAGTATCGGTAGCTTTACTTTTCGCCATATTTCCTCCAAAACCTCTAATTTGTCACTAATATTATAACAACCGCAACAGTATAAAAACTGCTTAACTTTATTTCAGTAAAGATTTCTATAAATCAACCGCTTAGTATGCTCATGAGCACGCGCTTAAGCGAGGCGCTCGGATAAATTTTGAAAGCTTATTGTTCTCAGCCGCTATCGGCTTGAGCGCAAAATCGGCGCGCGGGCGAGGAGCGAAGCGGAAACTAGCCTAAGTATGCCCAGAACTTGCAAATTTGGGTGCAGTACAAGGAAAGCCGAGCAACGGACCGACCTGTATTTAAATACAGAGAGGGAGTAGCGCAGGCTCT
>DASTHV010000043.1:0-7782 GCA_035718045.1 Saccharimonadales bacterium (SeqCode) | reverse complement strand
TACTCTTCGGCGCAGCGTTCTATCTCTTGGGGCATATCGTCTTCGCTGCGCAGCAATTCAACTTGTTCAGTGCGGGCCGCTAAATCATCCTTGCTTTCAAAAACCTCATCGTCCGGAAAGGCTCTGTAGAAATCTTTTACTTCCTTGGGCACCTTAGATCTTGCCGCTAGTTCCAGAATCTGCCCGACGGACACAGGATAGGCCCTTACCTTGCCAATTAAGCTTTGAAGCTGTCTGGATGTGGGTTGTATAGCCATTACAATCATGACGTGCCCCCTTAACGATACTGGTTGTTAGCGTTGGTGCCTTTGGGCGGCCCTGGCATCGGTATATCCGCCTCTTTGTTATCCTGTTTTTGCCGAGGAAGTTTCTGGCGATCTTGTACCTCGGGACTAATATGTAACTTTTGCTCAGCGTTGCCATGCTTACTCATTGCTTACCTCCCCTCTGCAGCCTTTATTTTGCCGGAAGGGTTATATCTAGGCTGTGAAGATAGTCACATCACGCTCTAACTAATACGCCGTAGGAAATAGCCACCGCGCCACAAGCCGCAATCAGCATCCCCGTTAGAAAGTTAAAAATCGGCCAAAGTAACGCGCCGATGGCCACCGCTATAAAACCGAAAATTAATACGCGCCGCTGGCGCTTGTTAGGTCCGGCTTTGTTTTCGGGCTCAGGTGGCTCAACCGGCGCTTTGGCTATCTCGCCGGCCTTGTAACCGGCAATCTTTGTGTCTTGGTGCTTGTCACTACTCTCACTTTTATCTTCATCGCTGTCTTCTTCGTCCTCGCTTTCTTTTTCCTCGCTAGCCTTTTTCTCTTTGGCCTCGTGGTCAATATGGAGATCTACCTCTTCGCGGGGAATTTCTAATTGTACTTTGACCTTGTCTTCGGAATCTTCTGCCATAGCCCCTAGTATTAACGATTATTAACCGGCAGGCAGTAACCTAGTTAACAGTTAGAGTGCTACCACTGGTGGACAGCACCGGTTTAGAGCCATCACCGACCGAAACAGGCGGAACTCCTATGGTGTAGTTTAAGGGTAAGCCGCCGGATTGAGTGCCCGATGTATCGCCTACGCCGCCCCGACCGCCAGTTACCGGCTGGCTAGCCGAAGAGCCAGAGCCGCCGTAGGGGTAACTACCGGATGGCGATGTTCCCCCATAGCCACCATTACTGCCTGAGGCGGCAACCTGCGGTGGGGCGGTAGCAGTAGCCGGTTGCCCCGTAGAGCCGCTAGATTGTTTTGGATTGTTAGATCTGCTGGCGGCGTTAGTTGAGACTACTGGGATGACATGCGGGTTCGCAGCGCTGGTATGGCCGCTAGACTGATTAGCAGGATGGGCGCTTAAAACTCCGGCGCTTATTAGTATTAAAGCTGCCACCGGCAGGCCGACGATTAACCCGGCCCGGGCCTTTTCGGCCGGGTCCTTTTTAATTCCTTCATCACGCTTGTATATCATCACTAAAACTCCTCTAAACTCCTAATAAGCGGTTGATATCATCAATTTATCAGAATCACCATCCGAAGGCTGTCGATTTTCTAACGCATATAATGTAATTATTTCTGTGTCAAAGCCGCCAACAACTGCGACCAATTCAATAGCGGCTGGGGGCTCCGAAAGGATAAATTTAGAAAAACTGTCGCGCGGATCCGGACTTAAACGAAAGGCGGATCGTCAAATAAAGACCGAATCTCTTCGTCTTTAATCGCTTGCCGGCGGTGCCAGCTGTTATGCCATCTGTCAATTAAACTCATAGTCTTTGCCTAACTACTGTTCTGGCCGCCGCGCTTGCTGGCGCCTTGGCTATTAGCGATTTTAGCGGCACGCTGCTTACTCATGCCCTTGTTACGCAGGCCTTCATACTGCTTATCGTTCTTAATGGATGGTCCATGATCTTTGGCCATAATAAACCCCCTTTATTGCGATTAAATCGTCTCATGCCCAGGCAAATTCGGCAGTGAACTATCTAACTGTTAGCAAGTATTGGTTATCTGCGGCGCGGGGGATATAATTGAGAGGTATCGATTAAAACAAAAACATGCCTTACCAAAATAGTAACGGCCAAATCAGTTCTTCAGGGCCTAAAAGCCGCTTTGCCGGTTATTTGTTGGCCATATGCCTGATTTTTATTACCGGGTTTTTTGTGGTGCGGCCGATGGCGCAAGCGGCGAATAGCGGAGGCTTGAAAGACCACAAAAAAGTCAAAACACTGCGGATGATCGCCAAGCATTCGTCTAAGCACGTCTGCACTAATCCAAAAAAGCCGGGCCGGGCGCGCTGCATGGCTGAAATCAGTACTAACTCCAGCGGCCAGCCATTGGCTAGCGCCTCGCCGGCAGTCAGCGGTTATGGATCGGTGCAATTCCATACGGCGTATCAACTGCCCTGTACGCCCGGTGGCGCAGTGGCTTCGGTCTGCAGCGCGCCCGGCAGCTTTGGGCCGCAGACAATCGCTATTGTCGATGCCGGTAATTTCTCCAGTGATGTGGCCGGCCTAAATACATCTTTGCAAAATTATGATCAAAATTACGGTTTGCCAGCCTGCTCTACCAGTAATGGTTGTCTAAAAGTGGTTAATCAATCCGGTGCGGCCTCGCCCTTGCCGGCAGACGCCGGCTGGAGCGATGAAATAGCTTTGGATGTAGAAGTCGCGCACATGATCTGCCAGACCTGCAAAATAATTCTGGTCGAGGCTGATGACGCCAACTTAACCAGTATGGCCGCCGCCGATGCTACGGCAGCTTCATTCAACCCCACGTCTATTTCCAATAGTTGGGGGAGTGATACTGACGACCCTTCGTTGGATGGCGACTTTAATTACCCCGGCATAGCCGTGGTTGCGGCTACCGGTGACAATGGCACCGTATCCAGCGGCGCTTCCTGGCCCAGTGACAACCCGAACGTAGTGGCCGTGTCTGGAACAACCTTGCAGCTGTTTGGTGATAATACGTGGGCTGGTGAAACGGTGTGGTCAGGCTCGGGCGGCGGCTGCTCAGATTATTACTCAGCCCCCTCTTGGCAGAGTAGCCTTTCAAATTGGGCGCAGAACGGCTGTGGCAGTTTTAGAGCCTTTGGCGATGTGTCAGCCGCCGCCGATCCTAACACCGGGGCCGCTATTAACGTCAACTCAACTTGGTATCAGGTCGGCGGCACATCCCTGGCGACGCCGATTATCGCCAGTATCTTTGCGCTTACCGGTGGGGTGCCGAGCGGTACAGTCGCGTCTACAGTACCGTACACGCGCTTTAGCGGGACTAATTTCCACGATGTTACTACCGGCAGTGATTGTGTCGGGGCAAACACTACTCATTGTAACGCCGCAATCGGTTTTGATACGCCAAGCGGTCTTGGCACACCCAATGGTTTAAACGGCTTTGCGGCCTTGCCAAGTCAGCCGGCGCTTTCCGCTACGACGGTCGATCAGACGCATATAAACCTAAGCTGGACAGCTTCTACGGCCAGTAGCGGCATCGCCGGCTACCACATCTATCGTAACGGCAGCCAAATCGCTACTACGACCGACACGACTTACGGCGACACCGGTCTGACGCCCAATACCACCTATAGCTATTATGTGGTGGCTTACGACAATTCCTCCAACGCTTCTTTGCCATCCAACGCTGTAAGCGCCTTTTCGGCCTATCCGTCGGACATTAATGAGGACGGCCACATCGATTTGCTGGATCTAAGCCTGCTGGCCTCCAAGTATGGGCAGTGCAGCGGCAGTCTGGGGCGGGCAAATATTAATAGCGATAGCTGCATCAATCTGTTGGACTTCAGTCTATTGGCGGGCGCTTATGGTAGTGAATAGGGCGAAGTATGAACTCGGACTGGCGCTAATAGCAGGATTGGTAACTTTAATCGTAACAATTCTGTGGGTGCTGCTTGTCGCTCATCACCCAGACTCTTCTAAGCCGGCCAGCCGGTCCGCTAGTACTCCTAGGCCGCTGACTGCCGGTGGCCAGCCGGTACCGGCTGCCTGGCAGACTAAGGCCCGGTCGTTGGGCTATTATTGCCCCTCTTGGAACGTTAAACCAGGCCAACTCCCCTCAGACGTTTGTATGCCGCTAGATAAGTAACGCAGTTTAGGTAGAAGCGACCTTTTTTTGAGGCCGTAAACGCTGCACCACAGCGACAAATTGGCCCTTTTTTGCATATAGAAGCGCTGACGCGCCTAACAGCGCCAGGATTACCAAAACCGCGTAAAGCGGTGATTTACCTGTGGCTTGCTGATAGCTGGTTAAAACTACGGCAGCAGTCTGCGGGCTAGCGGTTTGCTCTCCCTTGCTTGATGCTAAATCGTTATTTACGTACACGGATTCCTGATAAGTAGTCTTACCGACCTGGTATTCAACATGGTGCGGGCCAGGCGCCACATTAGTAAAGGTAGCCACTCCGGAGCCGTCGGTTTTGACGGTCATGGGCGTGGAATGAAGTGTCACGACCCGGTTAGCTAGCGGATGATAGTGACTGTCTAAAATAGCTACCCGAACAGTAAACCCTTTGGTAGTAAGTTGTTTGACGGGGCTTTGGGCTACTATCGAATCACCAACCTTAGCGACAACCTGATAATAATAAATGGTTCCCGGAGTAAGATTGGCCGAGTCAAACCCGATGGTCGGCGTTTGGCTGGGGCTGCTAAGATCGGTAGATAAATTCAAATTATTTTTGTCTGTTCCATATTTTATAAATGCCTGAACCGGTACGTTGGCGTGCAGTTTGAAACTGGCTGTGGTGAATTGAATCTTATCCGTATTGACAGTCAGGGATACCTTAGGTGCCGCCGGTTGGACGGCTGGGGCTGCAGCTGGCTGGGTCGGAGCGGACGACGAGCCGGCGCTACTACTGTGACTGGTACTACCGCCGCCCGAGCCAGAGGGAATCGGCGCCGGTGCCGGTGAGCTGAAACTAACTGTGCCGCCAACACTGGACGGATCGGTATAGGTCCCATTGTTGGCGGCATTGGCCCCGCTGATACTCAGTGTACTGCTGCCGCTGCCAGCCAGCGCTTTAAATGAGATATCGGCAATCAGTGAATCGCTGCTGGTACTGCTGCCCAGCAGAGCGCAGGACAAAACTACGCTGCCACCGCCGCCGCTGTTTTGAACACAGGTCGAAAACACGCCCAGGCTAGTAGACAAAAATTGCAGCGCCGAGGAATCGTAGCCAACCGTCGCTTGAACGGCGTTAATAGATGTGCCTGGGTTGACGCGCAAGGCTACGGTTACCGTATTGCCGATTTGGACAGAGCTACTGCCCGGCGAAACATAGATTTGGCCGGTAGTGGCTAGGCTGCGGGGAGCATATGCGATCCCCAGACCCAGCAATATCACGGCCAAAAACGCAGTAAACTTTAGTTTGATTTTCATTTTTGTTTTGTTTACTAAAACTAATTATACGTGCTTATCTAGCTATTGCCAATACTTAAACGAGCTATTGGAACAGAGGTAGTTTTAGCCTAGGATCGTTATTGCAAAGACCAAAGACCGCTGTCGGAAGCAAAGCCGGAACTAGGAGTGTATTTGACTTTGATTGGTGTGACTGTGTCGGGGACTTTGTAAACTACGCAGCCGGTAGCCGATTCGCCCGGGCCCAGGTTATCCAAAGCGGTAGAGGCAAAGGGCTGGCAATCCGAAGCTTGACTGAAGTCCGTATCATAACTTTGGTTTTGCTGGTCCTCCAGTACGGCGGAGGTATCGGCGCTTTCGCTAATTTTAGAACTGGAATTATTAGTAATTTGAAACTGGGCTGCTGCCAAATGACTACCGGCTGTCGGCTGATCAATGCTGGTGGCCGGCTGGGCTTTAGGAATGAACTTGGTAAGGGTAACACCCATCTTATTGCCGCTTTGGTCGGTTAGCGTATAGGTGTAGCCGATTGGTTGGGCGGTCGCGGCTGGGGCGCCTTGGTTATGATTAGTTGATGTGTTAAGAGACGTACTGGTAACCGGCGTAGGTTTGGCGAACACAGAATCGATGACTGCGGCAACTACTCCTAGTACCACAAAGATGATGAAGATGATGATCGACAATTTAAAATCTTTTTCTCGGCCGTATAGTTCGCGGCCCCACTTATCTTTGCGGGTACCGGACAGAATCAGGATAGTGTCTATGAAAGCCCAGATACCAAGGCCGCCAAAAGTGATGAGCTTCAAAATTCCTAGGCCGATTTGTCCGGTGTAAAACCGGTCAACACCGAAGAATCCTAGGAAAAATGACAATAAGAAGGTTGTCATGTAGCCCTTGTTGCTGACTTGGCCCTCGAACGGGTGGGCCGGCCCGGGAACTTGGCCGTACGCTCCGGCGGGGGCGGCGGGCGCTGGCGCGGGCATCGAGCCCGGCATAGGAGTCGGTCCGGGCATAGCCATTGTCGAGTTCATGGCTGGCTGAGCGCTGGGGGCCGGATTAAAATTAGTGGCCGCCGGTGCTGTTGCTCCGGGCACGGGAGCACCACAATTCCCGCAATACATAGCCCCAGGAACAAGGGGTTGCCCACATTTTTCACATTTCATAGATTCAGCTTATGTTAAGTTTTAGCTAAAAGCAATCAAATTACGCCTTGTGGCCACAGTAGGTGCAGAACAGAAACCGCTGCGGGTTCGGGCGGCCGCAATGAGGACAGTAATAATTGGCGCCGGCGGCGCTCAGCCCAAGCTTGGAGTCGATCCGCCGAGAGTATTTAAACAACAGAAAAACGCCTATGTTCACCAGGGCGGTTATGCCCAGCGATATAAACATCGGCACCGGGTGCTTATAAAATATCCCAAAATCGTAAACTCCGTGCAGGGAAACGGCCGCCATAAAGGCTAACGGAACAAAAATCGGGTTGATTTTCATAACCTTGCGCTGGGCCAGCATAAACCCAAACAGCGCGCACAAACCGGCGTGCATATACGGGCCGGCCAGAATCCTGAAAAATCCGGTAACTGCGCCAAAAGAAAGGTCATAGCCGATATTTTCAATCAGTCCAAACGCCATGCCGGCGATGCCAAAATAAATGATACCGTCACTCAGCTCGTTAAAATACGGACGTTTATATATGAATATGGCCAAGGGCAGGGACTTTAAGCCCTCTTCAATGAGCCCGACCAGTAAACTGTCATCAAATAAATGGGGAGCTAACAGCGATGAAGGGTTGGTAACTAAACTGTCCGGCAGGACCCATCTTTCTAAAAAAAAGGCTCCCACAGTAGCCAGAGCCCCGAATATGCCGGCTATCAATAGAGCTCTGATCGGCTCTTTTGATCCGGCGTCGTGTTGTCGCAAGTATCTTATAAATAGCCAGGCGACACCGATTTGAGCCAAGATGACGGGATTTATGAACATTAAGCATAACTATTACCAAAAACAGTCATTTTTACAACCGCAGGCACGCTACCAGAAGTCTTAATAGACCTACATTTTGGCGGCTTTGAGCCCCGGAGAACACTTAAGTTTACTTGACCGGAAAGTACTGCGGACCTATAGTTCAAGCTAGGCAATCAAAATGGAAAAGAATCTAGTACTGGTAATATTCATCCTGCTGATGGTGGCCACTATAGTCGTGGCGGACATTATATTTTTCAGACACCGGATCTGGGAAAGATTGATTGTGAACATAGGAATTGTGTTGGTTTTTCTGGCTTTTTACTTAAGATTCCTAAAGCATCCTTAAAAACGCAGGCGACAATTGATTAACAGATCATTGGCTCCGGAGGCCGGATAGCGGACTTCGTCCTTCTCCGCTCAAAAGTGCTCAAAGTAAACTTCTGCGCGCTTTCTCGCTACGCCGAACCTCCG
>DASTHV010000042.1:0-2728 GCA_035718045.1 Saccharimonadales bacterium (SeqCode) | reverse complement strand
ACGTAGGGATTATGGCTGAAGGTAATCAAAAATTGGCGCCCACTACGTTGGTTGTTTTTGGTATTAGCGGCGATTTGTCACGCCGGTATTTGCTGCCGGCATTGGCCGCAATTTGCCGCAGTTCGGATATCGGAGCCAACCTGGAAATCTGGGGTCTCAGCCGGCGCAGTTTAGAACCCGGTGATGTTCTAAACGATACTACCCGTGGGTTAACAGATAACTTCCGGGTACTGCAAATCGACTATGACTCGGCCGCGGCCTATCAGCAGTTAAAAGACGAGCTCGAAAAAAGCCCAGCCCAGCAGACTATTTTTTACTTTGCGGTGCCGCCGGCGGCAGTGCTGCCGATTATCGAGAAACTGGGCTCCGCTGGTCTAAACGATTCAACCTACCGGCTGCTTTTAGAGAAGCCTTTCGGTCAAAATTATGATTCTGCCAAACGGCTTATAGACCAGACAAAACGCTACTTTAAAGATGAACAAATCTACCGAATCGACCACTACCTAGCTAAGGAAATGGCCCAAAATATTGCGGTCTTTTTGGGCTCCAACGCGATTTTTCGCGGCGTTTGGAGCAATAAATTCATTGAGAGGATCAAAATTGAAGTCAGTGAAAGTATCGGCGTGGAAGGGCGGGGCGGTTTTTACGAACAGACCGGCGCCCTGCGAGACATCGTCCAGAGCCACTTACTGCAGTTGACGGCCTTGATATTAATGAAGCCGTGCCCAGACGTTTTTGACTTTTCTCAGGTCCAAATCCGGCGGCTAGCGGCCTTGAAGCAGTTAAGTCTTATGGCCAGTCAATCAACTATCAGAGGGCAATACGATGGCTATAAAGATGAAGTTGATAATCCGGAGTCCACTACCGAAACTTTTGTGGCCCTAAGCGTGACTTCCAGCGATCCAGACTGGCAAGGAGTGCCGATACGACTGGTAACCGGTAAGCGGCTGGATAAAAAGTTAACCGAAATAAGAGTGCACTTTAAGAAATCACAGGCTACCCAGGCTAATATTTTGAAATTACGAATCCAGCCACAAGAAGGTATCGAGCTGGAACTGTGGGTTAAAAAGCCCGGTTACGATCAGGATTTGCAAAAATTATCGCTAGAGTTTTCCTACCAGCAGCATTTTGGAGACTTGCCGGACGCCTATGAGCAAGTAATCGTTGATGCTATCCGCGGCCGCAGCAATTTGTTCGCGTCTGACGAGGAAGTGCTGGCTAGCTGGCAGGTTTTGCAGTCGGTACTAGACGGATTTATAAAAGGAAAACCAGAACTTAAAGCCTATCCGCCAGGCAGTAGTGCCGAAGAACTAGCGCCTAGGGTATAATATTCATAATGAGTTCGAAGTCGGTGATTATAGCCCGGAATGTCTTTAAGAATTTCGGTGAAGTTAAGGCGGTAGATAATATCAGCTTTGAGATTAAGGCCGGTGAGATTTTCGCTTTCTTGGGTCCTAACGGCGCCGGCAAAAGCACTACCATTAGTATGCTGACCACCATGCTGCGGCCAACTGATGGAACACTAATGCTTAACGGCTACGACGTAACCCGCGAGCAGGGCTTGGCCCGCAAATCCTTTGGCATAGTTTTTCAGGACCCGGCGCTGGAAGAAGAACTGTCGGCCTATGAAAATATGCAAGTACACGCCGTGTTGTACGGTATACCCAAAAATGAGCAAAAACCCAGAATCGAAGAATTGCTGCGCTTGGTTGACCTGTGGGGACGTAAAGACAGCATGGTTAAAACTTATTCCGGCGGCATGCGCCGGCGTTTAGAGATTGCCCGCGGCTTGCTCCATCATCCTAAAATTTTATTCTTGGACGAGCCAACCCTTGGGCTGGATACCCAAACCCGCAACTTGCTTTGGGAATACGTACAAAAGTTACGCGACAGCGAGGGCATGACGATTTTCTTTACCACACACTACCTGGATGAAGCCGAAGAAGTCGCCGACCGCATCGCTATTATTGACCACGGAAAGATTGTGGCCACCGGCACAACTAAAGAACTGGCAAAGAAAACGGGTACTAAAACTCTGGAAGAAGCCTACCTGGAATTGACCGGCCGGACCGTCAGAGATGAGACCAGCTTATCTAATAACGGGCTTAATGTGCGCACGGCTCAAAGAAACAGCAGGTTGCGCTGATGGATGTACTGTATATTCTCTGGCTGCGGCAGATGAAGCGCTATGTACGCACCCGGTCGCGGGTAGTAGGGGCTATCGGCCAGCCGATTTTGTTTTTGTTAGCGCTTGGCTACGGTATCGGCGCGGTCTATAAACGGGCCGGCGAAGGCAACTACTTGCAGTTTTTGGTGCCTGGCGTGATTATTCAGACACTGCTTTTTAGTGGCGTCTTTTGGGGGATTCAAATCCTATTTGATAAACGCTTTGGCTTCTTAAAGGAAATGTTAGTGGCGCCGGTGTCACGAACCCGGGTTCTGCTGGGCAATGCCCTGGGCGGCGCGACCATTTGTATACTTCAGGCAATCTTAGTTTTTGTCATTTCGGTTGCCCTTGGTTTTAGGCCGCACAATTGGTCATTTGTAGTTTTGGCTTTTTTGATTACGGTATCGCTAAGTGTGGCATTGACCAGTTTTGGTGCTGGTCTAGCCAGTATGGTCGAGGACTTCCAAGGTTTTCAAGGCATCAACAACTTTTTAATTTTCCCGTTATTTTTCTTAAGCAGCTCACTTTATCCTCTATCGCATGTGCCGGGTTGGCTGAGAT
>DASTHV010000041.1:0-11353 GCA_035718045.1 Saccharimonadales bacterium (SeqCode) | reverse complement strand
ACAGGTCGATTTTGCTGCGACTGATACGATAAGCCGTATTTTGCCCCGGCTGATAAGCCGGGGTTCTTTGATATCCCATTACTTATATATTGTATCAGTCCGGCCGGGGCACGAAAAAAGCGGGCTCGATATGAACCCGCTCTTACCGGCGTGTCGATTTTTATGTTATCGGTTGGTGCGGCGGAAACCAAAGTTCCAGCCAGCCAAGCCGATCAAAAGCGCACCAAAGGCGGCGTAGACCATCATGGCGAACAGCGCCGGAAAGTCTACATACCAATGCCCTGGCGTAAAGGTGGGGTTAACAAAAGTTCCACGGAATGGGCTTAGCAGCACGCCCGTAGTGTAATACACCCAGTCAAACCAACTGCCGCTGGCAGTCGTAAAGAAGAAATGAACGATGACCCTTAGCCCGAGCAAAAGCTCGGCAAAAGTCAAAAATAGATTTACCAGACCGGCTACCGACACGTGATGGCCTAGGCCTAGCATTTTTCCAGAGTAACGCATTGTACCTCCTTAGTGATTAATAAGCCCATAATATTCCCGACTCAGCGAATTTTCAATATATATCCACAGTTTTAAGCTAAAAGTCAATTTCCTACCCCTGTAAATTGTTGTGATTCTTATTGCTTTTTATCTAGCTCATGAATGCGCTTATGATCTAATCCGAAGTAATGGGCTACCTCATGCCAGACTGTATGACCGATGTTTTGGCGCAGCTGCTGCGTCGAGGAGCTAGCCGCCAGCAAAGGCTGTCTAAAAATGGTTATCTTATCGGGCAGCAACTTTGTGGCTCCACCGCGGGCCGGCAGCGGCAGACCTTCATATAATCCAAAAAGCGTTTCGTTGGGATATAGATTGAGTTGGTGCCGCTGCTGCTCTGATGGGTACTCCTCTATTATAAAAGCCACGTTCTGCAGCCGTGACCGATACGGTTCAGGCACGCCGCTTATAGCTTCGTTCAAATATTGCTCGAATTCGGCTGGATTTACGTCCATCCCCATAGTTTAGCAGGGCCTCTGTCCGCTGTTAGAAATCACGTTGACGAATTGTAGGTATTCTTACAAAACAATCGTCACTTTTTGCACTGCGCCCTTAAATATTACCAGATATATTGTAGACACTATGGAGGTGAGGATGAATATCAGGATGGAGGTGCCAAATGGCCAAAAAATTCATAAGCTTAGCTACGGGAATCGTTATTCTGGATGTGTACCTGCAGAGCCAATTGCAGCCAAAAGGCATCCTGTTCTATTTCGCGTCGGACAATATAGTTTTTAATCTGGGCTTATTGGTCTTGGCCATCGCCCTAGTGGGGCTGGCCTTTAAGAATAAGTTCAAACACTGGCAGTCCTTTGTAGTTTGCGCGGCCGCGGCGGTGATTTTAAGTGTTATCGGCGCCGCAGGACTATTCTTTTTAGGTATCGGCACTTATTTTTTCAATTATCTTGTGCCGTTTGATTTTTTGATACTTTTGCAATCAGGAATAATCCTGGGATTGCACGCCATGACGATTAAGCACGAGCCGGCCAAGTTGCGGCTGCCAGCTGCCCTGGCTGCGCTTCCGGTGCCCGACTACCTGATACCGATATTTCATACTCCTAGAGTTCTAGGCCGATTGCCAGGCAAGGCCTCATCTAATCTTCTGGTATACGCCAAGGCCCAGCTGGCGCCCCCCAAACCGCAACGGCGAGCCACCAGGCCCAGTCAATCCAGCCCCAGTCCGGTTTAACTATACCTATTTGGCCCCCAAGGTAATCAAAAAGGAGCTCCGAGGAGCTCCTTTTTGGGTGGATCAGCTCCCGAAGGGGCCTTTCCGGTCGTCACCTCACGATGACTATCATCAAGTCTAATCTCCACCTTAGTTATTGTCAAACACTTATGTTTATTTCATAAAAGCTTGTGTTTTTATTATAGATGTGGTGTTGTGTATAAATTGTGGACAATTTTCCAGTTAGAGTTATATTGAAAATGCTAGACTATGTAATAACTAAGCCTTATTTCAGCTTTTAAACAAATAATTAGTTAGCTTAAGAATATGAATAATCGCACCCGCAATCGGCCGCCAATAATATATGCTTACAGCCCGCGACCTCCGGCGCGCCGGCGCAAATCTAGGCCAGCAAGGTTTATCGTGGGTGCCGTACTTATTATTGGTCTACTAACAGGCTATCTTACGTTACGGCTTTGGGGGCCGCATTCAACGCATACGGCCGCCCAAACTCCTATGAGTTCTTATCGTCCGGTTTTATCGGTCGATCAGCAATCGCAGCTAGCCAGCGAGGTTAACTCTATCATCGCCGCGCACCCGGACATGGATATTGGAGTTTCTATACAGGATTTAAACAGCGGTAAAACATACCATTACGGCCTAAGCGATCCGTTCGTGGCGGCCAGCGTGGCTAAGGTCCTTAGCGCCACGATGTTTTTACATGAAGTTGAAGCCGGCAACTACAGTTTAGATGAAAATCTGAGTTTTGGGACAGCCGGCTACGAGCTTAAGCAGATGATTGAACAAAGCGATAACACCGCCTGGGATGATATCAACACTCTTCTGACTCATCCAGCACTGGAAGCTTACGCCGACAAAATCGGCCTGAGCAATTATGACCCGGATCAAAACACCCTGACCGTTGACGATATTTCTTTACTACTGGGTAAGATTTATAATGGTTCGCTACTTAACTCCGCCCACACTAAGTTACTGCTGAGTTATCTTCAGCAAGCTGATTATCGCAGCTATATTCCGGCCTCAATTCCGGCTGGCGTAAAAGTCTATCATAAAGCCGGTTGGCTGGTCGATAGAGTGCACGATGCCGCCATTATCGATAACGGCAAACACCCTTATGTCTTGGTTATCTTTACTAAAGATGACAGCGGTACATACGACGATACCGAAGGCCACCAGATATTCGCGGCCATTACTGGTGCCACCACGAAGTTATTCTTATAAAAAATCGAAGTCCGCCGGCTTTTATGATATCGTGCCTGCAATGAGTACTGAATTTACATCTACTGAGCCGGGCAATGATGAGCCCAGGACGCTACGGGAACTGGCCCGACAGTTCGCCGAGACGGCAGATGAACAGGATTTTTTGGAGACCGGCCGGGGAGGCTTTGCGGCTTTTGTCGGCGCCCTAGCTACCGGTGCCGGCCTGGGTATCGCTAGTCGCGGCAACCCTGAAGTCGGCGGCGCCATAGCGACTTTTGGAGCCGCCGAAATGGTGGCCTCTTTGCATCTGGCAATTGAACAGATGCGTAAAACCGTCCGCCGCGGCTAGACTATTGGTTATCGATAAAGTCCAAATAGGCTTGGGCGCGCTTAGCCGCTTTTGGATCGTGGCCGCGGACTAGGTTTTTAAGCTGTTCTCTAATTAAAGACTTGATGGAATATGGGGTCAAATCTAGTTCGGTGCTGATAGTATCCAGGTTTTTTGAAGGAATTGGCGGTTCGTCTTCCGCCACCTTTTCCAGACCCCAATGCATTGTTAAGACTCGTGACACATTGTCGATTAAAGCTGCCGCGTTAAAGACAGTCTTACCGGTCGGACGCGGTTGCCGGCTGGCTATTAACCGACTTATATCATCCGTTAAAGCCTCACGCAGAAGCTGGCTGTCTTCGTCAAACTGCTCGGTTTCCCGGCGATGCCGTTCGGCCGCCCTTAAAAACCCAGCATTGACGAGTCTTGACGGCCCTAGTAGATCACCATCTTCCTCGAGTTCATCTACCGAATCTTCCTTTGGCACGGCCTGATATCCGTTTCGTCGGTCGTATAAGTCGCCTTCAGGCTGCCCGACCAGCAAATCGTCGTCTTCCGGGCCTTTTGTCTGAGCATTTATTTCAGCTGTCTCCGTGCCCGGACTATGGATCTTCTCGAAAACCTTGTGTTTAGCGCCGCCCTTGACGCCAACGATACGGACCGCCGGCTCGCCTAAAACAGCTGCCAGCGCGGGATATAATTTGGCGGCGGCGGCTTTAAAAGCTCCTCTGCGGGTATTTTCTGAATCACCTTCCCTGAAGTTGCTCGCCAGGACCATTTTGGCGGTAAATTCGTTTTTCTCTAACCTGGCAATAAAATCGAGCAGAAATAACTGGTCAGGCTTAGTAATACCCGCTTCAGCCGGGTCGAATTCTATCTCGCCTATTCGATAAGGTTTAGGTTCGGCGGTCTCTTCGGCTACTTCATTAGGATCAGGCTCGAGCCCTCCTTCATCTTCGGGTTCTGGCGTTGGCGTCACTACTAAAGTGTCACCGGCAAATGAAGAGCCTTGAGCCGCGAAACTGGATAGCCCCTCTGCTAGGCGCCTCAATTTTTCCAGTTTTTGCTCAGTCGACAAATCTAAAGCGCCGGCCACAGCGGCAACTTCCGCCTGGTATGAGTCAAAAAGGTTTGTAGGGATTCCGGGCGTTAAATAAGGTGAATCGTTACGAAGGGCTTCTTGCTCGGATTCTCCGGTAACTGACATTTGAGTTTATTGTAGCAAATCTTGAGTCAAAAAATACTTAACTTGTTAAGTATTTCTGGCCAGCCTAAAGCGGTAGCGCTGCAACAGCCGGCCGCCGGGCTTATTTATCTCCTCGTAAGACTCGGCTAAGCCTTCCCTTTCTAGGGCTGCCCAGGTCTGGGTAGCTGGATCGCTACGCAGCGGCCCGGACTCGCGCGAATGCAAAGGATTGCCGAATATCAGCATTGAAGCGGCGTTCATCGCCAAATAACGGCGGCGTCCATACCCCTGCCGCTGGAACTGCGGATAAGTATCAACTCGTAGAACTACTGGTTTATCGGCGGAATAAGCCAACCCTGAGTCTGATTGCTGCACGATGCCATGCCCAGGAATTTGGCCGTCCGGTAAATAATCCACGAGGTAGATGTTGCTAGCTTGGACGGTCCGGTCAGCGGCAATTTGGTAGCTTTGATTAGCCATAGCGCCGTAGATGGCGTAGCCTGACAGACCCAGCTTCATAAAGTGGTAAAAATCCTGGACAGTTTCTACGCCGTAGTTGCCGAAGTAATAGGCTTCTTCTAGGATATGCCGGCCGGCTGCAGACGGAAAGTCAGACGCATCAATATCGGTAAAATCTTCTGGCATGGGAAGGCTCATAAATAATTATAATACAATGTTATATACTTATTGTAAAGTACTAAGTCAGTAAATTTTAGGCTTTAATTTGTTCCCACGGCAGATCCGATTTGCCAAAATGGCCGTAAGCCGAAGTTTGAGAATAAATCGGTCGCCGCAGATCCAAAGTTTCAATTATGCCCTTTACCGAGGTATCAATCAGATTATTCTTAAATCCTTCCAGTTCTTTAGGGCTAACTTTGGCGGTGCCGAAGGTATCGATGGTCTGCATCAACGGTTTAGAGTAACCGATTACGTAAGCCAGTCCAACTTCGCACCGATCGGCCAGTCCGGCCGCCACGATATTTTTGGCGATATAGCGGGCCGCATAAGCTCCGGAGCGGTCAACCTTGGACGGATCCTTGCCGGAAAAGGCGCCGCCGCCTACCCGGGCATAGCCGCCATAGCCATCGACCACTATCTTACGGCCGGTCAGGCCGGCATCGCTCTGGGGACCTGGAATATGCCACAGGCCAGTGCCGTTAACCACGATGTCGTCGCCCTCTGGCAATTTGAAATCATATTTGGCTAAGACCGGCCGGAAAATCTGATTTTTAACACCTTGGCGGACTTGCTGCGGGGTTACTTTTTGGTCATGCGCCACGGCGGCGACCAGTTTTTCAATCGCTATCGGTTTACCATCTTCATAGCGTATAGTCACCTGGGCCTTACCGTCCGGGCGCAACCAATCGAGCTGGCCGCTTTGGCGGACTTCATCGATTTGCTTAGTTAGCGCGTGGGCCAGAGTTATTGGCAGCGGCATCAGTTCGGGGGTTTCATCGCAGGCGTAGCCGAACATCATCCCTTGGTCGCCGGCGCCGTCGTGGTCGACTCCAAGGGCGATTTCCGGCGATTGCTCATGAATATCATTGGAAAAAGATGAGCTTTGATAACTGAAACCCCAGGCCGGAGTGTCATAGCCTAGCTGTTTGACTTTTTGGCGGACGATTTCTTCGTAGTCTAAGACGGCTGTGGTTTTTATCTCACCAAACAGGGCGATTTGATTGGCGCCGACCACGGTTTCTATGCCGGCCCGGGCGTCCGGATCCTGTTTTAGGGCAGCGTCTAAGATAGCGTCAGAGATGGCATCGCATATCTTATCCGGGTGACCGGCGCAGACCGATTCGGACGTAAAGAGATTGGCATGATAACCGTCGGGCATTAAAAAATCCTTTCTGACAAGAGAAAGGTTTTTTAGCCTTGGGCATCTTTCCCTTGCGGGCGAGACTTGGCACCTTACCGCGACGGCAGGTTGTCGGCAGCCTTCGGGCTCGGTCCCTAGGGCCTATTTAATAGGTCCTTGCTGCTCTCTTGATACTTAATTGTTAATCTTTTTATTATACAGACTTATAAATAAGTCGCTCTATCGACTTTATGCCCCAATAGTACTACTTTTTGCCGGCTGGACCAGCTATGGATTGATGGCCACTACGGACGCCGTGAAAGTCCCGTTACTAGTGGTACCGGCCACCATTACGCTGTCGTTCACCTTTACCTGGCTACCATTGCGGTATTGGGTAGAACCGTTGGTTTGAACTGTATTAGTCGCCCCGCCCCCGGCGAGTGTAAACGAGTTGCTGTTAACTGCCGTTACCACACCCCGCAGACGCGATTGGTTAGCCGAATTACCGCCTAAAAGACGCCTGTCGCCTACCTTGTGGCCATGCGCCCCGCCGCTTCTTGGTGCAAACCGCGCGTAACCGTGGCGCCCCATCACCGCCCAGCTGAATATCAACGCTAGGAACAAAACAATGATCACTACTATCAAAGTAGGCATCAGCCATGACTTTTGGTGCGGGTGGTGAGCGTAAACTGGTTCTTGATTGATTGGTTGAGAATTTTGAGCCATTAATTTCTCCTTATGTGCCGTAATTTAGCGCCTTAAGCTTAAAACCGGCTGAAGCTCTTGGGCATTTTTAGCGTCCGAAGTGTGAATTATCAGTTTGCAGGATGTAAGATATCCGACTTACCGTCTGTAAACTATTTGTTATATTCTTTGTATGATGAGAGGCACGGGTTCTAACTACCTAATTGAGGTTGAGCAGCTTTTTAGTAGCGGCCGACTCAAAACTTATAGCAAAAACCAACTGATTCATTATGAAGGCGACCCCTTAAGCCATCTCTATTTGATTCAAAGCGGCTACGTAAAGGCTTACACCATTTTAGACAGCGGCGATACCCGCACGCTGTTACTGCTCGGTCCGGGCGATATCTTCCCGCTGACCTTTTCGACCAGCTTGAACTGGGAAGACTACCAAATCAAATACTTCTACCAGTCGCTGACCGATACTGAGTTTCAAGCGTTGCCCAGTTCAGTACTGCAAGAACAAATTATCGAACACCCCGAGAAGATGAAAGCCTATGCCGATTACGTATCAGCTTCCAATCAAGCCATCATGCATCAATTAGAAGTCATGAAGAACAAGAAAGCCATCGATAAAGTGGAGCTACTATTGCCCTACTTAGTTTCCAAGGCCGGCAAAGAGGTAAAACCCGGTCTCTACCAATTGGAAATCAAGCTGAGCCATCAGGAAATCGCCGATTTATCCGGGGTCACCCGCGAAACCACCACAACTCTTCTAAAACGCTTGGAAAAATCAGGAATTATCGACCAGAAACGTGGCCACTGGACCGTCAACACCAACAAGTTGCCGGCACCCAGTTTTGCGGTATAAGTTGTAACAATCCTTACTGCCTACCCCTGTTAATAGGGGTATACTTTAGATGGTATGATAGCTGATAATGAAACCCCGGCCACGGGGTTAGAATTGATAAGCCCGGTGTTTCGCGACGGCAAACCAATCCCGGCGCAGTACAGCTGCAAGGGGCAGAATGTCAATCCGCCGCTGAATATTTTTAATGTGCCACCAAGCGCCCAAAGCCTGGCGCTGATTATGCACGACCCTGACGCCGTCAGTGGGGACTTTCTACATTGGTTACTCTGGGATATCCCGCCGTCGACCGATTCGATAGGGATAAGTAATTTGCCGGTGGGAGCCCGCCGTGGGCTGAACGGCTCGCAGGAACCTAACTACTTGGGCCCTTGCCCGCCCAAGGGCAGTGGCATACACCGCTACATATTTGAGCTTTACGCACTGGATACCACCCTGGATTTGCCGGACGAATCGAACCGCGCGGACGTCACCAAAGCCATGCAGGAACACATCCTGGCCGACGCCAAGCTGACCGGCACCTTCGCCGCCGAGTAGGCCACTTTTTGCCGTTTGCCGTTTTCGAGACGTTTTCCGTGACCAGTTTTCCGTCTTCCATGGTGAACAGTTAATAGTAAATGCAAAGTTAAGGGTAAACGGTTAACGGTGTCAGGCCGGGGCGTAGTCGATGTGGCAGATACCCTGTCCGGTGCGGGCCGAGAATTTCTGGTGGTAGGCTTCGGCCGGCCAAAATTTGCCGGCAGGTTCCAGTGTGGTAACTATAGGCTGGTGGTATTTTCCTGATTCATTCAGCTCATTTATCAGCTTTTGGCCGGCCGCTTTTTGATTCTCGTCCAAGTAAAAAACAGCTGATCGGTAATTGTCACCAATGTCTGGACCCTGGCGGTTGAGCTGGGTTGGGTCATGCATCCGGAAGAATTGTTTTAAGAGTGTTTCGTAGCTGACTTTTGACGGGTCGAAAGTTATTTTGAGAGCCTCGGCGTGTCCGGTTGCGTGCGACAGCACATCCTGATATGTAGGATTATCGGCATGGCCGCCGGTGTAGCCGGCCTCGGTCTGTATAACACCGGGCACCTGGTCAAAATAATACTGCACGCCCCAAAAGCAGCCGGCCCCGAAAATCGCTTCTTCCCTTTTGCTCATAATTTTATTTTATCAAGATCGCCGTCGATGACCGTGCTCATGCCGTAAACTTCCTCGTAAAAATTGGAGTCTTTGGGAACGCCTTTCCAGAGATAGACCGGCTTGCCCAGATAGTATGCCACGCCCCACTCCATGGTGCCGTTGGGGCCGATATAGGCTGGCCGGCCCGGCTTGTCATCATTGACTATCAGAACCGCATCTCCCTTGGAGACTTCTTCAAAATGCGCCATGGCCAGCTGTTGTTTTAGCTTGAAATGCTTCGGGTCATGTATCCAGGCTTTGACTTTGGAGATATCATAATCACCGCTTTTTAGCATCTCATAAGCGGTCGCCGGCACCACGGTGCGATAGCCTCTCTTTTCCAGCTCGGCGGCAATTTGATTGACATGTTCGTAAAAGCTACCGCTGGAACAAAGGACAATAGTTTTTCTCCGCTTCATCAGATAATTATATCTCAGCTGCGGACAGATTATTCAATCTGTAATTTTAAGATCCGGCCAGATCACGGCGGCGGAATGTGATAACTGCTACTACTAAACAAGCCGCGATGACCACCAAATAATAAATAAGGTTGCTCCACCGATAGTCCCCGCTCAGTAGTTGTGCGGAATGATAGTAATTAAAAGGAAAGATTTTGGCCGGCCAGCGCAACCAGCTAACCGTCGGCGCCAAAGACACTAGGATATAGCCCCCCAAAGCTACTAAGGCCGACAGGCCGATAGCGGCCGTCCGACCCGCCCGACCCAATGCGGTTAACATAAAGGCAAACGCGCCAAAAGTCAGGCTCATTAACCCGACCGTTCCACCGGCCGCCAAAATATCACCCGCCGGCACGGATAAATTAACAAATTTACACATCACGGCCGTAAATACGGCGCTCACGAGCGTAACTACCACGACGATTACCAGGCCAGCCAGAGCTTTTCCAAGCAGCAGCCGGCTGCGTGAAACCGGTCTGGCCAGCAACATTTCAATGGTGTTATCGTGTTCTTCCTTGCCTACCAATGAAACACCTTGGCCGATGGCCAAAATCCCCAGCAACAGCGGCAACATCAGATAAAACAACTGGCTGCTAAGATACCCGAGTGGTGAAAAAATTTGATTGGTATCGGTAAATAATTGCTTGGCGGTCTGGGGAATCTGGCTAAGTGATTTGTCCAACTGGGCCGATTGGCGATGAATCGTAGGGTAGAAAACCAGAGTGATAAAAATTAGCAGTAATATGCCTAAGCACCACCAAAAAATCGTCCAGCGCCTCTGCCAAATTGTCCAGCGGGCCATCTGATTCACTGCTCGCTCCCCTTATAAAATCGCAAAAACTCTTCTTCTAGGTCGATTTCGCGGCGATCAAGCGAATTGACCTTATGTTTGGCTAGCAAAGCAAATAGTGGTTTTAGCTCGCCTTTGATAGTTACGGTGGTATGCCTGGAAGTGTTAGCGATTACTTTGACACCTTTTAGCCGGTGCAAGGCAGCCAATGGAATCTCGCCGACAAATGAAATATCGTATGTCTGGACCGCGGACTGCGCCAGCTCGCCAATCGTCTGCTGGGCAATCAGCTTGCCTTCACGGATAAAACCTACCCGATCGCAGGTTTTTTGGACTTCGGATAGGTTGTGGCTGCTAAAAAAGACTGTGGCGCCGCGGCTTTTACTTTCGCGCAACAGTTCAAAGAAAACTTCTTGCATCAACGGGTCCAGACCGCTGGTTGGCTCATCCAGGACAAAGACTTCCGGCTCGGCGGCGAACGCTTGAATCAAGCCGATTTTTTGGCGGTTACCTTTTGATAGAGTGTTGAGATGGGAGTTTAAGGGCACATCAAATCGCCGAGCCAGCTCATTCACGTAATTTTTGCGCTTAGGCGGTTGAAGTTCGGACATATACTCTAAAAACTGCCGTCCGGTCAAATTAGGATAATAGGCGAACTCGCCCGGCAAGTAGCCGATGCCGCGCTTGACGGCTACCGAATCCCTGACGATATCCAAACCAAGTATTTGAGCTCTGCCCTCGGTGGGCTGGATAAAATTCATCAGCAGACGGATAGTTGTGCTTTTGCCGGCGCCGTTGGGTCCCAGGAAACCGTAAATTTCCCCGGGCATAATTGAAATATTAAGATCATGGAGCGAGAACGCACCGCCTCGGCCATAACGTTTACCGAGGCCAAAAGTCTCAATCGCCGGACTACTGTTCGCTGACATTAAGCATTATTATAATGCTTCAAGTCAACCTAATTTAAATTTAGGGTTTCGAGACGTACGGATTGCCGCTGATATAAAACCGCCAAGGTAGTTCTACGGCTTGTTTGATACCGACCCGCGGCGCCGATATGATATCGCTTTTGTTCACCGGTCTTACCGGCGCTTCCAAAAAAATACTTGACTTGTTAAGTATTTTTCCAGATAAGGACGTATCAAAAACGC
>DASTHV010000040.1:0-13514 GCA_035718045.1 Saccharimonadales bacterium (SeqCode) | reverse complement strand
GCATAAAATACCATCTGACCTACACTGAACATAGTCATAACGACCGGCGGCATAACAATAGTGCCGCAGACGGATTTACTGTCTATGTAGCCCCAAACACCAGCCCCAATTCGATAACCAAAACAGTATGTGCCAGTGCCTGACGTACTAAGATCTGGCAGTTTGCTGCTATCCCTTATACAGTTAGCGTTAACGTTGGCCTCCTTGCCAGATAGGGCTACCCAGCAACCACCATACCCGGGCTCAGAAAAACTATCGTAGTCAGACTGAGTCTCCAGCAGGTTAATAGTGCTTTCAGACGGGACATTCGGGCAAGAGCCGTCCCAATGGTATAGGCCAGTCTGATCGCCGTTGTCTATAACCTCAAGTGTATTGATTGTGCAGTTCGGTGGGTTCAACTTAGCGGTCGGAGGGCCTCCGCTAGTACTTAGCGTAAAACTATCAGAGGCTGAGCGACCGCTTGGATCGGTGCAAGTAATGGTATATGTTCTGGTGGAATTATCATTCCAGTCATTTTTAATGCCGCGGCTACCGGTGCTTGGCGGGCCGCCCGGATAAGAAACCGGGTCTAGGCTGTTCCATGGACCAGAGAAAGTACAATTGTTAGCGTTATTGACGCTCCAATCCAGAGTTATAGAATCACCGGCATTAACGCTGGCAGGTTTGTTAGTGATAGCCACCGTGGGTGAGGGCCAGGCCGTTAAGTTATAGGTGGGTAAGTCACCACCAGGGCCCTGGCAATGCAAACTGTAGTTCGTGACATTGGTTAGGCCGTTTCTGTCTAACGAGTGGCTGGACTGGGTACCGCTCCAGTCGGAGCTGCCCAGCACATCATAGCTATTCCAGCCCGCATCGTTACCGCCGGTTGTACATTTGGTCACATAATTGGTGTTCCACTTAAGCGTGGCGCTACTGTTTATATAAACCGTCCCCTTTTGGGTGCTGTCCGGCGTATTATCGGGTGGATGGACTGTTTTGCCAGCGTCGGCGCCATCATTGCCGACGATGGAATAATCCAAGGTTGGAGCTTTGGTATCTATGACAGAACTAGAGCCGCAGATTTTGTCCGGGCCGTCTAGGCTCACATAGTCAAAGTAACTATGGTGAATAGTCATCTGCTTGCATAAGGCGTCCGAGGAACGAACAGCATAGTTGGGCAGTCCGTCCGAAGTAGCTGGAATATTGCCGCCGGATGTAGTACTGCTTGTGTCATTAAGTCCAACCCGCGCCTGTAAACGCTTAGACACATTTGACACTTTGGCGGTAACGTCTACCACGGCTTGGTCGTTGACAAATTCAAGCTGTTGATTGTATTTGGAATTGGCCTGGATATTGACGTCCGTTTGGCCGTAGATAGGCAGCATCCGCGCGTAAACATAGTCCAATGGGTCCGTAGTAGGCGACGATACGCCATTGTTAAGGTTGCTAATGATTAAGTTGCAGCGATAATCGGCCGTGCCTTTAAAGTTGCCGGTATCGGTCTTGCCGCAGACTACCGGCAGGATTTGGCCGTCTTTTATGGTGGTGTAGTCCTGGACCGGCACATTATTAGGGCCGCTAGGACTCCGGGGGTACAAGAAAAATGTCCGCGAGTTGGCCTGCATATTGGTCATGTCACCGCTGGCCGGCACCATGTAAAGCGTCATCCGTAAAATCGGCATATAGCCGTTAGCATTCCAGGTAGTATCGTCAAGCAAGCTGACCGGATAAGGCGGATAGCCGGTCAAAGAAGTTTTAGTGGGCTGCCAGGACAGCATTATGCTGCCTAGCGAACCGGGCGTAGCCGCCGAAGTAGTTATTTTAACCACCTGCGATTTTTGTTCCGGTATACTATAGACTAAATTAACCGGTGTTTGGTTAAGCAAAATACAGGTATAGGAAGCATTGCGGCTGGTATCGCCGGACAGGTCGGAATCATTGTAAAACGGCCCTTTGTTAGCCGCCGTGCCAATCAGACTGTCGCACTGCGGGGAAGAAACATAAGGAGCGGCCGGATGGTCTTTGGCGTATTGTTTCATGTAAGCAATTACGTCGTTAATACCCGATTGGGCGGCGTAGCCCGCCTGATTGCCTAATTGGCGGTTAGCCGAATCGATTGAGGTGCGGCTCATCAGGCGGGCAAAGCCCAGGCTGATAAGCGTCAATAGCACCACCATCACCGACACTACTACAAAAGATGCCATCCCCTGCTGACCAAAGCCGTTAACCGTTAACCGTTTACTGTTCACATTATGTATACCATCCACCATGATCCGTTTACGGAAAACGGAAAACGGAAAACGCCTGGCAAACTGTGAACTGTGAACGGAGAATGGTGCTTTCATAGACTAAACCCTTTGTAAGCGGACGTGTTAAGCCGGCTGACCGAACAAAACTGGTCAAGACCGGAATTGGCCTTGCAGACTATGGTGTTAGGGTCACTTATATTATCAAAAGCGTCGTCTTCGCCGTAACTTACCACAATCGAGATGTTAAAAAAGTTGGAGCCACTGGCTGAGGGGGTAATACTGAATTGCCGCAAGGTCATCTTATCCCCCAATAGTTCCGTGGGACTCTGGAAAGGCGCTTCGCCCTGCACGCAGGAGCTGACGCATGGCGTACCACAACCGTCGCCGGGCAATACGTCCTTGAGGATACCGTAGTGGCCGCCAGGTGAGCGGTCCGTGGAATCGTTAACATTGACCTCATGGTTAATATTGTAAGTATAGCGCGTATCGCCGATGCAATAATAGGCATAAGTGCTTCCATCGGTTGGCGGGACGCTGGTAAAACCGCCATTGGTCTGAAACTGACCGCTGACGTCCTGCAGAATCTGATTAGCCACGGCCTGGGTATTAGAAGTTGACACGCCTTTGTAAAACAAATGTCCAATCTCCAGAAAACCGGCCAACGCTCCCAGCAGGACTACGGAAAACACCGAGGTAGCTACCAGCAGTTCTACGATTGTAAAACCTGGGCTATGTGAAGGTTTTGGTAATTTCATGGTTAGCAACCGCCAAAGTTTCCTATCTTATAGGAAGAAATATTATTATTCCAGGACCCCAAGTTAGGTATTTCCTTAGTGCCATCCATCTCCCAGCAGGCCCCGCCGTAAGAGATATCCCAATAAATAGCTAGATTAGTATTAAATACGCGAATTGAAGATATTGAATCATTAGGAATACTACAGTCTGCTACCCAACTACAGTCGTTCGTTCTCACCCACGCTGTACCGCCGTAGTTTGTGCCGTCATAGAAGATAACCTCTGGCGTATTAGAACAAAAGGGGCCGGCGCAGGCGGCTTGACTGGCTATATTTCCTACATCCACGGGTTGACTAGCGCTCTTAGTGCCGCCGTCGCCGCTACAAGTCACAGTAAATGTAGTGTCCGAGGTTAAACCATAGACATGGTCCGACCCAGTGGTTCCAGTCCCACCCCCGCCCCAGCTGGAGCTGCAGCTTGTAGCGTTCGTGGAGGTCCAGCTTAAATCAACCGTATTGTTAGTCGGCTCGCATAAATAGTTATCATTCCAAGTGTCCGGGTCTGCCGTTTCTAGCCATTGGGTGCAGGACATACCCGCGATAGACCCAGACGAACTCCAGCGGAACCCATAGTCCTTTGGCGCGCACAGGTAGTTGTCATACCAAGTGTATGGATCGGAGCCTTCAAATATCTGTGTGCAACTTAGGCCACCGATAGCTCCAGCGGAACTCCACTGCAGGCCTAGATTTTCGGTTGTAGGCCAGCAAAGATAGTTATCGCCCCAGGTGTCCGGGTCAGACGATTCCAAAGTTCGTACGCAGCTCATCCCGGGAATCGCACCGGCCGAATTCCATCTTAAGCCCAATTGACCAGCTGTAGCGGTAAGGTTAACGGTAGGCTGTAAGGCATTGACGGTTACAGTTTGGCTGGCTTGGCCAAGCAGCGTGCCGTCAGCAGTGTAACAGCTGATGGTGTAGGTCCGATTGATAGTAGGATTAATCGTATAACTGCCGCCGCTCGAGTCTCGGTTTCCGTTCCAGCCGCCGCCGCCATTAGGGTCTGTGGTGCCTTTGCAGTTGTTGGCTGGAGTATCCAGCGTCCAAGTTAATACTACGCTGTCACCGCTATAAACGGTAGGATTATCGCCCTTATCCGTGGTTAAAGACAGATAGCCAGCTGGCGGCAAAGTCACTGGATTGGAAACCGGCGGATTAAAGGCGCCGGTTGTTGTCCGATAGCTGTTCTGGGGCTTATATTGCAGCGTTACGCTGTTGTCGGCGCCAGCCGAATTGGACGGCCACGTGACAGTCACTGTATAGGTGCAAGAGGCCGTATCGCAGTCACCGCTATATTTGTCTACCAAAGTATACTGGCCGGCCGACGGGTCGCCAACCGGCAATGTGCAGGTATTAGTTGTGCTATCTACGGCCTGGTAAGTTGGTGCTCCGGAGGTGGTGGGCGGCTTTATGCAAAAAGCCGATAGTTTGAAATTGCCCGTTAAGGAGCCCTTAGTATCCAACTGTTTAATCAATTCGACTTGCTGCTGGGCGTACGAGCCGGCTTGATCGCGGAAACTAGCCTCTAGACCGCTGTTCAAGCTGTGGCGGCTAGTCGCGAAAGAAGTAATTAGAACGACGCCAAGGATAGCCATACTGATCATCACCTCGATTATGGTATCGCCGCGCATCAGCTTGTCTCTCATGAGGTGCAGCTCTCCATATTCAAATTAGTAGTTATACCGGTAGCCGTACCTATAACCGTCAGCTCGGCCATGCGGTTGCTACCATCTTCTTTGACGCATAACCGCCAGCCGTTGGCGCCGACGGCGACCGGAGTCTGGCAGTTGGCGCTGGGGCTGTCTGTCATTTCCAGGCAAGTTCGCAGGCTGGAGTTCAACGAGCCGTCGGCGGCGGGCGGGTAATCATAGCTTCCCTTGACGCTTTGAGCTGTTATCGATTGCGTTGAGGCTGAACTGGCCGACTGAAAAGAAGCGTAAAGTTCTAAGATATCCGACTCCTGGCTGGAAATCGGTGTCGGATAATATTTGGCCGATACAATTTTTACGCTTGGCAACAAATTATAAGTATCCATCAGATAGTTTTTGGTGCGAGTATCTTTATCTGTGGCTGGCTCCGGCTTGGACTCTGCCAGGGTGGCTGCCGGCAGGCCCAAGTCAGTACCAATGTCATCATGAGCGTCGTGCAGGCCCAGAACATTGTAGGTATAAATTTGGCTGCGACCAGGTATGGCTTGGATTGCCCGGCCCAGATAAACGCAGTCCTGGCTGGTGCTTTGGGCCTGCGGGGTCGCGGTTAAAACCGGACGGGTATAAGATGGATCGCCATAGTTTTGAGCGCTGCAGCTGTAGTTTTGGGTGCCCGGAAACGCGCCGGTGCTGACTTGGTTAGCATAGCTTTGGATTTGTGATTGGAGGTCGTACATCATTTGCGAAAATTGTGTTTTTTGTTGCCGTCCCGAAAAGACGGTTACGGCGCTGACGAAAAGCACGCTAGTGACAGCCAAGACGATCATGACCTCGAAAATAGTGTAGCCCCGCCCAGAGGTCGTCATAGGTAAAAGTATAGCATAAGCGTAACAGAGAAACACAACGTCTGGCCTGCCGTCTGGCAAAGCCAGCCGCACCGCCAGACTCTTAGCCAATCGCGGTGTTGCCAGCTCCAGTACTCCCTCTCTGTATTTCAATACAGTTCAGTCCGTGCTTCGCTGGCGCCTAATGCTTGGCTCAAGTGTGTTTCTCTGTTCGTGAGCTAAGCTAGGGAAGGAATATACTTTTGTACCAGTTGACGATTTGATCGCCAAATAGTACGGCGATAGCCGTAGCCGTGATTAAAAACGGCCCAAACGGCAATTTGGATCCAAAACCCTTACGCCCAGCAATCAGATCGGGTAAAGCGGCCAGGGTGCCTAGTACCGAAGCTATGAAAATCATTAAAAAACTTAGCCACGGGCTGGCTAGCAGCGTGCCGGTTACCAAACCTAGTCGAACGTCGCCGTAACCAATCCAGCGCCCGCCAGAAACCATAAACAGCAGCCAAAACAGTCCGCTGGCCACCAGGACGCCAAATACCCAAAATAACAAGCTGTGGGCTTTGTTATCGGCAAAACCAAGAATATAAGCCAACCTACCCGCGGCGGCGACAAAAAAGGTCGGATAAAGAATCCTATTTGGTAACGTCATCCAGCGGGCATCGTAGACCAGCAGCGCCATCAACCCGATAACAGAGATAAGCCACGTCACCAACAGTAGCTTCTGCCCTGCCAAGCCCAAGCTGGCTGGCCAAAAAATGTAAGATAAGATGAATGCCGCGGCCGTAGCCAACTCGATAGCCGGGTGCTGCCAAGAGATTTTTTGCCCGCAGTAACGGCAGCGACCCTTTAGGCTCAGCCAACTCAGCAGCGGCACCAAATCTTTGGCGGCCAATTGATGGCCGCAGCCGTCGCACTGGCTACGGCCGCGCACCCAGTCTTTGCCGGCATGCATCCGGCTGACCATGGCGTTTAAAAAACTGCCAAAAATCAATCCCAGCACGGCTAGCGCGGCAATAATCATTAGCGTCATCTTAACATAAAAACAGGCCCTGACGGGCCTGTTTTTTAAGCTCTAAGTTTTATTTTATGATTCCTGACATTGTTCAACCTTAGAACCGCCGCTGCCTTCTACATCGTACAGTGCTATTACCGAACGGGCATTCGCGCCTGTAACAGTAGGACCATTGCCGGCACACTTGGCATTGCTATATACGGCAACTGTGTCTAAATCGGCCGGGTCGGCGGGCGCCGTAGCGCTGGCTTGTTTAGTCCAGGTTACCTTGGTCACATCTGTATAGTACGAGAGGTTAGGCTGCTGATTTGGGTATGCCGTATTGAACTGGCCGTCGGCCGCGGTAGCAGGAAACTGCCCCTGGTTATTTGACGCGTAATCATTAACAGAAGCCAGGATGGCTGCTACGTCGTTTTTGCGCTGGGTGTTACGCGAGCTTCTTTGTAAAGCCGGAACAGCCAGGAAGACGATCAGCAGGATGACTGCGGCAATCGTCAAAACAATCATGACTTCGATTATGGTAAAGCCACGTTGTTTTTGGTTTAGTTTTTTCGTTTTCATATTAGTTATAGCCCCCTTTGGTGCCCTATTGAAATGGTTATGCTTTAATACTAGTGACCGCTACGACAAATTGCAAGCACTTTTCCACAATGCATTTCTCTATACGCCCGTGGAGAGATTTTTGCCGGCCAAACTGTAGATAGGCAGCAGCACGGCTGCCACGATTATCAGGGCCATCACACCGACTATAATCATCAATACCGGCTCAATAATCGTAGATACCGATTTAATCTGATTATCCACTTCTTTTTCATAATAATCGGCCACTTTAGCCATCATGCCTTCCAGCTGGCCGGACTGCTCGCCGATACGAATCATATTGGGTACCAGATCCAAAAAATTAGGATCGTCTTTTAGGCTGTCTGACAGACTTTTGCCGCCCTTCACGCTTTCAGCCGCCTGGTTAATGGAGTTGGCGATTACCGAATTACCAACCGCCTTGGCGGTAGTATTGAGCATTTTTATCATCGGCACGCCGCTGCCAATTAAGGTGGAGCTAGTGCGGGCGAAACGCGACATATACAGCCGGTTCATCAGCGGTCCAATCGGCCACATGTGCATCTTTAGACTATCAAAAAAATGAATGCCGCCGGGAGTTTTTGACCATTTACGAAGCGCGTAGACCGCGCAAATCAAAATCACCAAAACGATCCACCAAAAACGGGTTATAACATGCGACAAGTCCAGCAACCAAGCGGTAATAAACGGCAGTTTGGCGCCCGGTAATTGTTTATAAAAGGCCACGACTTGCGGCAGAACGGTGGTGGTCATAAAGATAACGATACCGAATAACACCAGCAAGACGATTAGCGGGTAAATCATGGCCCCTCTTACGCGGGATACCACATCGGCGTCTTTTTCCTGTTGGGTCGCTAACCGGTCCAGCGAAGTATCCAACGTACCGGAGGCCTCTCCGGCCGCCACCAGGCTGACATAGACTTCGTCAAACACTCCCGGATACTTACTCAAGGCGTCGGCCAGCGAAGAACCGGCTTCTATATCGGCTACGATTTTAGCGATAATCGATTCCAGATTTTTGTTCTGGGTCTGCTGCTGGACGGTAGTAAGGCTCTGCACCAGCGGCAAGCCGGCATTAATCAGGGTAGACAGTTGGCGCGAAAATATGATTCTGACCTTAGTTGGGACCCGGCCTCTAAAACCAACACCACCCTCGGTTTTCTTAATCGCAGCTATTTCCAATGGCGCCAGTCCGCGGTCTACCAGCAGCTTAGCGGCCGCCTGCTCGTTGTCGGCTTCTATCTCTGCTTTAATGCGCTCGCCAGTCTGCACGTTTCTGGCGGTGTAGGTATAACTCAGCATTTTGAGTACCTCAAGCTGCTGAGAGCCGACAGTCGACAGTCAATAGTCAATAGTATTTTTGACTGATGACTGATGACTGATGACTGATGACTATACGCTTGCATATCTTTAGCCTCTCATCAGGCGATCAAGCTCCTCCGTGTCGACGGCAAAGTTGCGGGCTTCGTCGTAACTTATCACACCGCCGTGGACTAAATTAATCAGCGTCCGGTCCATACTTTGCATGCCATGTTCGGCGCCAGTCTGGATGACTGCTTCCAGCTGATAGTTCTTGCCTTCGCGGATGATGTTACGAACTGCCGAGGTAGCGACCAGGATCTCGGCGGCAACTACCCGACCGCCGCCCAGCGCCGGAATCAAACGCTGCGAGCAAACACCCATCAAAATATTGCCCAACTGAGCTCTAACCTGCGGCTGCTGGTGCGGTGGAAAGACGTCTACCATGCGGTCAATGCTCTGGCTGGCGCTGTTGGTGTGCAGCGTGGCAAACACCAAGTGGCCGGTTTCGGCGATGGTGATCGCCGCGGCGATGGTTTCCAAATCGCGCATCTCGCCGATAAGCACAATGTCCGGATCCTCGCGCAAGGCCGAGCGCAAGGCCGCCGAAAAGCTAAAAGTATCGTAATGGACTTCGCGCTGGGCGATGACCGCCTTATTAGAGACGTGGGTGTATTCAATCGGGTCTTCTATGGTAATGATATGAACCGCCCGCTCGTTGTTGATTCTGTTTATCATAGCGGCTAGCGTAGTGGACTTGCCCGAGCCGGTGGGGCCGGTGACCAGCACTAAACCGCGCGGAAAAGAAGTGAACTTGTTAAGCACCGGCGGTAGGCCCAGCTGTTCAACGGTTCTGATGCTGTTGGGAATCAAACGCATGGCGGCGGCCATGTTGCCACGCTCATGAAAGGTATTGACCCTGAACCGCCCCAGATCGCCAAAGGCAAAGCTAAAGTCAAATTCTTTATCACGTATCAAAGCTTGGCGCTGGTCGTCTTCTAATAGCGCAAATACCAGCTGCTCTACGGATTTTTCATCTAGCTCTTTATAGCCAGCCACGCGATTAAGCACGCCGTCGATACGAATTACCGGCGGTTGGCCGACCATTAAGTGCAGGTCCGAAGCTTTGCGCTTAACTACTTCTTCCAGCAGGGTTTCGATTTTTAGCGGCGGCTGCGAATCGGCCGCTGGTTGGGTTTGTGGTGTTTGTTGTGGCTGCATTATGCCCTGCCCCCTTGTTTAACTTTCATCGCCCGCGGCCGCCACCCGGTCTACTTCGTTTAAAGTAGTCAGCCCGGCAAGAGCCTTCAAATAACCGTCCTGGCGCATGCTGACCATACCTTCTTGCAGAGCGACTTTCTGGATGGCCGAGCTAGGCGAGTGTTTCAAAATCAGGTCCTGGATTGCTTCGGTGACTTCAAATACTTCATAAAGCCCCATGCGGCCTTCATACCCCGTAGGGTTGTCGGGCGTTTCCTTACCCTTGACCAAAGTATAAGCGTTTTGATTAGCCAGAGGCAAGGCCTTATAGCCTAGATCCTTGGCAACCCGTGGCATATCTTCGCGCGTCTTAGGCAGCAAGGATCCAAGCGCCTGATGAACCGAGCCAGTCTCCACGATGTTGGATTTATAGCTCTCGGTTTCAGGGGCCAGCCGGCGAACCAGGCGCTGACCAATAACCGTATGAACGGTGCTGGCAATCAAAAACGGCTCGATGCCCATGTCCAGCAAGCGCGGCAGAATACCGGCGGCGCTGTTAGTGTGAAGAGTTGAAAACACCAAGTGACCGGTCAGGGCCGCTTGCACGGCCAGTCCAGCTGTTTCTTTGTCGCGAATCTCGCCGACCATCACCACATTGGGATCTTGGCGCAGGATAGAGCGAAGGCCGGTGGCAAATGTCAGTCCAACATCCGAATTGACTTGAATCTGATTGACACCGCTTATCTTATACTCGACCGGGTCTTCCAAGGTGACTATATTGATATCGCCGCTTTTAATCTCAGAAATCATGGCGTACATGCTGGTAGACTTACCCGAGCCGGTGGGGCCGCTGGTCAGTATCATGCCGTGCGGCAGCTTTAAGGCTTTTCTGATTTGGCGCAAAGACCGGCCGGTATAGCCCATGTCCTCCAGCTTGAAGCTCGAGCCGGTCTTATCCAGCAGACGCAGCACCACTTGCTCGCCCCAAACCACCGGGCTGACCGCCACGCGGATATCTACCGGCCGGTTATCCAGATTGACACTAAACTGACCGTCCTGAGGAATCCGGTGTTCGTCAATTTTAAGGTTGGCGATAATCTTTATACGGCTGACCAGCGGCGCCTCGGCGCTTTTAGGCAGTTTCATAACTTCACGCAGTACGCCGTCTACCCTGGTACGTACCCTAAGTTCGTCTTCTAATGGTTCAACATGGATGTCGCTGGCCCGGTTCTTGGCCGCGTAATCCAAAATAGCGCTCAGCGCTTTGCTGATCGGCGAATCTTGGACTATCGTCTGAACCTTCCTGTCGGCAGTCCCAACCGGCGCAAAAGTACTGGTTTTACTATCTACCGGTGCTCCTAAGTCCCCCGGAAGATCTAATATAGAGCTGATGCCCGAGGCCTTATCGTACTGCTCCAGTACTCGGCGGATACCAGACTCGCTGGCCGCGTAAACTTTAATTTGCTGTCCGATCTTATTACTCAAAAAGTCCACGGCTTGCACGTTACCGGCGTCCAACATCGCCACGATTAAACGTTTTTGAACTGAGTCATAACCAAGCGGAACGGCCATATAGTGTTCGGCGACGTCAAAAGGCAGCAGTGATAGGACTTTGGCGTCTATGCGGGCGGCGCTGAGGTTTACGTAAGGCACTTTGTTAGCTTGGGCCAGCGCATGGGTCAGTTGTTCGTCAGTAATGTGGCCCTCTTTAACCAGCAGTGACAAGAAGGGCTGATTGGTCTTTTGGGCCATGCTTTTAAGCAGTTCCAGGGTGTCTTTATCAATTAACCCGTCGGCCACCAAATTGTCTTCCACATGCTGCTGGGTAGTATGCGTCAGTATGTTCATGGCGGCCTTTACTGGGTGCTATTGCTGAACGGAGCCTGGTTTTGGTTATTACCGATTTGGACAGGCTGAGTCGGATCAAGCGCGTTGGTATTAAATATCGTATTGTATTGAGAATCATTCTTTACGTCCGGAAACGTACCGCTGATTTTTTCCACTACTGGCACTTTAAGGCTCAGGCGCTTGGGCGAAAAAAGCGCATTGGCGATGATTAACGATATGATACCGGACACCACGGCTACTCCGACTACAGTTAACAGATCCTTGCGTTTCATTTAACGGACCTCCTTGGTGTTTAGATTCAAGGTCTTACCGGGCTGATAATAGGTGGTGGCGGTAATATTCACGGTCATGTTTGTTTCACTGCCGTTTAGCGATACCTTAGTAATGTTAAATGGCCGTATAGAACGTTCTAGGTCCTTTATCAGAGACTGGATATTGCTTGCCGAACCGGTACCGCTGATAGCTATATCGATGTTAGCTGGCTGCGGATTAGAAACCGGCTGGTCATTAACGGTAGACGATTGGTCGCTACCACCAATAGACGGCGAGCCCAGGCCGTCCTGGGCCAGAAGCTTAGACAAACTGGTCAGTAAAGCCGGAAAGTCGTAGGAAGTCGGGAGGGCGTCCAGCACTAGCCGACCGTTGTCGCCATCCGGCGGTATAGCGTTGGGACTAGTATCGTTGCGGCCACCGATCAAGTTAGTTGTACTGCCGCCTTCAAATACTTGATTGTATTGGTCATCCAAAGTCTTAGCGGTCGTTACATTGTCTTGCAGCTGCTGGGAGGCAGTGCGGCGAGCACTGATGACATGGCTTTGGAACCGGGCTTGAGCAACCAGTGATTTGACGCTGACCAGACAAAAGACCGTAATAATAGTAGCAACCACCGTAGCGGCCATCATCGTGGATTGAGCCTTACTGATTTGGATACGCTTGGGAGCGACCTTATTCAATTTCAGATTGAAACTCATCGTTGTCCTCCGTCGCTACTGGACGGCCCCTGAAACAGAGCGTTACTGGGATCATCTATCGCCGAGCGAGTTGTTATCTTATTGGGAACCGATAACTTAGGCGTCTGGGCGTGGCCTTGGGCGTCCAGCAAGTTGTTAGCGAACAGCTTAGGATCAAACTGCATGTCCACCGTGTAACTGACGTCAGAGCTATTTATGGAAAAGTTACTCTCTACCACCCCTGTAAAGGCCGGATGTGGCGAATCACTACCACCTACGCTGTAGGTTGTGAACTTCAAAGTATCAATAAAAGTGTTAACTGATTTTTGGGAGTCGGCATTGCCAGAAATGCTCAGTGAAGTCTTTGTTATGTCCAAATCCAGTTTGTTGATATTCACGTTACTGGGAGTCACCTGCACCAAGTAGCCGAACAGCCGTGAAGTGATTTGTTTGTTCTGGTGCAGCCCCACTAATGTGTTCAGCTGGTTTTGGACAGTCACGATCTTATTCAAATCGGATACGCTCTTTAGCTGACTGTTGGCCGTGTCCAGCGAATGTTGGGCGTCGTTCATTTGTTTTTTCTGAACAACCTCAACTGTGCCTAGCAAGATAATCAACAGTGCTACCGAGCAAACCACCGCCGCGCCGCAAATAGCCAAAACAAAGTTGCGGGTCCGGTGAGTCTGCAGGTACTCCAACTTGACGTCGGGTAATAGATTAAATTGAATCCGGCTCATGTTTCCCTCTCAGCCAGGCCAACGGCTACCGCGAAGTGATTTGATACCGCCAGCAACTCGTTCTGCTGGGCAGCCGGGAAACTAACGTTGCGCCAAGCGTTGCCGATTTCCACATTGATTCCAAACCGGTTAGCCACGTACAGCGGGAATTCCGGCAAGGTAGAAGCGCCGCCCGTAACGATAATTCTCTCCAGCTTTTGCTGTGGGTAGCGGCCTTGGAAAAATTTGATCGATTTATCAACTTCGCCTACTAAACTCTCTACCGTACCAACAATGGCCGTATAAATCCGGCCTTCAAGTTTTTCCTTATTAAGTCCGAACTTATAGACGAACTGCTCAGCCTGTTGAAGTTCAATGCTAAGGTTTTGCATGGCCG
>DASTHV010000039.1:0-4720 GCA_035718045.1 Saccharimonadales bacterium (SeqCode) | reverse complement strand
CGCGGCGAAACGTTCAACCAGGAAGCTGCCAGGGAATTCGCCACTACCGCCGCCGGCCTAATCATCGTCTGCGGCCGGTACGAAGGTTACGATGAGCGTATTACTACATTAGTCGATAAACAGGTATCTGTCGGCAGGTACGTACTGACCGGCGGCGAGCTGCCGGCTATGATTGTAACCGACGCCGTGACTCGGCTTATCCCTGGGGTCTTAGGCGGCGCTACCAGCGCCGAAAAGGAAAGCTTCAGTGAAATGGAAGTAATCGAGCATCCCCACTATACCCGTCCGGAGGAATTTCGTGGCCTTAAAGTGCCAGAGGTACTGTTAAGCGGCCACCACGCTCAAATAGATGAGTGGCGCCGTCAAAACCAAAAGTAGGTTGCAGCCTGGTGTATTATAAAAATGTATATAACAAATGGGGGACAAAAATGAGTGCAACCCGCACAACCGAAACACCAAGCCTTAACAAAAACCAATGGAATGTATTAGTCGTTCCGGCCATCGTGCTATTCGTGATGGCGATTTTACAATTGATTAGCTTTAATAGCTTTAAAAATTGGCTGAACGATGTGGAAATTGGCTGGTCAACGCTGGTGGCCATCGTAGTAATTATCGCCGAGCTTTGGGGCGCGGCCAGCTTGCTTAGGGTCGGTATGAGTCGAACCTTAAGGAGGTGGGGTGTTGCCGTAGCCATTTTAGTAAGCGGTTTCTGGTTCGTAGAAACCATGCGCTTGGTTTCCGGCGGCACTGCCGGCCAATTACCTAATAGTGGCTACTTTGGAAAATATTTGACCCAGACTCCAGGCTGGTTAACGGCCATTGAGGTCAGTATCTTGCTGCTTTGGGTTGTCTATAGCGCCGAGCTGCTAAGACCTCGCCGCAGTAGCAGCCGAGTCGCTCAATCTTAATAGATAAGGAGGACTATGTTTAAGTTACCCGATCTGGGCTACGGCTATGGCGCGCTTGAACCATACATCGACTCCAAAACCATGGAAATCCACCACGACAAGCATCACGGAACTTATGTAGAAAAGCTTAACGCGGCACTTGAAGGCCACGCTGAATTCTTAAAGATGGATATCGTTGAACTAATCACCCATCTCGATAAAGTGCCGGAAGATATCCGAACAGCCGTGCGTAATAATGGCGGTGGGCACGCCAATCACAGCTTCTTTTGGACAATCATGTCGCCGCAGGGCGGCGGCGCGCCTAAAGGCCAACTGGCTGAGGCAATCAAGCAGACGTTTGGCGATTTTGAACAATTTAAAGCGAAATTCAAAGAGGCAGCCCTGGGCCGATTCGGCAGCGGCTGGGCTTGGTTGTGCTTTTACCAAAACAGTTTGCACATCTGTAGCACGCCGAATCAGGACAGTACGGTCATGGAAGATAAGGATCATGCGCCGATCATCGGCCTAGATGTCTGGGAACACGCCTACTATCTGAAATACCAAAACAAGCGTCCGGATTATATCGACGCCTGGTGGAAGGTGGTTGATTGGAACACGGCTGAAAAGTACTTTGGGATGTTAAACAAGACCTAGCCCAAGATATTGACGGCACGGGCCGTGACCAGTACGACCGTTAACAGTGAAATCAACGCCTGGACGCTCATCAGCGCCTTGGTGGCGTGAGTCAGCGGCATCGTATCGGTGGGGCTGAAGGCAGTGCTGTTGGTAATCGATATGTATAAATAGTCAAAAAAAGTCGGCTCCCATTTATTGATCCGTCTCATCTCATCCTGCATATTCGGAAATTGAAATTGAGGAGAGCTATCATGCTTTTTGACACCGGATAGGCCGGGGCTGTCGAACTCCCAGTACCACAAGCCGAACATAATTATGTTGGTTATAAAAATCGCCAAAGCACCGGTCAGCAAGGCCCGGCCCGGCAGGGTTGAGTTATCCAGCAAAGCCTTAATAAGCAGAGCCAACTGTCCGCCGTTGGCTAGCGACACCAGACCGATTAAAATAGTTGAGATAGCTTTGTTAAGCGTAGCAGTTGTACTGTGGCGACGTGGAGCCGTGAAAGTAATCGCAAAAAGCAGAGCAAACTCCAATATGGCGATAGTAAATTTTGGACCGAGCCGCAAGCTGCTTGGTAGCGACAGCTGTAAAACGATGGCCATCAACACGATAGCTTGAGCGTGCCAAAGCTCCGTCCGGCTGATAGGATGCATCATAGTTATGCTTAATTATATAGCACAGTTGGCTTAAAGCTGATAGGACGATATAATAACAGGGGTCAAACCTTTGACGATGGGATGTGGCCAAGCGGTAAGGCGCCTGACTCTGGATCAGGAGATCGTAGGTTCGAATCCTACCATCCCAGCCATTCAAAAATGACGGACAAAGAGTCCGTCATTTTTGAATGCAGCGTCCTAACAGTTTGGGGATGTAAGGTGTAAATGAGAGATAACTTACTGTCCGGTACTTGCCGGCAGGCGTACAATGTGGCTATTGCTCAAAGCTAAGAGAGGAGGAGGTCTATGCGAGACAAAGATAATGGTAGGACAGGCGTTGGCGCCATAATCGCCATCATAATCCTACTGTGCATTATCGGGTTCTTGATCTGGTGGTTCGGTTTCAGAAGTAACAGTAACAACAACACGGGAAACAACTCGTCGCAAAGTACCCAGCAGACAGACCAACAAAAGAAATCGGCGATCCGCAACAACTGGGCAACTTTCTTTAGTGGTCAAACTCCGGCGGCTAGAAAAATAGCTTTACTGCAAAACGGTCAGCAATACTCCCAAGTCATTAATGCTCAAGCGCAGACACCGACCGCTAAGGCTACAACGGCTACGGTCAGCAATGTGTCATTAAATGGCTCAAACTCGGCGACTGTTACCTACACGGTTAATATCAATAACAGCCCCGCGCTCAAAGATCAGCAAGGCCAGGCGATAAATGTCAATGGTGTCTGGAAAGTCAGCGACGCCGCGTTCTGCGGCCTGTTGCAGCTATCCGGAAATGTACCGCCTAACTGTCCAGGGGCAAATCAACAAAATCAAACTGGTGGCAGTACGCAGACCCAGCCACAAGGACAAACACCTCAAACATCTAACGGTCAATAAGGCCGTCAATGGTTCAAGCGTCTCCGCGGGTGATCTTTGGACAGCGCAGAGCCTTGGCTGTCATCTGCACTGTTCTGTTCCTGACGTTTCTAGATAACACCGTCGTCAGCGTTGTCCTATCTGGTATTCAAAGCGATTTATCCGCCGGCGTCCAAGATCTGCAATGGGTAGTAGACGGCTATATGCTAGTCTTTGCGGCGCTGATGCTTACGGGTGGGACGTTGGGCGACTTGTTTGGACGAAAAAAAATCATGTTGGGCGGTGTGGCCTTGTTCTGTGTCGGCTCAGCTGTAGCGATGCTGGCTCACTCGGTTGATGTTTTAATCGGCGGCCGCGTCATCATGGGCATCGGCGCGGCCGCTTCGGAACCCGGAACCCTGTCAATTATCCGGCAGGTGTTTAAGAACCCCAGGCCGCGGGCCAGGGCGCTGGGCGTTTGGGCGGCAGTATCCGGTGTGGCGCTGGCGTTCGGACCGATTATCGGCGGCATACTGGTGGGCGTGTCCAGTTGGCGGCTGGTCTTTGTTTTCAGCCTATGTCTTGGCGTACTGGCTTTTATCGCCGGCCTGGTCGTTCTGCCGGAAAGTTCCGATCATCAAGGCCGCCATCTTGACCTAAAGGGCCTGGGTCTGGGGGCGATATCGCTAGCGGCTGCTACTTTTGGAATCATTCTTGGCGAAACTCACGGCTACGCTACCTGGTGGGTCGATTTATTGCTAGCCGCATCAGTGATTCTAGGTGCATTGTTTGTGTTGACGGAAAAGCGCCAACGTGATCCGGTAATGCCTATAGAGTTTTTCCGAATTCCGGCTTTTAGAAGCGCCAATATAGTGGCGTTCGCGACTAATTTCGGCGTTTTTGCCGTTTTCTTCTTTACTGCCCTATATTTACAGATCATTGCTGGCTTTTCCGGATATCAAATAGCCTTATCGTTTGTAGCGATGGCGGTAGCCATGGTTTTAGCAGCGCTGGCCACCGCACGATGGGAAACGCGGCGCGGCGCGATATGGCCGACGGTTATCGGCTGCTTGCTGGCCGGAATCGGCATGTTTTTGGTGGATATCGTCTTAAGTCCCAGCGTAACTATTTGGCCGCTGCTTTGGTCACTGGCGCTGGTCGGCCTTGGATTTGGAATGACCCTGACAACTATGACCACGGTAGTACTCGCTATCGTCCCCGCTGAGCGATCCGGAATGGCCGCCTCCACGGTAAACACTTTCCGCGAAATGGGCGGCGTTATGAGCGTAGCCGTCTTAGGGGCGATAGTTAACGGTCAGCTGACGTCTAATCTGGTCGCTAAATTACAATCGCTTGGTCTGCCAGCCGACTTTCAGTCGCTGGCTATTTATGCTATTACCCACGGTGGCAACCTGCCGCAAAACGCCCATGTCTCGGCCGGCGCTATTTTAAACCATCCTGAGTTGGTTCAGAAAACCACCGATGCAGCTTACGCGGCTTTTGGCCGTGGCTTGGATATCGCTTTATATATCGCCGGAGCCATGTTATTGGTATCGGCTATCATTGCCTGGGCCGGCATGCGCGCCCCACTTAAAAGTAATCAAGCCCTAGTCTAAGTAAACCAAGTCTAAAGCCTTGCTAAAATATCTATATTATGCTATAATCTTGCCTATCGTACAACTTTGTATT
>DASTHV010000038.1:0-2841 GCA_035718045.1 Saccharimonadales bacterium (SeqCode) | reverse complement strand
CAGCGTACTTAGATACCCGCACGTCCGCGCCTAGTTCTTCGGCCAGCACGCCGGCCAGCTGGGCCATTTCCACGCTGTGTTTAAGCACGTTTTGACCGTAGCTGGTACGGTACTTAAGCTCACCCAGCAGTTGCAGTACTTCTTTGGGAATACCCACCAGACCGACCTCGCGGGCGGCGTCCTCGCCGGCGCGGACCACATCTTTTTGGACTTGTTTTTGAGCTTTTTCAACGACCTCTTCAATGCGGCCCGGGTGGACCCGGCCGTCTTTTAGCAGCATTTCCATCGTTTGGCGAGCTACTTCGCGTCGGACCGGATCAAAACTACTAAGTACCACCATGCCAGGAGTTTCATCAACTAAGATGTCCACGCCGGTAGCCCGCTGCAAGGCCTGGATATTGCGGCCTTCCTTACCGATAATCCGGCCTTTCATTTCCTCGTCTTCCAGCTTCACGGCCGTTACGGTGCGCTCGGAAGTCACTTCCGAAGCCATTCGCTCCATAGTCGTCGCTAAAATCATGGCCGATTGTTCTTCGGCGTCTTCTTTGGCCTCGTTTTGGAGTTTGTTGACCAAACCAAGCAGATCATTTTTGATGTCCCGCTCGGTCATCTGCAGTAGTTTTTCGGCTGCTTCGGCCTTGGTCAGTTTGGCGATTTTTTCTAGTTTTTCCTGTTGCTTGGAGCGAATGTCCCGGATTTCATTTTTAAGATCCTCGACTTCGGACTCGGCCTTGCGCAAATTTTCCGATCGCTTATCCAGTTCATCCAGCTTTTTATCCAACGAATCTTCGCGGGATATCACCCGCTGTTCCAGCTCTTTAAGTTCGGCGCGGCGTTTTTGCTCGTCTTTGCGGGCTTCTTCTACACGGCGGTCGGCTTCTTCATTAGCCCGCTTGACCGTTTCCTCGGCCTCTTTTTTGGCTTTGGCTAATTCTTTTTTGGCTTCTTCCTTGGCTCTTTGTTCAGTCTTACCAGCGTAGGTGCGCATGGCGTAAGCGCCACCGCCGCCACCAACAATAAGGCCGGCTATAGCCAGCACAATAGTGACTACTATCATAATTCGTCCTCCTCTTTCAGAAGACCTTTGGCCTGCCCCTTGACTCGGCAATCACTATCACTTCTTTAGCCAGAGTAAACGGGCAGTAGGTTTTCGAAATTTAGTAAAATTTAAGCGGATTATCCCAAAAACTCTATAGAAAATCCTACCTATACTATAAAACCAGCAACCGCGTTTGGTCAACGATTACTGTTCTACGGCGTAAACAACTATTCGCTTATCAAATTCATTGGTGCCCGGGATAACGTCGCCGGTACAAGAGATTAGATTGAGCCCCGGCTTACTAATATCCTGCGAGACCATCAGCGACGACATATCAACATTATTCGCGTCGAACTTTTGGCTTTTGACTACCAGGTAGGTAAATTGCTGATTATCACCGCGGGTTATGGTGATTTTATCACCGGCCACCAGCTTGGGAAGACCGTAAAACACTCCATGAGTCGTCCAGCTGGATATATGGCCGTCAACCACCATCGCTCCGGCCTGGTCCGGCTTGGCGCTTTGGTTATACCAAGCGGTGTCAAACACATTCCGGGGTGTGGCCAGCGCGCCATCTTTAGTAGTGCCAACCGAAAGGATGCGGGCATGGACGCCGAGTTTTGATATATCTATGTATTTTGGCAAATCCGGAGCCACGCTATAGCTGGCTACGCTTGACGGACTGGGTTTAGTGGTTGAAGGCGGGCTTTCCTGAGAATTTGAGTGGTGTTGGATTTGGCTGACTTGCTGAGCCACACCGCGGTTAACAAACACGCCGGATAGACTGACAGCCAGACCGGCTATAAACACCACGCCCGCCATAGCGTACAACACATGCAGACCGCTTAGACGCTTGGCCGCAGGTTGCGGTGCTTCAATCACAGGCTGAGATTCAACTGCCGGAACCGCTACCGAATTTCTGGGTAAGACCGGCGATTTTTGGCGAGGGTGTAATTGCGGCGCCGGCTTGGCCAAAACCGCCGGCCGGTCAGGTTGAACAGTAAATGTTTTAGCCTTTAGCGGACCCTCAGAAATAGTCGGTCTGATGTCATGGATAGTCCCGGGCTGTTTTTTGCTATGCAACAGATGGGCCGGCGCCGGGTTATGGCTTCGCAGGCGGCCATAGAATATCGGATTATCCAGAGTGGGATGTGTATGGTCCACTCCGCCCTACCTTGTTAGCCTCTGACCGAAACTTTACGCGTGCGGCGGGCGATGCCTAGGATTGCTCCACCGGCTAGGACTGATGCCAAGAACGTGGCGCCTGGACGAGCACTGATTCCACCAAAACCAGTATTGGGGCTAGCTGGGGTTGAAACTACGCTCAGTACCACATCGTTGCCAGTGCCGCCCTTATAGGTGACCTTAAGTACGTTGCTGCCTATTTTAAAGGTAGCGCCTTCGGCTAGGTTGGCAAAGGTGCCGGTAACCGCGTCCGTGCCATCGTTATCGATGATGGTGTAACTTTCGCCGACCTTAGGGACATAATTGTTGTACAGGCTGGCGACGAGTGTGCTGCCGGTTAGATTCACCGTACCGGTTACCTTCATTTGATCGTAACCAGTGCAGGCTGTTGTGCCGCCGATTTCGGCCTGGTAGGTACCATTTAAAGCCAGATTACCCGTACTCAAGCAGCCTGGGCTGTGGCCGGGCGCTACCGTCCCGCCCGTATTGACATCAAGGTCACCCACCGTACCGGTGCCTTTTAAGATGCCTCCCTGATTAACGGATACGAATCCACGTTGGCCGTCAATTATATAGGTCTGGTTATTACCAACAGAAACAGACGCTGAACTCTTATC